>JAQBBZ010000344.1:0-9579 GCA_032125735.1 Labilibaculum sp.
AAAATATGTTCACAACTCATGTCAAAACAAAAAAATCCCAATCAGTAAGAACGTGTTCTGCTTCAAGAAAAAGAGCACAAAGCGAATCACTCATGCAGAAATACAGCTAAGCTAAAGCGCCAACGCCCTACGATTAATGGAATATGGGTTCTTAAAAGAGAACACCCCTCTCAGCTTAGATGCGCTGAGAGGGGCGTTTTTTTGATACTATAATGGCTCATATCCGCTTTGTTTGAACATTCCAACTACAATCCTGTCAGGTTTAAAAACCCTGACAGGATTAGAAGGCGCACCCCAACCTTGTCCCAGCAGAGCAAGCAAAAGTCTTTAAATTAGAAAGCCAGAAAAGAGAGCCTTTCTGTGCATTTAGGGGAAATGCAACAGAAAAACTCTCCAACCAACTAACTTATCATGAGGTTATTATCTCAATAAAAAAAATGATAACAACCTATCTTTTAATAATAAATATCTCTACACTGCTATTAAAAAACCTTCCTCAGATTAATAGAAGGATCTTCTATATCGTAAAAACATATCGTGTAGTATGGGTACTCTTCAGACCCACCCTGCTGCATATACAGTCTCCACCCCTGTGGGTTGAAGAATGCATTCATAAGCTTTGAAACATGAGGATCATTATCCAGTAAATCGTTTATATCAGGAATGTTGGATATTACATCTCCATTACGCACAATCTTCATTTCGCTTATGCCTTGTTTAATATAATCGACTGGTATAAAAACGTAAGGTCTTGAGTCGCCATCATAATCACCAATATACATGAATCCACGACCAATATCTTCTCCATTAAGTATGCAATGTTCATTTATTTGAAGATACCGAAGTTCAGGAACGTTATCACGTATTTCTGCCAAAAATTCAGCAATTTTAGGATGATTATCAAAGTCGTCAGCGTAGATCGGCCATCCATACCATCGGCTTTCCATCGCTGCTATAAATGTGTCGAATGCACGTGGTGAGTCCATTGGAGGAAGATCGAAACCACTCAGATACCCTTCTATACCTTCATTGCCAATAATCCAAAGGTCTAGATCTTTGTCATATGTAAATCGATCCACTGTGTCTGCACCCATAAATATTGGCTCAGCTAATATTAGTTCGTCGTGAGTGAAAACAAAGTTTGCAACAACAGAATTTACTTGTTTTCCATCAACAGGGTATGCTAAACCAAAAAATTGACCCTTTTTATCGGGCAAAGCAAGATTGGTAATCGATACATCGCGAAACTTAGCAAAGAATGATTTTTCATCAGTAGCTCCAAAGCCTTTGGTTATGGTTACTCCAGAAAAGTTACGGGCTAAAACAGCCTGCACATTTGCATAATTATTCTGAATATCAGTCATGTCCCAATCCTGCTCAGCAGCTTTTTCGAGGATCATTTCTTTTTCATTATCCTTGCCTTTAAGTGTGAGTTTTCCATTCTCATTTTTCATGAAAACATACTCTATATTACCACCTAATCCTGTTTCGGTACCCCACCATTCAGTTGGTTTTGCCAACCAATGAAACACCTCGTTAAACGTGTTAAAGTTAAGAACAACACCCGTTGCATGGTAAATCTCAAATTCAGATGTTTTACTATCAAACCCGTTTGCGATGGTAACTTGTCCACAGAATCCTCCTTCTATTGGGGCAAACTTCATCACAAAGAAATCGCCGGCACTAGCCGTTTTCCCGCGATTTATGATAGTGGTTTTCCAACCATATTCTGAACCCGACAAGAGATTTGTTAAGTCTGCAATCGACTCAGTCATTCTTTCAGTCGGCGATTTATCAAAATTATACTCAAAATCCTTTTCGCAGGATGAGAGGAAAATCATCAATACTAAAAAATATAATATTCGTTTCATAATTTTAAAATTAGATATGAGTATCAAGATGTGAGACATGAGATGATTTACAGCTTCGGAACAGACCTATTTAAATCATCCCCTTCACAACGAATGCAGACAAGTTGTGTGATAAAAATCAACTCATGCTCATTTCTCAATACAAAATTTATTGAATTAAAGTATTTACAGCTGTCTCAATTCTCTTTTGCAGGCTGTATAAATCAACGCCCCACTTCTCCTTATAGTAGGTTGTAACAATGTCCACCTTGTTGATAAATTTGTTATATCCAACAGTTGCTTCAGGTGCACGAAAGATGATCATGTTCCAGTTCTCGTCGAACTCATAGTCCATCATATAAAGGTACAGGAAATTACCCCATTCTGAGTTAGAAACATCGCCCCAATCGTTAGTGAATTCACCGTTATAATCCTTTAAAGGTACATTATAGATATGTGGCTCATTGCTATACCTCGAGCGGTCGAGCATACCAGCAACTATCTCTACAAAGTCCTCATCCTCATTCAACATAGAGTAAGGTGTGATAAAGCCCTTTGTTTGTGCTTCAACATTGCTTATGTCCATCCATCTGGCGGTATAATCCCCTTTGCAGATTTCCTTGAATTCGTTTGAATAGAATTTGGTTTGGTGCATAATATGGGCAAATTCGTGGTGCAGTGTATGAAACGAAGTCAGGATGAGATTTCTTTTCTTTAGTGCTACCTGTTCTGGAGTATCCGAATCATATACATCCACTTTGGCGAAATTATCGACATCGAAGATGATTACCTTCCGCCCACTTTCGGCCTGTCCCATAGTCATCGTACCATCCTCATTATATTGGGGTGTTCCAACTAACACCAACAATTTAGGCATATACTTGTACAAGAAGTCCGGATTTCCTCCTGCTATGGATTCCTCTTCATAAGGTTTGATCCAAAAGTTGAGATAAGCCTCTAAATATTCTTTTGCTTTCTCCATTTTAGGAGGCGTCACATGAAACTTATTCGAGATCTCGCTATCGTCCCATTTGTACTTAACCTCTACATTATATGGCTTTGTCAAATTCTCGTAAATCCACAGGTCCAGTTCATTCTGAAATGCCTCATTTAAAACCACAACAGATTCATCCCGTAAGTCATCCTCTTTATCGCATGAATAGAAAGAGAATAGAACAGATGATATTAGTAATAATATATATATCCTTTTCATTTGTTTTTCAATTTTTTAGTACACTAAAACTATCTTGCATTGGGTGTTAAGCCAAACTGCTGAGCAGTAACAGGAATCTGCAATACTTTTCTTGCATCATCCTCGTTTAAAGTAACCGGAGTTCCTCCTTTAACATTATGCTCAACTTTCAGGTTAAAACGACGGATATCAAACCATCTCATTCCGTCGTAATAGAACTCTCTTCTACGTGTATCGATTACACAGTTCATATAGGTTCTGGTCTTTTCGTCCAAGTCATACCATGGATTAAGCGGAGAGTCAGCATTTGAGTTGTTTTGATAAGCCGTGGCTATTTTATCTTCAGTCACTTTATTCTCCTCACTGTAATTGCTTAATCGTTTTTGGAAGTATAAATCAAGATCCTGCTCAGCCTCAGTATACTTTTTAAGCATAACATTGGCTTCGATTCTATTAAACAAAGCTTCTTCAGCAACAATTTTAGGAGTCATCGCATAATAGTAACCTATATCAGAGTTAATATCCATTCTTTTAAAGAAATAGCCCCATTTCAAAATAAAGTCATCCCCCTCTCCAAAACTGGCACTCGCCTGGCTCCAGTCATTATTTGCATTAGCTACAAAAATTTCGTCAAATAGTTTCTGCTTTATACCAGAATTTGTAACATTTGAAGTATATGCATATCGTAATGTCGCCTGAAAATAATAGAACCAATAAGTCACATTACTCGTTAACATAAAGTTTGCAGGTTCAGTTGCCTTAGAGTATTCAGTAATCTGCTCATCCAGTCCCATATTACTATATTTTCCAGAATGATCTCTAATGAATGATGATGGGTTATTTCCTAAAGCTTCAGTAGCATAGTCCACCACCTTTTGCCATTCCGCTTTTCTTGTGTAAAAACGTGATGCAAAAGTATTTGCTGCTGCTTTATTTAAATGATATTTTGGAACATCAAATGCTGAATCGTCAATATAATTTAGACCTTCCACCAGATCTTTTTCAATCAATTCGTAAACTTTAGCAACGGATAATCGCTTATAGTCTTTAAATACAACTGTCTCAACCTCTGTAACGTAAGGTACACCTAAATCAGTAGCTGCAGTAGAAGGATTGTAAGACTTTCCCCAAAGATCGACCAACATGAAATGACAGTAGGCTCTAATTACTAAGGCTTCACCATAATAGGCTTGATATGATTGTGGAATAACTTCTCCTGCTTTCAGACTTTCGATATACTCTAAAGCTTTATTGGCATGAGAAATGGCATTGTAACATTCGTCCCAATAGCCAGCAGGCGAGTCCTGATTGGTATCGGTAAACTCTTCCCAGAAATAGCCCTGTTCATTGGTGATCAGGGACATGTGCCCCGCCCCTTTGTCATCTGCATCATCCGACATTGAATAACAAAACAAACCATATGTCATTACAGGATAGGCACTAGTCAACAGCTCTTTCACTTTAACATCTGAATCCAAATCCATTCTATTGTCAGGAGTCGTGTCCAGATAGTTATCACACGACACAAAAGCCAGTGTCGCAACGATAGTCAGTATATATAATAATTGTTTATTCATTTTCTTTAGTTTTAGAATCCTAATTTAAGCGAGAATGTATATTGTTTTGGCACTGGAAGGGCAACACCACCTGTTCCGAAAAATTCAGGATCCTGGCCATTCAAGGCACTATCCGAATACAACAACCACAAGTTGGTTCCCTGCGCTTTAAGCGAAGCACTTTCTAATCCTAACTTGTTTAGAAAGTTTTTAGGAATACTGTATTCCAAAGAAAGCTCTTTCAAACGGATGAAATCCCCTTTGGCAACACGCTGATCAGAATAGTTATACGCATTGTAAGTCGATTCTAACTCATAACCATAACGATCAGAGATATCCTTAGAAGCAATAACAGGAATATTAGTGAACTCTTCATCACCAGGCACCATCCATCTGTCTCTCATATCCTTAGTAACGGCATCCATATCGCTATATGAAGCATGGAATGAAGGATACAAACGAATCTTGTTTCCAAACTGATAGCTGCAAAATACATTCAATTTCCAATTCTTGTAATTGATAAGGTTTGAGAAACCACCTGTAACTTTAGGATCGATAGTGCCTTCATACTTAAGATGGCTCACTGCATCATCCTGGAAATAAACTTCCTTAGTGATATTGCCATCTTTGTCGTAAAATTGAGGTAGACCTAAATTATCCAAACCAGCAAATGGAATTGAATACAAGCCACGAACAGGACCGCCTTGAATTGCACCACCCTCAGCTTTTACCAAATCGTAAATCATTGGCTTATTTTTCAGATTGGTAATTTCATTTTTATTATAAGCAAAAGTTAAATTCGATGACCATGAAAAATCTTCACTTTTAATATTTTGGGTTCCCAAACTGAGTTCAATCCCTTTGGATGTCATATCGGCATAATTGGCAAATTTCCAACCTTCTCCACCAATACCTGATGTTCTTACGTATGCAATCAGGTCGAATCCTTTTCTTTGATAAGCATCAACACTTATAGAGATTCTGTTGAACAAGCCCATATCAAAACCAATATTGGTTTCGTACTGCTTCTCCCAGGTCAATTCAGAATTCTCCAAGGATTCAATATACATGGCATTCTGTCTTTCCGAATCGTAAGGAGTCGTTGTAATTGTATTTCGGTATACGATTGAAGCATTGTTTGCAGGTCCCATAGAAGCCGTTAAACCGTATGTTCCTCTGAATGAAAGATTAGACAACCATTCAACATCATAAAGGAAAGCTTCTTCTTTAGCATTCCATTTCCCGGAAAGGTTCCAGGTTGGCAAATATCTTGAGCTTTTCGATTGTCCCAATTGGTTAGAACCATCCACACGAGCAGTACCGTTGAAGGTATATTTACCCATATACGAATAAGCAACATTTGCAAAACCTGCAACAAATCGGTCTCTAAATTCCTGCATCCCGAAATAAGAAAATCCGGACTCATTGGTTGACTTCATAATGTTAGGATCAGTAAAGACTGTTCCTCCTCTGTTGTACTGGTAACCATATCCATTAAAAAAGTCATTTTGGCGATCAACATACTTCAGTTCCTGTCCCAACATCACATTTACAGAATGAATCTCATCAAAAGTTCTGTTGTAGTTCAACATATTTCTGAAGTAAAAATTCTTCATTGTATTGGTTTCTTTGTTATAGAAACCCCCATTCGGCAAAACTGAGATTTTTCTCGAATTGGGAAGAGAAATATCCTTCCAAAGGTATCTGTTGGCTCCAGAAATAACTGGATCATCAACACCAGCGTTATAAGCTCCAACCACATTGGATCCCTCCTTTATGATGTGCTCATTTGATGATTTCACATAGCGCATCGATCCGGTAAATTTATATTCCAAATGTTTGGTAAGCTTATAGCCTAAATCACCCTGAACAGATAAATCCAACAAATCCAAATTGATATAGTTGTTTTTATACTCCTCCATAATGTTGAAAGGCGCATAGTTCATTCTCACATATTCAGGATCGCCATTCTCATCATAAGGGGTGATCGTTCTACTGGTATTCAATGCATAAGAAAATGGATTGATATCGAACTCTCTGGAATAGTTCCCATTCACTACATCATTAGAACGGTTAAATGTACCCGGTGTTTTTTGCTCCCGGATAGATCCCTTGGACTGAATACCAATAGACAGTTTATCAGTCACATCAAAATCACCTCTCATGTTTACCGTATAACGGTCAACATTATCGGCAATGGTCCATCCTTCATCGTTCAACCAGGAAGTTGACACATAAAATTTAGAAGTTTTAGATCCACCTGAAAAGGATACTGAATGATTCTGTTGCAATGAGTTTCTGAACAAAATATCAAACCAATCGGTATTGGTTCTTTCGTATCTGCGCAAATAATCAGCTCTGGCTTCAGGTGTATTCTCCAAACCAAAACCACCATTTTCATAGGAATTAATCTGTTCATACATTTTGTAGTATACACCCCCATCTTTCGAACGCATCATGTCAGCATGACTTAACAAACCTTTTCTTTCCATTTCCCTGAACATCTCCATTTGATCCTGAGAGTTCATGATGTCATAATTGGAATAATTAGGTTTCATTTTCATGGTAAACTCAGAAGTCACTCTGATAGAATTCTTACCTACATGTCCTCTCTTGGTTGTAATTACAATCACACCGTTCATAGCACGGGCACCGTACAATGCTGTTGCTGATGCATCCTTCAAAATCTGAAAACTTTCAATATCATCCGCATTTAAACCAGCAACAGATGAAGATATTAAGGTTGAAGCATCACCTGAAGACAATTGGTCAGGCGAGACATCTACAACATCCTCAAGCACAACACCATCAACAACCCATAGGGGTTTAGTATCTCCATAAATTGAAGAAGCACCACGTACCCGAATCTTGGGAGCAGCACCAAAAGTACCCGATACATTCTGTACAGACACCCCGGCTACTTTGCCTTCGAGCATACGTCCCACATCAGCCACACCAGAAACCTTGGCATCTTCTGCGTTAAGAAATGTTGCAGAGCCAGTAAATAGCTTCCGGTCGATTTTCTGATATCCGGTTGTCACAATAACTTCACCGAGTTGTTCTGATGACGATTTTAGGACTACAGACAATTGTGTTTGCGAACCAACAAGAACTTCCTGAGCTTCCATACCAATAAAGGAGAAGACTAAAACCGCCTTACCGCCAGCAGGGATTTCAAGGGAGAAATTCCCATCAAAATCGGTAGATACACCATTGCTGGTTCCTTTCACAACAACAGAAACACCTGGCAAAGGCAAATTCGTGTCATCAACTACGATTCCCTTAATTTTTCTTTTGTCTTGCTGAACAGGCTCTTGTCGCGTAGGTATTAAAACAATCACCTTGTCTTCAATCTTAAAATCAATTTTCACCCCCTTTAAACAGTGACTCAGAATCTCTTGGATTGGTGCTTCTGAAAAATCAGCATCATTAATTTTCACATTCTCAATTTCATCATTGGAATAAATAAAATTAAATTCACTATTTTTTTTCACCTCCAACATGAGGTCAGCCAAACTAGCATCCTTAAATTGAATACTAAAGGTAGTTTGCTGAGAATAAACACTTGCCGACAATTGAAGTGTTGTAATCAAAACTAAAATCCATGTGAATTTCATAATTCTTAACATTCGTTTCAGCCTCTCTTTCATTTGAAAGACTTGGCTGGCATCGAGTTTTTTCATAAATTTGTTATCGTTAGATTAAACATTGTATTCCTCAGGGAATACGTTTTTAACTCAAGCAGGAAATGTTCCAGCATTTCCTGCTATTTTTTTGCTTATTTTTAGAGTATTATATGGCTATAATGCCAGATATTGGTTAATGTATTTATTCTAATAATTCCGGGTATCTAATACCCATAAATATTTTAAGCTTTTTAATAAACTATTTGCTCTTGACAATGACATGATTATCCTTTATAATAAATTTCACACGGGTCGTTTGTTCCATCTTACATAAGATATCCTCAATATTGCCGTATCGACTTAGTCTTGCACTAAAGTGAAGATTTTTCATATCCTGGTTTTCAAAAAAGACTTTCACATTATACCACCGTTCCATTTTGCGCATGATATCATCTAAGTTCTCGCTTTCGAACACAAACTTTCCATCTCTCCATGCAGTATAGATATCGGTATCCACAGTGTTTATTTCAACAGTCTTATTGGCCCTGTTGAAATCAGCCTTATGCCCGGGTTTCAAATCAAACTGGGTTCGATTTCCATCCAGACCACGCCCCATTAAACGTACAGAACCTTCAACCAGTGTAGTTTCAATATTTTCCTCATCAGGATAGGCCATTACATTAAACTGAGTTCCCAAGACCTTAATCTCCACATCACCGACACTCACATAAAAAGGTTTATCCTTATTCTTAGCCACCTCGAAAAACACCTCCCCCGAAACAGCCACCTTACGTGTATCGCCAGTGAACTTTACAGGATAACGAATCTCAGAAAGTGCATTCATCCAAACCTTTGTTCCATCAGATAAGGTGAGCTGATATTCTACTCCAGCAGGAGTCACCACCACATTTTCCTGAATTTTATTTTCCTCTATTTCTGAAGTCTGAATGCTGTAATTGAGTCCTGTGCTGTCTTTTAGAATTAGAGATCCGTCAGCTTCTTTAATCTGACTTTCATTTTTTCTCTCCAAATTAACACTTCGACCATCCGAGAGATAAAGCATTGCATTTGCCCCACCATGTGTACTTTCAATAGGTGCTTGAGCAATTTGTGGTTCATTAACAAACACAGTTGTGTAAATCAACCACGCCGATATGGCGATAGGCAAACTTATAACAGCCGCATAGCGAATGAAATTCATCATTTGAAATTTTCTATTTTTCTTGCGACAGTTAATTTTCCATTCCAGTTTTTGGCGGGCCGCTTCGATATCGAAATCTTTATAGCGGTTTAATTTCGATTGATCGATTTTCGATTTTCGAACCGAGTCTATTAAGTGCTTTTTACCTTCATCC
>JAQBBZ010000345.1:0-11429 GCA_032125735.1 Labilibaculum sp.
AAAAAGGGTTTTTTCTCTTTTTTAAGAGAATCTGTCCCTAAAGTATCCGAAGCAATTTTTAATAAGGTATCTTTTTCAGATAATTTAAAATTTAAAACATCAGAAAAACCCGCATCGCTCCATCCTGTAACAGGTTGATAATTACCATAATCATTAGTCGATTCAATAGTAGCAAAGCCAGTCAATGGAAATATGATTCCAATGAAAATAATAAAAACCCGTTGTAGTAATTTCAATTGCAATTTTTATCTGTTATTTTTGTAAAATAATCGAATTAAAAAGAAGCCTAGTAAGTTGGACATAATTTAACAGTCACACTTTCTTAGGACGCCAAAAATACAAATAAAAGTGCTATATTCCCTAATCGAAACGAACTTCAAAAACATTTTTTAAGTTCTTTTATGAAGATTTTTCTAATGAACATTATTTTAAAAAACATATATCAGGGTCTAATTACAAGATCGTCAGCCGTTTTATTGCTATTGTGTGCCTTTGTTTTACAAGCACCTGATGCGATATCTCAAAGCAATCATACCAATATTAATACAGTCGTTATTGATGCTGGTCATGGTGGCAAAGACCCCGGCGCGGTAAGTAAAATTCTTCAAGAGAAGGATGTTGTTTTAAGCATAGCTCTTAAATTAGGAGCTTATATTGAAACAAACTTTCCCGATGTAAAAGTAATCTATACCCGGAAAACAGATGTTTTTATTGCTTTAGATAGAAGATCCGAAATTGCAAACCAAAACAAAGCCAACTTATTTATTTCGATTCATGCCAACGCTAATAATAATTCTGAAATTACAGGCACAGAGACCTACACTTTAGGACTACATAAAACCCAAGAGAATCTGGAGGTTGCAATGAAGGAAAATGCTGTAATGCTTTACGAAGATGATTACAGCGCAAAATACGAAGGTTTTGATCCTCAAAATCCCGCATCGTACATTATATTTAACTTACTACAAGGAGTTAATAGAGAAAGCAGTATTAATTTGGCAGAATTAACCGAATTTCAATTTAAAACAAGAGTTGGTCGTCACTCAAGAGGTGTTCGAGAAGCTGGATTCTGGGTTCTAAAACAAGTTAGTATGCCATCAATATTGGTTGAGGTGGGTTTTGTCTCTAATCCTACCGAAGCTGAATACCTAAAAAAATCTGAGAATCAAGACTACTTGGCAAGCGGAATTTTCAGAGCTTTTCGTGATTACAAATCTAAAATTGAGCAATCAAGTGTTCTACTGAAAAGAAATGAAGACATAGTCAGTATTGATACGACAATAACAACGATAACACCAATAGCAATTGAACAAATTAAAAGCTCTCCACTTGAGTTTTGTGTTCAAATTAAATCATCATCAAAACAAATACCATTAAACTCCAAAGCTTTCGTAAATCTTGAAAATATTAAAGAAAGAATTAGTGATGGTGTTTATAAGTACACAATCGGTTCTACCGACATGTATAGTGAAATTATTCTTCTTCAAGAGCAAATCAGAAAAAAAATTAAGGATTGTTTTGTTGTTGCGTTTTATAATGGAGAGCGAATTTCACTATTAAAAGCAAAAAACCTCGAAAAACAAAACTAATTTCGCCATTAAATTATCCTACTCCTCTCAACCTGAAATTAAAATATAGAATTATGAAATTTTCAAAAGACGCAAAAATAGGACTTGTTGTTGTTGGAGCCATTGTAATTTTAATTTGGGGTATAAACTTTCTCAAAGGGTTTAATGTATTCTCAAGCGAACAAATTTTCTATGCCAGATACGAAAGAGTTGATGGATTAAAAAAATCAAGTTCGGTAACATTAAAAGGATATAAGGTTGGACAAATTAAATCCATCAAATTTAGCGGTGCATCGGCTGATCATCTTTTGGTTGAATTTTCTATTTCTGATCAATTCAAACTTCCCGCAAATTCTATTGCCCGTATTGAAAGTGCAGATATCATGGGCACAAAGGAAATCAAATTAATTCCTGGAACAGGAAAGACATTGCTTCAAACGGGTGATACCTTAAAAGGGAGTATTGAAGGTGATTTAAAAGAACAGGTTAGCATGCAAATGTTACCCCTAAAGAATAAGGCCGAAAAATTAATGTCTGGTGTCGATTCCGTTCTAACAGTAATACAATATATTTTTAATAAGAAGACTCGCGACAATTTAACCAAAAGTTTCGGGAGTATTGAACATACCTTTAAGAAACTGGAAAATGCTTCCGGTACACTTGATACGATTATCACAGGACAGAAAAGTCACCTTGAAAATATCTTCTCAAATGTAGATTCAATTACTGAAAACTTAAAAGACAACAATAAAAATATATCTACGATCCTGACCAATTTTTCAAGTATTAGTGATTCCTTATCGGCTGCAGATATTTCTCAAACAATAAATAATGCTAAAACAACCCTAAAACAAACCAGCGAAATTCTTGAAAAAATAAACTCAGGAAAAGGTTCCATGGGCATGTTAATAAACAACGATACATTATATACTAATCTGGAAGCCGCTTCAAACGGTCTTACCAACCTACTCATTGATGTAAAAAACAATCCTAAAAAATATATGCACTTTTCTTTATTTGATACAGGAAAAACTGTTTATATGAATTCAGAAAAATCTCAAAAGAAAAGGGATAAAGAAAATCAAGTCTACTATAAGGTACAAGTTATGTCTTCTTCCTCTCAAATAGCTTTGGATGATGCTGCATTTAAGGGACACAGAAAAATCGAAGAAATTTATTTTAATGGAAGATATAAATATACAATTGGGGATACTCAAAACTATAAGGATATTATTCAGCAACTTAAAAAAATACGTGATGATTTTCCGGATGCCTTTATTATTAAGATAAGCCCCGAGAATTAATTTTTATTTAACGTCTGTGATTATAGTAAATCAAAATCGCTTAAGGAACTGAACCACTACCATGTAAGAAAAGAATAGTAATCTACTTAACCAATCTTCTTTTATGTTTAATCTAGACTGATTACAAATTACTAATTAAGACCTGAAAGTATAGTATTCAGAAATGACTATCAACCAGAAACTTAAACAATAATAAATCATAAAGTGTTGATTTTTAAGAAGTTAAAACATTTCATTTATTTTACGTTTCTGTACCCCTTGGTTTATATAGAGTAATAAATGTTTTTAGAAAGTCAATAGCTAAATAATTTTTTTTTCATTTTTTTTTTACCAATCTTGCAAGAGCAAAATTTGACACACCCTATTTTTTTAAAACACTGACACAGACATGAATAATCATCACCTCCAGGTTTGGAATAATTGCTTGGCTGTAATTAAGGACAACGTACCCCCAATAAGTTACAAAACATGGTTCGAACCTATCGTACCATTAAATCTGGAAAACGAAATTCTGACATTGCAAGTACCAAGCCATTTTTTCTACGAATATTTGGAGGAGCAGTACATTGATATCCTAAGAAAAACACTGAGAAAAGAAATTGGAAACAGTGCCAAACTAGAGTACAATGTTGTGATGGAGAATAATCACATTGCAAATGCTAAACCATTTTCTGTTGTTGTTCCAGGTAATAATGGTACAAATACAAAAAATCGTCCGGTAAGCATGCATGCTGATAAGGAAGAATTTACTATTCGTAACCCTTTTGTTATTCCTGGAATAAAAAAACTTCACATTGATTCTCAATTAAATCCTGATTATTCTTTTGCAAATTTTATTGAAGGAGATTGTAACAGATTGGCAAGATCAGCGGGTGTGGCTGTATCTGAGAATCCTGGAGGAACAGCTTTTAATCCATTAGTACTGTATGGTGATTCCGGATTAGGGAAAACACACCTTGCTCAGGCTATCGGTATTAAAACAAAAGAATTATATCAAGATAAAACGGTATTGTACGTAAGTGCAAACAAATTCCAAACACAATTTACTGAAGCAATCAGAAATAATAATAAGAATGACTTTCTTCATTTTTATCAAATGATTGATGTCTTAATTATTGATGATATTCAGGAATTGGCTGGTAAAGAAAAAACACAAAATACGTTTTTCCATATATTCAATCACCTTCACCAATCGGGGAAACAATTAATTCTTACTTCTGATAAAGCTCCTGTTGAGTTAAAAGGAATGGAGAATCGTTTGCTTTCCAGATTTAAATGGGGACTTTCTGCAGATCTTCAGAATCCTGATTATGAAACCAGAGTTCGAATTTTGCATCAGAAAGCATATAAAGATGGCATTGTTATAGCGAATGAAGTTATTGAATACATCGCTAGTCATGTTGTCAATAATGTTAGAGAACTGGAAGGAGCATTAATTTCATTATTAGCTCAATCTACCTTAAACAAAAAAGAGCTTAATCTTGACCTAGCTGTTTCGATTATCGACAGGCTGGTAAAAAATACTAAGCGTGAGCTTTCTATTGATTACATTCAAAAAGTAGTGTGTGATCATTTTTCGTTGCCAATTGATGTATTGCAGGTTAAAACAAGAAAAAGAGAAATTGTACAGGCCAGACAAATTGCTATGTATTTCTCGAAAACACTAACAAAAGCTTCTTTAGCTTCCATTGGTTCACAAATTGGAAAAAAAGATCACGCGACAGTGTTACATGCATGCAAAACTGTAAATAATTTGATTGATACCGACAGAGGTTTCAAAACTCAAATTGACGAAATTGACAAGAAGTTAAAAATGTAATTTTATTACTAACTATTATATTACGACCCTAAAAGCAGATTCCAATTGAATCTGCTTTTCTAATTTTAGGTAACGCATTTTTTCATTATTTTGCGCCAAAATTACGATTATGCTGAATTTACTATTTGCAATTCTTACTTCCACAGGAATATTTATCACCTTTAAATATCTTGAGAAATTCAAGATTAATATTCTTCTTGCAATCATTGTCAATTACCTAACTGCCTCTCTATGTGGGCTCTTCCTTTCTGATACGACTTTTAATTTCAATCAAATTCTTAAACAAGACTGGTTCAATATTTCCATACTTATAGGCATCCTTTTTATCATCGTCTTTTTTATTATTGGCAGATCGACACAAAAAGCAGGTATATCGGCAACTATTTTAGCAAGTAAAATGTCTTTCGTTCTCCCCTTGCTATTTTCCATCATGTACTATCAGGAAGAGATCACGGCAAAGAAGATTTTAGGAATCGTGATCGCAATTAGTGCTGTTTTGTTAAGTATCTATAAAAAACAAAGCGATAAAATGAACCGTCAATTTATTTGGTTGCCAATCCTTCTTTTTTTTGGAGCTGGCTGTGTTGATTCATTGGTTAAATTTGCACAACAAGAATACTTAAGCTCAGGAGGAACAGAACAGTTCTCCACCCTGCTTTTTGCAATTGCTAGCCTTGCCGGATTGATCACCTTACTTGTTCGCAAAGAAAAATTCAGAGACCTGTTTCAGGTAAAAGTAATAATTGGTGGAGGTATTTTAGGATTCGCTAATTTTGGCTCGCTTTATTTTCTGATTGCCGCCCTAAATGATTCAGGATATGACAGTTCTGTTGTATTCAGTATTGTTAATATTGGCATTGTAGCTTGTTCAATATTTATTGGGTTGAGCATTTTCAGAGAAAAACTGAACAAACTAAATGTATTGGGAGTACTGCTGGCATTTATTGCTATTTTTATCCTAACAAATTAATTCAACGAGTATTTTGAGTAAAGAATGAATAGCGATACCTATAAAACTATCAAGCTTGCATCGGAAGGCCTGTACAAGGAGAAAGGAAGTAAATTTATTGCTTTTGCCTATCCTGTTGCCTGCGAAGAAGAAATAAAAGAACATATTGCCTATATAAAAAAAGAATACTACGATGCCCGTCATCATTGCTATGCTTATATGCTCGGCGCGGATAAATTAGAGTTCCGGGCCAATGATGATGGAGAACCTTCATCGACAGCAGGAAAGCCAATTCTGGGCCAAATTTTATCGAATGATATTACCAATATATTGATAGTCGTTATTCGTTACTTTGGCGGGACTAAATTGGGTGTAAGTGGTTTAATACATGCCTATAAAACTGCTGCTGCCGATGCTATTACAAATGCAGAAATTATAGAAAAAACGGTTAATGATATTTACGATATTAATTTCGATTATCTTGCCATGAATGATGTAATGAAAATCATTAAAGATGATCAGCCAGAGCAATTAGACCAAGATTTTAACCTGAGGTGCAAAATTACTTTAAGCATCCGTCAAAGTGAAGTCGATAAAATCCTCGAGAAATTTTCAAAAATTGAAGGGGTAAAACCAAAATACTTACATACCATTTAGCTTCTTCGATATCAACACCATACGCAATAATATATATCAACTTCTTTTCCCATTTTAAAAAATTGTTAATAATTAATCAATTTATGATTTGATTTTTAGCATAATTTATACCTATATTTGTAATCTAGAATGGAGAAACAACTAATTCAATCTAGAACCACGAATATTACTAAAAGAAGTAAAAGCCTTTACCTCTTCTTACCCATTTTCCATTATTTATTTAGATGTAAACACGATTTAAGGATTAATTCCTTTTTCCAATATTTGGAAAATCGTTTTCAACGATATATTTCAAAAATTCCAACATTACTATCATTTTTAGTAATTGTTGGATTTTTTTTGTGCCAAAAAAAAAGCAATCATATTATAAACACACTTAATTTTTAATCAATGGATAACAAAAGTTTAGTATCGATCGACGACTACACAAAGGAAGAAATCCTGGAAGTATTAGCTAGAGCTACTGAGTTCGAAAAAAATCCTAACTGCAACTTATTAGAGGGGAAAGTTGTTGCTTCACTATTCTTCGAGCCATCTACACGTACGCGCCTTAGTTTTGAAACTGCAATTAGTCGCATGGGAGGTCGAATTGTTGGGTTTACCGATTCGTCTTCTTCAAGCGTTACTAAAGGGGAAACTTTAAAAGACACCACTAAAATGGTGAGTAACTATTGCGACCTGATTGTTATGCGTCACCCAATTGAAGGCTCGGCCCGATACGCCTCTGAAGTAGCTGATGTTCCTGTGATAAATGCTGGTGACGGTGCCAACCAACATCCTACTCAAACCATGCTCGATCTTTATTCCATCATGAAAACTCAGGGAACTCTTGAAAACCTGAACATTTTTATGGTTGGTGATTTAAAATACGGACGTACGGTTCACTCTCTACTAATGGCATTATCTCATTTCAATCCAACCTTCCATTTTATCGCTCCTCCTGAGTTAGAAATTCCTCGTGCCTACAAAATTTTCATGGACAAAAACGATATCAAATATTTCGAACACACCGAATTTGATGATATTATTAACGATGCCGATATTTTGTACATGACTCGTGTTCAAAAAGAACGTTTTGCGGATCCTTTGGAATATGAAAAAGTGAAAAATGTGTACATTCTTAAAAATGATATGCTTGCGAACACGAAGGATAATATGAAAATTCTTCACCCGCTACCAAGAGTTAATGAAATTGCTGTGGATGTTGACACAAACCCTAAAGCATACTACTTTCAACAAGCTTTAAATGGTGTTTATGCCCGACAGGCAATCATTGCAAAGGCTCTTAATTTATAATTTCATACTCACGAATAAAAGTACACCATCATATGAACGCAAAAAAAGAATTACAAGTAAGCGCTATTGAAAATGGAACCGTTATCGATCATATTCCAGCTGAATATCTTTTCCAGGTAATTACTATTTTAAAATTGGACAAAAGTAAAAATTCAGTGACTTTTGGAAACAATCTGGAAAGCAAGCTATTGGGAAAGAAAGCCATCATTAAAATTTCCGACAAATTTTTTGAAGATGAAGAAATCAATAAAATTTCGTTAATCGCTCCTCATGCTAAGCTAAATATCATTCGTGATTATAAAGTAGTTGAAAAGAAAATTGTTGAATCGCCTAAAAAAGTGGTTGGAATCGCTAAATGTATGAATCCAAAATGCATTACAAATGTAGAAGCTGTAACCACTCGTTTTGCAGTTATTAATAATTCCCCAATTACTTTAAAATGTCACTATTGTGAAAAAATTACCGATCACAAGAACATTGTAATTGTATAATCGACATATATTTGTTTCTCAACTAAAAAGAAGCCTTTTGGGCTTCTTTTTTTTGTAGAATACAATATTCCTATCCCATCGGATAAAAGGATAATGACTACCTTTGCTTTCTCTAAAAAATTAAATACAAAAAAAAATGAATTCTTCTATAGAACAGCTTCGCGAGCTTATATTCCAAGCAATTGAGAAAGGACAAAACGGAAAGATACGAGCTTGTAATAAAGACTTAAATGCTATTTATAAGAGTATCAAAAAAGATCCATTCCTGCTTTGGGAAGATGCTTCTATTTCTCAATTAGGAAAGGCAATTATCATGATGTTGCATTTTGATTTAATTGATGATGAAGAAAAGAATATTGGTTTAGCTCATCTCTCCTATCTATTTATAACCCGAGGAATTGAAAAAGAAGAAAGTTTAGCTCCAGAAGAAGATCCAGCTGAACTTTTTCGAATGAGAAAAGATCGCATTATTCTGCTGAAAAGCTGTGATGATTCGTTTGTTGATAGCTTGCAAGAGTTCTATTTTGCAGATAGTAAGGCTGAGGATTTAGATACTTACAATGATCAGAGGAAAGCTGTTTTAAGCCGATTACCCTATCTTCAATTTGCAGACATACATTTGATTGAACAGGAGTATGAAAACCTTAGAAATGATGAATATTTGCTTGAGACGGCGAACTTTATAGAGTATGAGAATGAAATAGGTGATGAGAATTTACAAGAAGGGCTTCTTTTGCAAAAGATTTTGTATAAGCATACTCATCAGAAGTTAAAAGAAGGCAAATTACTTTACTAACAACTCATTCTAATCAAATTATAAATTAAACGCTTGGCCTCAAACAGAACAGACTCCTACGACCCTCCTGTAATGAGAAAAACAGGCAACAGAATCAAAACCGTACGGTATTCCAATTTAAGCATATCAGCCTGAATCGCGATCGATTTACAATTCCCGATTGAAAACCAAAATTGCAGGTAATTAAGGAACAAATAGATTTATAGGATGCCTGTTTTAATCAAATTCCTATTCAGATTACGGTCCCCTGTACCTTCTTATCAATCTCAATCGCTTCTCTACAAATACTGCGCAAGGCTGTTGCTTGATTTACAAACCGTAAAAAAATCTTGTTCCTTGACACTTGATACTTGTTACTTGTTACTTAAAACTCCTGAAAAAAGGAATTGTGTGAGGGATAGAAGCGCTATCCTTTTTTGAGGAACGAAGAAAAGATTTAGCGAATAGCCCGACCCGAAGGGACACACCCAAACATAAGAAAAAGACTTTTTTATCCGTAAAACATATAAAAGCTTATCGATTTGCACTTTTATTTATATCTTACTGCTTGATTTGGCAGGAAGCACAAAAAATGGCTGCAATTCTTCCTGTTACAAGTACATTTTATTCAGTCGTAATGTGCTTACAATCCAGCCAAATGAAACAATAAACAAAAGTTTTTATGAGTATAGAAAAATACGACCTTGTTATACTGGGAAGTGGCCCGGCGGGTTTCTCGGCAGCAATGCGTGCCATTGATTTTAAAAAATCGGTTTGTATTATCGAGGCGAGTCATTTAGGCGGTACCGGTATTATGAATGGTGCTTTAACTTCGAAGGCGATGTGGGAATTATCGCGAGATTTCTCAATTGCTTCATCGGTAATGAGAGGTTATCGTGCATCTGGTTTAAATGTAGATTACAAAAAGGTTCAACAAACCATAATACAAGCGGCGAAGCAAAAGCAGTTGCAGATGTTATCGCAAATTGAGACTTATTCGCAAGCTTCGGAAGATTGCGGAAATATTACTTTAAAATATGGCTGGGGAAAATTTATTGATTCGCATACTGTTGAGATAATTTCCAATGACAAAACAGAGCAAATTAAAGGTGATAATTTTATTATTGCAACAGGTTCTCGGCCTCGTCCAATGCCTGATGTTGAGATTGATAATGAACGAATTATAGACTCGGAAGGCATAATGGGTTTGAAAGAATTTCCGCAACGAATGATTATTATTGGCTCGGGAATTATTGGTTGTGAATACGCCACTATTTTTTCGAATTACAATCAGACAGAAGTGCATTTACTGGACCGGCAACACAAGGTAATTCCTTATGAGGATGATGATTTAAGTAGTTTTGTTGGGAAAAGTTTAGAAAATAATGGTGTAATCATACATCACACGGCAAACTTAAGAACGATTCGAAAACGTCCGGACTTTTTGGAAGTTGTGTTGGATTACCAAGATGGTCATTCGACGGTTTTAGAGGTTGATGTGGCCATTGTGGCCATTGGAAGAATGCCAAATTTGGATAATATTGGTCTGGAAAATGTTGGAATCAGCACTACGAATCGTGGATTCCTTGATATTAATGAAGTTTGTGCCACAGATAATTTTCAATCGTGTAATATTTTTGCCGCTGGTGATGTATCGGGGCATGCACAATTGTATTCGGTTGCTGAACTGCAGGGAAGATTCATTGTTGAAGCTTTGTACGGCAATTTAGAATATCCTTTGGACTACTCGAATATGTCGACACTAATGTTCTTTAAACCTGAAGTAGCAGCTGTTGGTTTGAACGAGAAAGCTTGCCGAAAACGTGGTATTCCCTACAAGGTTGCTACCTATTCGAACTCATTGGTAAACCGTGCTATTGCCATGCGTGCTACCGATGGTTTTGTGAAAATTATTGTTAGCGACGATGGTGAAGATCGAATATTGGGGATGCGCGCTGCAGGTCCGCAGGCTTCTACCCTAATTACCTCTATTGCCTACCAAATTACACAACATGGAACTTTAAAAGATATTCGGCAAAACGTTCATCCTCATCCTAGTATTAGTGAGGGAATTCAGGAATGTTTGCGGGTTTTTGAAGGAAAATCGATTTATAAACCGAAAGCCTTTCCCGATTTAATAAAATTGGAGACTTGGAAACCGGAAGAGTAATATATCAAAAAGACGTGAAGCAGTTCACGTCTTTTTTATTGATGAGCTCATGAGATTCTATGATCATAACAATCGACCAAATCAGAATCTTGACTTGCTCCGCTTCCTTTTGTTATTTTAGTGGTCTTTTTTTAATCATACCCCCTTTAGCATCTTTAATGCTATGCATTACAACAAAGGCATCTTTATCGATTTTATCAATTTCAGTGTGTAGTTTTGTTAATTCCAGTCGGGTTATCAGGGTATAAATGATATCGGTATGAACCATAGAATGACCCTTTTTACCGGAATAAATGGTACAACCTCGTCCAAGTTTTTGAATTATTACCAACCTAATTTTGTCACTATGATCCGAAATAATAGTGACTCCTACATATTCTTCGATACCCGAAACAACAAA
>JAQBBZ010000346.1:0-3971 GCA_032125735.1 Labilibaculum sp.
GAGGGGTTAGGGGTGTGTTTTTTGAATGATGATAGAAGACAAAGACCAAGACCAAGACAAAGACCAGGACTAAGACAAAGACAAAGGCAAAGGCAAAGCAAAGACAACCCGTCATCCTCAGCTTGACTGGGGATCTGTTGAATAGAAGTGAGAAGTGAGAAGTGAGAAGTGAGAAGTGAAAGGAAGAAATTCCCCTCTTGAGAGGGGTTAGGGGTGTGTTTTTTGAATGATGAATGATGAGTTTTACTCTTTTTTTCAACGCGCCATCTGGCCCAATCGCTAAAAATGTTCACTGAACATTTTCTGAACGCTTTGTCCTCCTCTTGAGAGGGGTTAGGGGTGTGTTTTTTGAATGATGATAGAAGACAAAGACAGCAAGACAGCAAGACCGCACGACTGCACGACAAGAGCGAAGCGATCAGACCCGAGCGAAGCGACCAGACTGCACGACTGCACGACAAGAGCGAAGCGAAACAGCGAAACAGCGAAATAAATGAAGTAAAAATTGAAATAGCATAAGAAAAAGAAAACGTATATTTACTTCTTCTTAGAAAACCCCAAAATTAAACAACGTAAGCAGTAAAAAATCCAATGAAAAACACTTTATACAACCAACTACTAATACTTTGCATAGCAACACTATTTGTAGCTTGCGTCTCTCCCAAAAAAATGGTTTATTTTCAAGACATAGAAGGTGTTGAAATGAGTGAAACTATTGTGAATTATGAGCCTAAAATTCAGGTTGGCGATTTGTTAAGTATTAATGTTTCAGCAATTGATGGTGAAGCAGCGATGCCATTTAATTTATATGAAACACCTATGATTGGCGGTGCTGCATCCAATGCAAAACCTTTAACTTACTTGGTGAATACAGATGGGGAAATTAATTTTCCTGTACTGGGTGCCATGAAAGTAGCAGGGTTGTCCACTAAAATAATAGCTACCGATTTAACCAAAACGTTAGCAGATTATTTAAAATCGCCTATTGTAAATGTTAGATTAACTAATTTTAAAGTAACCGTTTTAGGAGAGGTAAAAGTCCCTGGCAGTTATACAGTTCCTAATGAGCGAATATCAATTATTGAAGCAATTGGATTGGCGGGTGATTTAACCATACAAGGAAGAAGAAGTACCGTATTACTGATAAGAGAACAAGAAGGTGAGCGAAAATTTGTAACCATAGATTTAACGAATAAAAAATTATTTAACTCGCCCTATTTTTATTTAGCACAAAATGATGTGATTTATATAGAGCCTAATAAAACAAAGTTAAATTCATCTGTAGTTGGATCTAATACAGGAGTTATATTGTCATCGGTATCCATTTTAATTACATTAATAACACTACTTACTCGTTAAAATTAGAGCTATGCAACAAGAAAATCCGTTAAATACTGTAAATTTTAATGATGAGTCTATTAATATTCGTGAAGAGATAGAGAAATATGCCTACCATTGGAAGTGGTTTTTGCTGGGTTTAGCAGTGGCTATGGTTTTGGTATTTATGTATTTACGCTATACGCCTAACCAGTATGAAGTAGCTACCACCATCTTAATAAATGATAAAGATAATGGTGGGTTAGCATCAGAACTTTCAGCGTTTCAAGATTTAGGGATGTTAGGAGGTTCACAAACTTCTTTAGACAATGAAATTGAATTGCTAAAATCAAGAAGTTTATTAGAAAGAGTAGTAAAAGAGCTGGGTATAAATGTGGAGTTTTACAAGCAAGGGCGTGTTATTAAAACGCCTATCTTTATTAAAAATGCACCAATAACTTTAAAATTCTTTGCAAAAGATTCTTCCTTTTATAAGATAGATACCACTTTTACAATTCAAGTAAAATCAGCAACTAATTTTTCTTTAGTAAGTAGCAATGGTAAAACAAGTGACCATGTGTTTGGTGAAAATATTGCAACCAAATTTGGAGCGATTACGATCACACCAAATAGTATGGATACTACTATTTCAGGTGAAGAATTAATTGTTAGAATAAAACCATTAAAATCGGTTATAGACTATTATACTGCTAAAATTCAAATTCAACCAGTAAATAAAAATGCCAGCGTTATTAAATTGAGTCTTACAGATCAGGTAAAATTAAAAGCACAAGCAATTTTAGATAATTTGGTGTTGCAGTATAATTATGATGCTGTGAAGGATAAAAGTTTAATGGCAAAAAACACTGATAAATTTATAAACACAAGATTAGAAATTATTAGGGAAGATTTATCGAGTGTTGATAAAGGAGTTGAGCAGTTTAAAACGGAGAATAATTTAAGCGATATGGTAACTGAAGCCTCTTTGGTTTTAGCTTCTAATGCTGAGTTGGAAAAGAAAATAGTAGATTATTCAACCCAACTTAAATTAGTTGAATATATTCAGGAATACGTAAACTCAAATACAGATAATTTAATACCCGCTAATTTAGGACTGGCCGATGTTTCAACAAACCAAAATACTACTATTTATAACGAACTTTTATTAGAGCGTAATAGATTGTTAAATAGCTCAGGTAAATTAAATCCTGTGATTGTGAATTTAGAAGCACAATTGTTAACGATTAAAACGAGTATTTCTCAAAGTTTGGCCAATTTAAAAGCCTCTTTAAATATCTCATTAAAAGGAATTCAACAGCAGGAAAACAGGTTAAATTCTAAAATATCAGCGGCTCCTAAGCAAGAAAGAGAGTTTAGAGATATTCAACGTCAACAACAAATTATTGAAGGGCTCTATTTATATTTATTGCAAAAGAGAGAAGAAAATGCCATTACATTGGCAGCAACACAGCCTAACGCAAAAGTAATTGATGTGGCTTATGGGAATGATACTCCAGTAGCCCCTAAGCGTAAGATCATGTATCTAGCGGGGATGTTAATGGGGATTTTAGTTCCTTTTAGTGTATTGTACTTGCTATTTTTATTGGATAATAAAGTACATTCAAGAAAAGATATTGAGGGTATTGTAAAGGCACCTTATTTGGGAGATATTCCAAAATCAGTTTCAGATAAAAAAGTTGTGGTATCAGATAATGAAAGGAATAGTGTTGCAGAATCTTTTCGTTTGTTAAGAACCAATATTAATTTTATGCTTTCAAAGGCAAAAGATCACGGAAAACTCATCTTTGTAACCTCTACAATAGCAGGGGAAGGAAAAACATTTATTTCTATTAATTTGGCAGCAGCATTGGCATTGTCAAATAAAAAAGTATTGTTATTAGGCGCAGACATTCGAAATCCAAAAATTCATGAATATCTAAATATAGGATTAGAAAAAGGCTTAACCCATTTTTTAATGGATGATACTGTACCCTTTAAGGAAATCATAAATGCTGTTAAAGAAGGATTTGATGTAGTACAGTCAGGAGTTATTCCACCAAACCCATCCGAATTACTAATGAACGGAAGGTTTGAAGAGGCTTTGGCGTATGGAAAGGAACATTACGATTATGTAATAGTAGATACAGCTCCTGTTAATCTTGTTACAGACACCTTATTATTAGGGCAAGAAGCCGATTTATTTATTTATACCATTAGAGCGAATTTCTTGGATAAACGTTTACTAGAGTTACCTAAATTATTCTACAGCGAAAAAAGATTGCCTAATATGGCCGTATTAGTAAATGATACCAGCTTTGAAGGAGGTTACGGATATGGCTACGGATATGGCTACGGCTATGGTGATGTGAAAACAAAAAAAGCTTGGTGGAAAAGAAAGTAGTGTGTTAGCCTAATTTTTAAATTTTAAAATGTGTCACCAACGTCATTCCCTCGTAAGCGGGAATCTGTTGAATAGAAATGAGTCTTGCAGTCTCGCTTCGCTCTTTCGCTTCGCTCTTTTCTTGCAGTCTCGCTTCGCTCTTTCGCTTCGCTCTTTTCTTGCAGTCTCGCTTCGCTCTTTCGCTTCGCTCTTGTTTTGCAGTCTCGCTTCGCTCTTTTCTTGCAGTCTCGCTTCGCTCTTGTTTTGCAGTCTC
>JAQBBZ010000347.1:0-3101 GCA_032125735.1 Labilibaculum sp.
ACTTATTTATTTTTCTCTCGTCAAAACAAAAGATTCGTTAACACGTAGAATAAATGTTTCTGCCTAAGTATTTTAAGGATGTCGACACTATAGGAAAACCAATTGTTATGAAAAGAAATGGAGTAAGTCTACTATTAATTATATTATTACAACTAATATGTTCATCTGCAGAAGCAAGTGATTTCTACTGGATTGGTGGTTCTGGTAATTTCAATGATATACAACATTGGAGTGATCAGCCAGGCGGTAAAATTAATCCAAGCGCCTCGTTGCCAGATAAAGATGACAACGTATATTTTGATGAGTTTTCTTTTCCTGATGCAGGATCAGAGGTTATAATCACTAGTGTTGCGCGTTGTTTGAATATGTATTGGGGCAATGTTTTAAATATGCCTACCCTGAAAACGGATGATAATATTGCTCATTATTTGGTAATTTACGGAGGTGTGGAATTCAACACTCAGATGATTATTGATCTTGATCGGCCTCTTTATTTTAGAGCAAATGCTTTAGGAAATGTAATTGATTTTGGAGGGAATTCATTTAATGGTGATTTCTTTTTTGAAAATAATGGTGGTTGGAGAATTACCAGTGATCTGAATTTATTTGATAATACGGTCTATTTTAATCAGGGAACTTTAAGTATTGAAGCTGATTTGACTTGTGGAAATCTTGTTTCTGAGAATTCAGTTTCCCGAGAACTTTATTTAAATTCTGCGACTATTAATCTAGATGGGAGCGGAACCGTTTTATCTATCCAAACAGATAATTTAAATTTGTATCCTGGGGATTCAAAAATAATTGTTAGTGCTACAAATTCTACGATTGAAACAAGTGGAGCAAAACGAGTAGACTTTTATGATGTTCTATTTACAGGAAATAATGGTGCAATTGAAAGTTCTAATATTCGCACCTATTTTCATGATGTAACTTTTGATTTAGATGGTAGTTTACAAGGAGAAAATGATTTTAATGATTTAACCCTGACTGCAGGACAGTCCTATTCTATTAATGATGGGACACAGAATATAAACGGAATATTTACAGCACTTGGTGAGTGTTATGCATTTATTAATTTGATTGGGGATGCTTCAGGAGGGAATATTTCGGCTACAGCAGTAAACCTTAATCATCTAAAAGTTCAAAATATCAAGGCAAGTGGAACCGCAATTCCTTTTGCTGCAAATAATTCTTACAATTTAGGAGGAAACACAAACTGGACCTTTGGTACGCCATCTTCAGCAGATTATAAATGGACAGGTGGAGGTGTTGATGACAAGTGGGGAACACATTTAAACTGGGATTCTGGTTGTGTACCATCCAGAAACAATAATGCTATAATAGAGGCAGGTTACACGGTAGAAATTGATGTTCCTGCAGAATGTAAAAGTCTTACTATTGATGATGCGGCAACTTTGCAAGGATCTAATGATTTAGCTATTTTTGGATCTCTTTCTGCAGGAAATTGTACATGGAACTTTTCTGGAGAAACATTATTCGATGGAGATAACCCAACAAATACAATCGTAATAAATTCGGTTTTTAATGGGCCTGTATCTTTTATTGGTTATGGCGAATGGAAACTTAATACAAACATTACTGTTGCAAATAACTTAGACTTATTCAAGGGAACCTTACATCTCAATGGAAATAAATTAACCGTAGGTCAATTTATTTCTACTAATACTTATCATCGAGAATTAGATTTGACTGATTCATATATGGATATTACCGATGGTGTTTTTAAAGCCTGGAATGTTTCTGGTAGTAATTTTACGTTAACAAGCACAAATTCCGAAATTAAATTGCTGTCGGATGGTGCTGAGTTTTATAATAATTATAATGGTTCCATTAATTATGGAAGAGTAGTTTTTAATTTCCCTGAAGGACAGGCTTTTTTGACAAATGAAGAAACTACTATTCAACCAACTTTTGAATCGCTTGAATTTAAGGGGAATGCGAAGTTGTTTGGAGATCATCAGTTCGATAAATTAATTTTTACCAAAGGAAAAGAGTATTTATTCCAAGCAGGAAGCGAACAGAAAATTTCCGTAGCCGATGGATTAATTGCGCATGGTACATGTTCCGAATACATTTCTTTCAAAGGTGATGGAGGTATTGCTTTCTTCGATTGTGATGTGTCGTCAAGTGATTTGATTAGATTAAGAATTGAGGATGTAAATGTTAGTGGAGGGTATATTACCTCTGGCAATTTATTGGAAGCAAGAGAATCCATTGGTATTTCTGGCTACGATGGTTGGGGTTTTACTGATGTCTTGATTGGTGGAGTTGTTGTTTGGACTGGAGCAAGTAATGACGACTGGTTTAATGCAGGAAACTGGAGTCCTAGTTGTATTCCAACTAGATTCGATGATGTTATTTTCAATGAAGCAAATGTTTTAAAAAGCTATGAAGTTAATATTTCCAAAAAGGGGCTTTCTGCTGAGTGTTTAGACATGACATGGACAAATGCTAATTTAATGAAGTTCACTGGAGATCAACCTATATGTATTTTTGGAAGTCTGGATTTTTTAGGAATGCTTAATGCAAATTATTCATATTCAGGCGATTTTTGTTTTAAATCTTTAGATGCAGAAAATATTGATGCTGGTACAGTTAGCTTATTAAGCGATTTACATTTTGAAGGAACGTTACTGGAGGATGACACATGGGATGCCGGAGCCTGGACTTTACAAAGTAAATTGAAAACAGAAGGTTCTATTGTTCTTGAAAATGGAGATCTTATTTCTAGCAATCAAAATATAGAAGCATTTAGTTTTATTTCCAATTTTGGTGTTGATAATCGGAGATCATTAGATATCTCAAATGCAACACTTCGTTTAGAGGAGAAATTTCAAATATCTACCGATGAGTTTACTTTTAGCGGAATAGGATCAGAGATTTTATTTGTCCAATCTGATGGATGGTTTATCGTTTCGAAAGGTGATGCTCCGCAGTCGATTGAATTTAATGATATAACTTTCGAAGAAGCCGAGGGGAACGCACATGTAGATATTCGTTCAGATAATATTTACTTTAATAATATTACATCCAACAGTAATACCTATTTTAATTATACTGGTTTTTCTGCCGAAAGCATT
>JAQBBZ010000348.1:0-4043 GCA_032125735.1 Labilibaculum sp.
CTGGGTGGTAGTGGCAAGTTTTATCTACCAGAATTTTCCTTTTGAAATATTCGGTTCTCTCTTCCCCCCTACTGATCAAAATTCCTATCGTCATATGCTGATTGAGCATCGTATTCTGCAATTACTTGGCGAGGATTTTAGACAAAAAATAATCCAATTAAAAAAAGAAGGTCTGAAAACAGAACCTGCATTTGCCAAATTATTAAAATTAGATGGGGATCCATATCAGCAATTACTAGACATGGAAGGTGTTACTGACACTGAAATACTACAACACTGGAATATGAGCTAAATTATTGATCCTAATTCGTATTAAATCAGGCAATAGCATAGTTAAAAACGCCTCTCCATCATCCTTACAGATGAAAAAATTTAATGTTTACCATTGATTACAATTCGTTTGCCAAATATTTATAGTTATAGCACCATGAAATTTGACTATCAGTAGTTTATACTCTACTTTTGGTCAATATTTTGAGAACATGGAAGGATTGAACTGTTGGGAATATTACAAGTGTGGTCGGGAATCAGGTGGAATAAACACTAACGAATTAGGTACTTGTCCGGCAAGTACACTTCCTAAAAGCCACGGAATTAACGGCGGATCAAACTCTGGCAGGTATTGTTGGACAGTTACAGGGACTATCTGTGATGCTAAAGTTCAAGGTGGCTTGGAAGACAAACTACTAAACTGTATCAATTGTAGTTTCTTTAAACTGGTAAACTACGAACAAGGAAGAGAATTCACACTAATATCAGAAGGAGTACTTCAAAACAAATAGGTTGTCGAATCATCAACAACCTATTCTTCTGTATTGCTTATCCCTAAAACAATATTAATAGTACTAAACTTTAATTTTCTTCAATATCATACTCACTTTTATCCAAATCTTGTAACCTCTTTTTTGTTGGATCTACAATCAAATTATAAACTGTTCCTGCAAAAAGCATCACCGCAAAAACTGTAGCAAGCATAAATCCATACTTTGCATCGCTGCCAAAAGCATCACTTATTGCTCCCATTGCTAAAGGACCGATAGCTGCACCGGCGGCTGTAAAAAATAGAATCACTCCCGCAACCGCTCCATGACTGGATTTTGGGAAACAGCTAATTCCTTTCGAATTGATCGTTGGATAAATGACTGACATAAACAATCCAGACAATGGCAGTAAGAATACCGTTGCTTCTAATCCGAATAGCATACTGCCAAGAAAACAGATCAAAATCGCAAAACTAAACAGGCTCAAGACCACAGCCCAGTTAAATCGAGACATCATCCATGCACCCAAAAACCGGCCTCCGGCTCTCAAAATAAAGAAAATAGGCAAGGCATAAGTGGCTATAAATAACAAACTGCCATCGTATCCTTTAATCAAAGTTGGCATCCAAACATAAATAGCAGCTTCAACCGAAACATAAAGAAAAGCTCCCATGGAAAAGCCAAAAGCATAAGGATCTTTTACCATCGATAAGCTTCGCCTAACATTGATCGGCTCTTCTGATTTTTTCATAGTTTCGGGATATTTAACCTTAACTGCAATCAAAATCAGAACAACACATAAACTTGCTGCTACAACATAAAGCCACTTCCAATCGACTCCTTCACTCAAAAAATAACTTACAATAAATGGACCGATAATGGCACCAACACCAAAAAATCCTTCAACCGCATTCATGGTTGATGTATGTTCCTTTGTTGATGTAGTAATGTCTCCAATAAGAGCCAAGGCACCGGTTTTAAATATTCCAATTGCTGCTCCCGAAATTACCATAAGAGTTAAGAAAAATGCAAAAGCATTTCCAATAATAAACAGATAAGAATTAATAACAAAAAGAAGCAAGCCAAGTATAATTGTTTTCTTTCGTCCTAATTTATCTGCTAAAAACCCCAGAAAAATTCCGGCTAAAGCGATTGCTGTCATCGGACCATAGTGTAACAATCCAGCAGCTGTCATACTTAAATCGAAAGTCTTCATGACTTCCGGAATAATAACTCCAACTGCATCGGTGGTCATGGCAAACATCAAAAACATCATGTATGTCAGCCATTTAATCAGTTTTAAATTTGCAATCCCTTGTATATTATTCGTATTTCCCATCAGTTTATTTTTATGTAAGAATAAAGTACTCTTACTAGAAATTATATACTACTTCTCCCTTTTTGTTGGTCGCGACAATATTGAAGGTGTATTTTTTCAAATTTGCTTCAAAAGTAGCAACACAGCCTTTATTTTCCCATTGCAATTTTAACGATTCAGATTCAGATTCAGATTCCAGAATTTTAAGTTTCGCATCAAAACCAAAAGCCGGAAAATTATTTCTAAATTTCAATAAGGAGAGTTGCTTAAGCACCACATCTTTCCCTAATTCATTGCATGCTTCCTCTAATTGCAAATTTGTTCTGTTGATTTCTTTATGACCTCCTGCCCCAGCATTTTTCACAGCGTCATGATCATTCTTTCCAGCAAGAAGATCAAGATACCAAACCTGAGGTTTACCAGGCATAAAAATTTGAATAGCTCTTGCCAATAGAAGTTTTGCGTCATCTTCGCCTAATGCACTGTAATAAGTTGCATTTACCTGATAATACATGTTCTTTTCCCCATGAAGATCTTTCACAAACCCGCCTCGGTCAACAACAGTGTTAATCAAAACTTGAATCTGTTCTTCAGTCAACAAACCTTTTAAATCCAACAAAGGAATTCCATCATGACAACCGAGCATATTTACAACTTTGATATCTTTTTCCAACATGTCTTTAATCCATTTGATCAAGACTTCATTGGTATTTCTTTCAAAAGCATCTATAATTAATCCTGGCAAGAAAAAATCATAAGTCAAATAGCCTTCGTTTGCTAATTTCTCATGCATTTTATCTTCGTATTTCGAGTGTATCTCAGGCAAGAGAGTTAAATCATATTTATCTGCCAAATCTTTAACCCTTCCCAATAAATTCCATGTTCCTGGATCATTCAAAAAATTTGACAAACCTGGTTCTTTAGGAGCATATGCAAATGCATCAAGCCTAATAATCTCAGCGCCGTAACCGGATAATTTTTTCAAGGTATCCTCGTAAAATTCCCAAACCAAAGGAGACTTGATATTAAGATCCATTTGTCCAAGATATTTTCGTCTGGATTCAAGTAAGTCAATTGTATCTTTTCGGTACTCATCAAATTTCCCAAATTCAATCTCAACAGGCTTTTTCCCTTCACCTATAGCAGCATTTACTATTTTCGTCAGTCTATCTGCCGAAACATATTGAATATCTGAAGCCTTCATTATGTCCTGAGCATCGATCTTCTCATATTTCACGTCCTGATAAAAAGTGTTCCAGTAAGGAACCTCCTTTCCATCGGGCATGCGAACCATTAGAATCGGCAAACCAGGTTTCCTGAAAAACATATCTTTAATGTATTCTGCATCAGGCTGGATATAACCTTCTTTTCTTGTCTCTCCAAATCCATCCCAGAATTTATTCCACGGTATAAAAAACTCCTTATACTTCGAATTCTCACCATTTTTTAAAATATCCTGAAACTGACTGGAAAGAACAGACGAATGGTTTAATACAAAATCAAACTTTAGTGCAATGTTCATTTTTTTCAGTTCGATTAAATTTTCCTTCGAAGCATACATCTTGTTCAGGTTATAATCAATAACGGAAAATCCTCTGTCTAAATCTGTATTAAAAATACTAGGTAAAATATAGAATGACTGAAATACATCCTTTAGTTCATCCTTGCATAGAAATTTAATGATATCATCTAAAGCACCTCCAATACTATCAGGATAAGCATTTAGCATTGGGCCTGATTTTATTACTGATTTATTCTCATTCATGTCTTTAATCTCCTCCTATTCTAATCAAGATATATTAGTAATTAAACTTGAAGCTATAATGCCATAGTTATTTCCTTTAAGGCAAAACAGTTAATTATTTTGTTTCCAATTCATAATCTTTTGTGATTACAAAATCAGCCAGTTGTCTATGACCAGCGATTATTTTATGCTCGGTTACCAATACCTGCTCAATAAATGG
>JAQBBZ010000349.1:0-15104 GCA_032125735.1 Labilibaculum sp.
ATTAATGATTTTAGGTGTCTATTGCATCGGGGTTCCACCTCTTCCCATTCCGAACAGAGAAGTTAAGCCCGATTGCGCCGATGGTACTGCCGACTGGTGGGAGAGTAGGTCGACGCCAACTTTTAAAGAGTCTTATTCCATAAGGAATGAGACTCTTTTTTGTTGTATCTCTAATTTTATATAAAAAATTTAAAAGCTGAATTAATCTCAATTCAATGCTGATGCATTTTTTTTTCTTTAACTCTTACTAAGGTTTTTTAACCTATATTTTGAATCAATCCATTCAACTTAATAACAGTTTGTTTATCTTTGTTGGCTATGAAGCAATTCTTTCTATTTGTAACAATTTTTATTTGTCTTTGCCTGAAGTCTTACTCTCAGGTATATGATGGTGGTCCTGATGATCCTCAAAGAGATAAAATAGGAAATAGAAGTAAATTAGGAAAGGAAGGTAAGGAATTGGATAGCTTGGGCTATAATAGTGTTAAATCCGTTATTCAGAGCTGGAAACTTACCGATTATGCTACAAGAAAGGAATTGGTAGTATTGGATACCATATTGGGTTTTCAACATAATTACAATCCAATATTTAGGAATAGTATTTCTAATACTTATTTAGGAAATCTGGGTTCTCCATATCAGTCCAATATTTATAGAGATCGTATAAATAATGAACCGTTTTTACTACTCTCTACGTATAGAGGCTACATGCTTAAACCTGAAGATGTAGTATTCTTTAATACAACAACCCCTTATACTAGTATTTATTATGAAACTGGAGGCCCAAAGGGTCAAGCCGAGAATTTATTGAGAGTATTGCAAACACAGAATATTAATCCTAATTGGAATATTGGTGTTAGCTATAATCTGATTTCAAGTGATGGTCAGTACCAAAATCAGAAAACAAAATTGTATGATTTTAGTATTTTCTCTACTTATAAAAAAGAACGGTATGCTTTTGATTTTGTTCTGAATCAAAATAGTCTGAACAATCAGGAGAATGGTGGGTTGGATTCTGATACTGAATTGACTGATCAAAACGAAAAGTCAGAAAACCTGAACGTTAAGTTGGATGATGCTAAAAGTAAATTGACCAATTTTAATTTTTTCATGAATCATTCATATGGTATTGGAGCTGAAAATGAAGTAATTCAAGAGAAGGATACATCTTATACTTATCCAATTAATTTCGTTTATGGTTTAAAATATGAATCGGATAGTTGGCGATTTCGCGAAACAATATTGAGTGATAATACTTTCTATACAAATTCGGATTACAATACTAACGCTTCATTTGATAAGCTTGAGTATTCTAATGTGAAAAATACTTTTCAGATTGTTTTCAATGAAAATAAGAACAAATGGATTCGATTGGGAGCAAGGTTTGGAATAATAAGTGATTTTGGAAAATATAACTCAAGGTTAGCAACAAATGAAATTTCTTTGAGACAAAAGGATACAAAAGTTCATAATAATCAACTTATTGCTAGTTTGTTTAGTACAGCAGGATCGTCATTGAATTGGAATGCTACTGGAACATATGTATTCGAAGGATATAATCAGAATGATTTTCATTTAAAATATGAATTAACCAAATGGATTGGGGATAAAGATTCAGTTCATCATGGAGTATCGGTAATTGCAAAATTGGATTCTAAAACACAGGATTTTCTTCTTTCTAAGTACTATGGCAATCACCAACAGTGGAATTCAAATTTGGATAAAACCAATGAATTAGAGCTTGGAATTGAGTATTTTAGTGAGAAAAGGTATTTTAAAATTGGTGGGCAAATTAATCAAATTGATAATTACACCTATTTTGGTTTGAATGCAACACCTGAACAAACAGGAAAAGGAATTACGATTTTAACCGGATATTTAGAAAAAAGATTCAAACTAGGAAACTTTTATCTAAACCAAAAGCTAGTTGGTCAAAAAGGATCTGAGGATAAAATTTTGCCATTACCTAGTTTTTCGATCTATAGTAATAATTATTATAAAAATGATTTTTTTAGTGGTGCGCTCGGCTTTCAAGTAGGATTTGCTGTGCATTATAATACAGCATTTTACGCTCCTGATTATATGCCTGCTACAGGACAATTTTTTTTGCAAAATCAAAAGGAAATAGGCGATTATCCTAAGGTTGACCTCTACTTAAACTTTCGAATTAAGCGAACTCGTATTTTTGTTATGTATGAGCACATGAACGCATCAATTGGAAGTGAAAATTATTTCGGAGCTCCTCACTATCCTCTCAATCCAGCCATGTTAAAATTTGGGCTTATCTGGACGTTTTACAATTAGGAATTTATTGAAATAATCAAAAACAGGAATCAAATATTTCTAGGTTAGAGATCTGTTTTTTTCTAATTTTTAATTAGGAAAGGAAAATGTTATGTCTGGAATAAAATATTTAAAATTAATTATACCTGTAATTTTTATGGTTTTTCTTCAAACCTGTAATCAAAACCGAGAGGTGATTGGATTGCAAATAGAGGAAAAACCAGTTGTGGAATTAAAGCATGTGAAGCTACGAGGTAAGCTACGTGTGGTCACTGATTATAATTCAACCAATTACTTTATCTATAAGGGTCATACTATGGGATTTCAATACGAAATGCTGGAAGCTTTGGCTGAACACTTAGGAGTTAAATTGGAGTTGACTGTTAATAATGATTTGATATCGTCTTTTGCTTCCTTGGAACGGGGTGATGTGGATTTACTAGGAATGAATTTAGCTGTTACTGCTGAGCGTATGGAGAAATTCAATTTTACAATCCCGCATAGTCAATCACCTCAGGTTTTAATTCAGCGACATCCTAAGATCGACTCTATTGGTTTTATTAAGAATCAAGATGATTTAGCGGGGAAGCGTATACATGTGCAATCAGGATCATCTTTTCAAGAGAAATTAATAAGCCTCTCTGAAGGCATGACTAATCCTATTGATATTGTGGCGATTGATAAGTTAGAAGTGGAGGAACTTATTGCAATGGTTGCTAGTGGCGAGATCGACTACACAATAGCTGATGAAAATGTAGCGAAGGTTAATTCTACATATTATCCAAGTATCGAATTTGAAAAATATATAAGCTCTCCTCAGAATTTAGCATGGGCTTTACGTAAGGGGACAAATCATTTAACTCATGATATCAATATTTGGTTAATTGAGTTTCAAAAATCGAAAAAATATAGGAGGATTTACCAGAGATATTTTAAGAGTAGCCGAATTGAGGAGATGATGCAAAGTGAATATTTTACTGTGAAAAGTGGTAAGATTTCTGATTATGATGATCTATTTAAGGAAAAGGCAAAACTAATAGATTGGGATTGGAGATTGCTGTCTGCATTGATATCTCAGGAATCGAATTTTGATCCTAAGGCACAATCTTGGGTTGGCGCATTTGGTTTGATGCAATTAATGCCTGAAACAGGATATCGCTATGATGTTGATTCTCTTTCATCTCCTATAGAAAACGTTGATGCTGGTGTTAGGCATTTAAAGTATTTAAAAGGGAAATTGAATGAGATTTTAGTTGATAAAACAGATGAATTAAAATTTTTGTTGGCATCATATAATGTTGGTATAGGGCATGTATTGGATGCTAGACGCTTGGCAGAAAAAAACGGTAAAAATCCAGATCAGTGGAAAGGGAGTGTCGACTACTATTTATTGAATAAATCAAAGCCAGAGTTTTTTAATGATCCTGTTGTAAAATACGGATACTGTCGTGGTGCAGAACCTTATCAGTATGTAATTAAGATTTTAGAGCGTTACAATAATTACCAAAATATTGTATCATTGGATTAGGCCAGCCCGAAGAAATATCTCTCTTAACTCTGATAAAATCATTGCTGTTGCTCCCCAAATTTTGTTTTCTTTGGCTGGGAAATAGGGTGCATGAATTTTGAAGCCATTCTGCTCAATAATAAATTCATTAATATTGTCTTCTGCGAAAAGTTGAGCCACTGGCATTTCTATTATTTCCTCAACTTCAAATTCATTCAATTTAAAATCAGGCCTCTTCTCGCAATATCCCAACACTGGTAATACCATAAAATTGCTAACTGGAATGTAGAGTTCAGTTAAAAAGCCTAAGATTTTGATTATTTTGCAATCAACGCCTAACTCCTCATTGGTTTCTCGAATTGCAGTAATCGTTCTGTTGGCATCACTTTCTTCATATTTCCCGCCGGGAAAACTTATTTGTCCACTATGATTCGTATTTCCGCTTGTTCTTTTAATAAACGGTAAAAATAATTGACCATCTTTTATATAAAAAAGTAATAATACACTACTATCTCGGGCAATACTCGGATCACTGGTTTTTAATGCATGATCGCGAATTGATGGAGACATTAGTTTTTGAGCCTCAAAACCGGGTAATCCATTATTTAGTTCATCGTTTAAAATACGTGTGAATTGTTCAAGGTCAAATATTGTTTCTAAAATACTCATAAAGGCTTTTTGCTAATAATATCTAAAGATAATAATAATGTTCCCTCTATATAAAAAAAATAATCTTTTTTGATCCGCAAAAAGAAACCCCGGAATTGACCGGGGTTCAGATTATTTTCTAAAGTTTTTAACGAATTGTTCTACTTCCGGAACACCTCCCTGATACACCAGATATCCATTGTATGGTTCTCTTTTAGTAGTCTCATCATTTATCGGCTTTTGCATTATTTCTATCACCTCCTGACGATTTGTGGTTTGACCTAGAGTCCAACCTAATTTAATATAGGCAGCTTCGGGTAGCATATTAGCAAGAGGAACTATTCCCATTGAAAGTAAGTCCCTTCCCGTATCGTACACAAACATGTGAGTGTAGCCCCAAAGTGTTTGCACGGTCATAAATACATGTACTCCTTTCTCGATCGCTCTTCTAATTGCAGGATAAACAGGTTTGTTAACGTGTCCAAGGCCAGTACCTGCGATAATTATTCCTTTGTATCCGCAATTAACCAAGGCATCGATAATATCGGGTTGCATATTTGGATAATAGTAAAGAATGGTAACTTTTTCTTCGAAATAAGGAAGGATTTTTACCTTGCGATCTTTCCTTCGATGTTTGTACTGTTTTTTTATTGGCTTTACTCCATTTCGGGTGACTGTTGCTAAAGGTGTATCGCCAATAGTTCGAAATGTGGAGCGATAACTCGAATGCATTTTTCGTACTCTGGTTCCCCGATGTAAAAATCCATATTCATCTGAAGTTGGGCCGAACATACAAACCATTACTTCCGCAATATCACCATGTCCGGCCGCCACCGCTGAGTGCATTAAATTTAAAGCCGCATCTGATGAAGGACGATCTGATGATCGCTGAGATCCTACCAAAACAATCGGTACGGGAGGATCTTGAACCATATAGGTTAATGCTGCAGCAGTATGATGTAATGTATCTGTTCCGTGGGCGATAATAATTCCATCAATTCCATTCTCAATTTCTTTTCCTATCGCAATGGCTAATGAAATGTATTGTTTTGGCCCCATGTTTTCACTAAAAATAGCAAATACTTTTTCGGTTGAAAGGTTGCAGATATCGGCTAATTCAGGAACTGATCCATACAGTTCTCCAGGTGAAAAAGCTGGTATAACTGCCCCGGTTCTATAATCTAAGCGGGATGCGATTGTTCCTCCTGTTCCAAATAATTTTACAAATGGTTGTCCATCCGTGTAAGGAAATTCTTTTTCGGGAACTTTATAATTGGCTTTTTTATAGCCAGTTTCCTTCATCTCTTTTATGGTTGTAACATTTATTCCTATGTTGTAACCAGTAATGATTTTAAGCACAATGTGTTGATCATCATCATTTTCTGCTCGGGGTAAAATGGTTCCGTCGAATACGCCACGGGTAGTCGTAATATGTGTTTGACCCCAAACCCGGACATTGTACCTTTTTAGGGTCTCAAGAGCCATCCCTTTATATCCTTGAAAAATATCTTCCATTAGTTAAGTCGTTTGTCGATGTTCACTCTTAATTCTCTTAATTCAATATTCCCAATTGCTTGACTATGTAATTGCCCCATAATCCAATGAGCGGCATTATCGCTGTTCTCTGAAGGATGTAAGTCTTTAAATTTTTCTTCCAGAAAATCAATAGGAGCTATTAATTCGGCCAAGCTTCTTTTTTTGAATTTTAAGCTGATTAGCATGGAGGCAAAATCCATACTTGGATTTTGATAGAGAATGGGCAGTAAGTATCGAGCTATGTTTGGATGTAATTCCTGATCATGGATGAACTTGAATAATCCAACTAACTTTCGATAATTGAATTCAGGATGGACTTTATGCTTTCCGATGATGTTTTTATAAGTCTGGCCAAAAAATATTGCGATGCTTTTAGGATTAAATTTAAATCTATCAGTTATTTCTTTAATAACAGGGAATAGGTCTTTGCTGAGTATAAAATGATGAGAATCTGTTGGTACTCCCCATTTGTTTAATTGGTTTATTCGCTCACAAATATCATTTGGTAAATCTCTTCCAAGTTCATTGATATACTCATCAGATAAAGGAATAGGTGCTGAGTCGGTATCGGGATACATTCGATCGGCACCCGGAAGAACTCTTTCGAAAATTGTTGTGCCATCAGGTAATGATTTCCGGGTTTCGTTAGGAACACCATCAAAAGTCATCATACAACGTTCATCAATGCTTTCAATAGCGGTAGGAATATCTTCCTTTGCACCCCAGATAATTAATTGTGCATCATTTGGTTTAGCATTTAATTTTATTCGGATTTGATCAAAATCATGTTTGGGTATTAATTCTTTTTCCTGTTCAGAATGAATCAAGTTGGGATGTTCTATGCAGGCAATAACCTTTAATCGTTGAGCAAATTCATCCCCAAAATTTTGATTTGGCTGAGTGAAGTGGGATAGTAAACCCTTAAATTCAGGTAGGTTAATGGCAATAATTTGATGTGCTTTTTCTTTGCATTCAACTAATGGTGAATATGTGAATTTATAATCATGATAATCAATTTCTTGTGCTTGGATGCTCCAGTTCTCTTTTTGAATTCGATCGTTTAAAAGTTTTTTGATATTTAGTAATGCCCATTGTCTAAAGGCTTCGTTATGTGATAATTCAGGAATCCATTTGTTGTGAGCAACTCCTTTTATTTCCACTCTAGATCCACCTTTACAACTAACATTTACATCTTCGCGACCCGCGCCCATTCCTGTGCGAACTAATCCGGTACTTCGATTTAGAAAACGGATGTATTCTGCAGCCTCACGCAATTCGTCAGGAGTATTTAACTCGGGGGCAGTAACAGTTTCAATAAGAGGAGTGCCAAGTCGGTCGGTCTTGTAATATCTCTCATGGCCGATGTCTGAAATTTCACGGCAGGAATCTTCTTCTATGCTTAATTGGATCAGATTTACTTTTTTATTACTCAATTGAATTTCACCATTCACACCTAAAATTGCGGTTCTCTGGAATCCTGTTGGGATACTTCCATCCAAATATTGTTTTCGGGTAATGTGTACTTCACCGACAATATTGAATTTGCATAAAAGTGAAATTCGAAGGGCGATTCCGAGAGCTTCCTGATTAATTCTAAAGGGAGGTGTATCATCAACTTCGTAAGTGCAAGCCGTTTCGTTATTGATACGATAAATGATGTTTTTACGAGTTTTAAATTCCATTAAGGCAGTTCCGTCATATCCCCCAAGTTCACTCATGGCTGGGCGCATATGCCGGATCACTTCAGCATCGTAAGCTCCATTTTTGTGAAAGATGCCACAGGGACAGTGACAAAACAATTTTTCTTCTGTTGCAAGCTGTTGATGAACTTCAAGTCCGGACATGAAACCAATTCGACGATAATCTTCCTCGGTAGCTTGCTTGCGGGGGACATAGCCAATTTGCTTTTTGGTTTGGTGATAGTTTCTGTTGGGTGTGAATATACTATTCATTGGGTTAGTTTTTAGGAACCCCAAAAAATACTAATAATCTGTTGTTTAAGAAATGATTTAATTCAGGTTTGCCCCTTGTTTTGCATCTTTAGTTTGGATGTTGATATAAAATTATGGAGTAAATGGCAATCTGATTTTAAAGCCTTTATTTTCAATATCTGCTTTTATTTTTGCACCAATAGCTTGCCCCCACGACATGCCGGCTTGCATACTTTCTGTTGTTATTTTTGGTAATTTTTGAGCGATTCTTTTTCCTGCAACCGATTCGTAAAAGTCAATCATTGCCAATACATCATCATGAGAAAGATTATGTCTGTAAATTGGAAGAAGCATTTTAATTAAATCATTTACCGAAGTATTCACGAATTCAACTTCTGCTTTGTCCCAGTATTCATTAGGAATATCTGAATCTTGACTTCTTAGCTGAACAATCATCGCTTTAATTGATTCCTGATAACTGGCCTGCGATCCGTTAATCTGAAATAGATATTTCAAATCTTTTTCGTAGGTGTTAGAATCTTGTCCTGCAAAGGCGAATGCCGATGCCGAAAGAGTCAAAAATAAAAACAATACTATATTTTTCATGGATTTTATTTTTTGAAATTTTTCTTATTTAGTTAGTTGAAGATGATCGAGTATTTTGGAAACTATAATTTTCCTTTTTGCTGCATCATCTGAATTTTTGATATCAATATTAACAGTGAAAAAATATACATTTTCTCCTTTTTCAAGATAACCAACATACCAGCCAATTTGATTATCGATTCGTGCAGCCCAACCTGTTTTTGCCCGAATTGTATAATCCGCAGTTTGGTCAACGATCATTATTCTTTTTACAATTTCCTGATTTTTTTGTGAAAATGGAAGCTGGTTGAAATATAATTTCTTCAAAAAATCGATTTGTTGATTGGAACTAATTCTAATATCACCACGCAACCAAAAAACATCAATGCCACCATTTATATTTTTGTTGCCGTAATCCGATGCTTCCACCCAATATTTCATTCTTTCTTCGCCAATTCTTCGGGCCAATTCCTGATAGAACCAAACAGCAGAATATTTTAATCCGCTTTCCAGATTTTGATCCCTATTCCAATTGTCGTTGCCACGATCGATGCTATCCCATTTAATAATTTCGTTTTCATCCTTAATTACTCCAGTTTCCAAAGCAATCATCGAATTGATTATTTTGAATGTAGAAGCGGGAAGAAATGCAGAGTCTAACCGTTCCTCATTAAAACTTAATTTCGTGTCATTTTTTAAATCATAAATTGTAAAACAACCGTTTATTTGTTCTGATTCGAAAATACGTTTTAAATCGGAGGAGGAATACTTGTTCAAAATTGAATTTGGTTGTTGTGAACAAGCAAAAAGTGTAAACAATAAAGAAAATGAAAGCAAGGTTTTCATGACCAATTAGTTATTTGCAGTTGATACAATATCTTGTTTTTTGTATATCATCCAAAAAATTAGAATTCCGAGAGAACACAGCACTGTTGCAATAATTGATCCTTCCAATCCAAATTGTCCTCCGGTAAGAATTTCATTCCCGTGAATACTTTGTGATATTAGCGAGCTGGAACTGGTTCCGCTAACTTCGAATCCGAAAATTGGTCCTTGGAAAAAATTCCAGCTAAAATGCAGAGCCAATGGGAACCAAAGATTCTTTGTGAAAATATAGCCAATTCCCAAGAGTAATCCTGCAAGGAAAATATTAAAAATTCCTACAAGCGAAACGTTAGGGTTTAATAAATGAAGAGACATAAATAATAGGGCGGATACCATTAAAGCGATATATCTGTTCATGGAATCCATAAAATTTCGAAGTAGATAACCTCTAACAAATACTTCCTCATTTATTGAAACTAAAATAAATAGCACGACTGACTCTGCCAATCCGATCAAATTAAAAGTAATGGAATCAAATGTTAAGTTTCCTGAAAAATATAGAATTAAACTGCCGGCTCCCATCATGATAAATCCTGCCAACAATCCGTAAAGAATATCTTTTGTTCTCTTTTTAAAAGAAAAGCCCAGGTCAATTATTTTCTTTCGATCAATAAATCGTGTAAAGATCCAAATGAGAAGTAAAGTGCCTATTGTAGAAAATCCCTGAATAATAATAAATCCAATTGTAGAACTTGCTGATGTATGTTGCAAAACCTCTAAGGCGTTGTCATTTGAAATGGCCGCCCATATAAATGCTCCTATGGATTGAAATATGCCAGTTACGATAAGAAAGGGTAAGATGATTAGTAATGCTCGAAGCCATCCTCTTTTTATGGCTGGTTTTTGGGTTGTGTCGTTCATTAAATTTGGGTTTTGGTTTGGGAGGATAAAATTAACAAAATCCTGATATTATGAAAGGGTATAATTAACGGTTGTTAGTTTTTTTTTGACATAAATATGGGTTGTTCGAAAAGAACAACCCATATTTTTTTGACTTAGTATCTAAACTATGCCTTGAGCTATCATTGCGTTGGCGACTTTTACAAATCCGCCAATGTTTGCACCATTTACGTAATTCACAAATCCATTCGAAGATTTTCCATACTTAACACAAGTAGTGTGGATATCCTTCATAATTCGTTTCAAATGATTGTCAACTTCCTCGCGAGTCCAGCTTAAACGCATCGCATTTTGAGACATTTCCAATCCAGACACTGCAACACCACCAGCATTTGCAGCCTTGCCAGGACCATACAGAATTTCATTCTCAAGATAAATGTGAACAGCTTCTGGTGTAGAAGGCATATTTGCACCTTCCGAAACGCAAATGCAACCATTGCTGATTAAAATTTGTGCTTCTTCAGCGTTTATTTCATTTTGAGTAGCACTTGGTAAAGCTACATCGCACTTTACGCTCCAAGGTCTTTTATTTGGATAATAACCTACGCCATATTTCTTAGCATATTCCTCTATTCTACCTCGTTTAATGTTTTTAAGTCTCATCACGAAAGTGAGTTTTTCTCCATCTATTCCATCCGGATCATGAATAAATCCAGAAGAATCGGAGAGAGTGACAACTTTACCTCCTAATTCATTCACTTTTTCGACAGTAAACTGAGCAACATTTCCAGAGCCTGAAACACATACAATTTTGCCTTTTAAGCTGTCGTTTTTGGTTTTCAGCATTTCCTCTGCGAAGTACACATTACCATATCCAGTTGCTTCCGGACGAATTACACTTCCTCCCCATTCGGCACCTTTGCCAGTTAGAACACCCGTAAATTCGTTTCGTAGTCGTTTATACTGACCAAAGAGATATCCTATTTCTCGACCACCAACCCCTATATCTCCGGCAGGAACATCGGTATTTGGACCAATGTGCCTGCTAAGTTCAGTCATGAAGCTTTGGCAGAATCGCATCACTTCACCATCCGATTTTTGTTTAGGATCAAAGTCAGAGCCTCCTTTTCCGCCTCCCATTGGAAGTGTGGTTAAGCTGTTTTTAAAAACTTGTTCGAATGCGAGAAATTTCAGAATACCAAGGTTTACTGTTGGGTGAAAACGCAATCCACCTTTGTATGGGCCAATTGAACTGTTCATTTCAATACGGTATCCACGATTCACCTGAATTTCCCCTTTGTCATCCACCCAAGGAACCCTGAAAATTAAGATTCTTTCGGGCTCTGAAATTCGTTCCAGAATTTTTGCTGTTTTGTACCTTGGGTTTTCCTCTAAAAAAGGAAGCAATGACTCCACCACTTCGTGAACAGCCTGATGAAATTCAATTTCTCCTGGAGTTCTACTTTTCAATTTGTCCATAAATTCCTTACTGGAAGGAGCCTTTAACATAGTTGTCATGATAATTAATGTTTAAGTTAGACATGAATTATATTGGGTGTGAATGAAGGCAATCGTGAAAAATACCGGTTAGTATTTGAAAGAATCCCTATCTGGGTAATATTGATGGTCAAATACTAATCGGCATTATACCGGCTTGTTTTTGATTTCAAAACGGAATAACTGCGATCATATTTAAAGGTAGAAAAGAAATCACTCAAGGTCAAGGGTTTAGGTTTCATTTAATTTGTTTAAATTTAAAAGAGCCTACAAACAGTAGCTAAATCAACAAGATTTTTTTACAATTTTTAATGCATCTACGTAAGTAAATCGAAAATGTATGGAATCAAAACAGGGTAAAGAGCAGGGAATCAATAAGATTATAGCCGAAAATATTGAGCGCTTAAAAGAACTTTCTGCAATTAATCAAACAACAAGTATTATCAAGGAAGGAAAATCAATTGAGGATACTTTACAACAAATCTGTTTTATACTTCCGAAAGCCTGGCAATATCCTGAGTTCACTGTTGCAAGAATTGTTTTTGACGGGCAAGAATATTTAAGCCCTGGATTTCGTCTTTCCCAATGGACAATAACACAAGAGTTTTTAACGATTCATAAGCGTAGTGGGCGAATTGAGGTTTGCTATGTGAAAAAATTCCCTCCTCAGGATGAAGGACCTTTTTTGAAGGAAGAAAGACACTTGATTGAAAATATTGGAAATATTATTGTTGGATATATCAATAGTGAAACCGGAAAGGAATTACTAAGCCAGACAAGGGAAATTGATTCGAAAAGAAAGGAAATAATTGGTCCTTATGTTCCGGTTACCAATCGTAAATTATTACAGGATTTCTTGAATAAGAACAATGCCGACCGCGATATTTATCACGATTTAATGCCTTTTAAAGTAAAGGAAATATTGTTGGTTGCGAATTTATACGATGCTTATTGCATTGAACGGGAAGGACGTTTTTCTGAACAAATATCCAGTGAATACCACCAGTTGAATCTCACATCAATGCCTAGAGTTACGGGGGTTTCTAATCTCGAAGAGTGTATGGAACAATTGCATGCCAAGCATTTTGACATGATAATATTAATGGTTGGAGTCGATAAAAAAACACCAATTGGATTAAGTGAACGAATTAAAAAGGAATTTCCATACATCTCCATTTTTTTATTACTGAATAACGATGCCGATATTGCCTTGTTCGAGGAGCAACGGGCAGAATTGGTAAGTGTCGACAAAATATTTGTTTGGAATGGAGAATCTCAGGTTTTCTTTGCCATGATAAAAAGTTTGGAAGATAAGGTGAATGTTGGAAATGATACCAAGATTGGATTGGCTCGGGTAGTTTTATTGGTTGAAGATTCAGCAAAGTATTATTCGAGATACTTACCAATGCTATATCAGAGTGTTTTAGCTCAAACCCAGCGGATAATTGATGATGTGAGTACCGATGCTCAGTATAAAATCCTTCGTTTGCGGGCGCGTCCTAAAATATTGCTGGCCTCGAATTACGAAGAAGCGATGAATATTTATTACCAGTATCGTGAATATTTGTTGTGTCTAATTTCTGATGTGAAGTTCAAGAAAGATGGCGTGTTTTTGGACGATGCAGGAATTAGTTTGGTAAAGGAAATTAAAGGAGAATATCCTAATTTGCCGGTTATACTTCAATCTTCTGATGTTTCCAATGCCACTCATGCATTTAAGCTTAAAGCTAGCTTTATCGATAAAAATTCGGAAACGCTTAGAGGGGATATTCGATTGTTCATTCGTCAGTTTTTGGGATTTGGAGATTTTGTATATAAGGATGCCACGGGCCATGAAATTGCTACGGCAAAATCATTGAAAGAGTTTGAGGAGTATCTGTATCATATTCCCGGCGAATCCTTGGTTTATCATGCCCAGAAAAATCATTTCTCCCTGTGGCTGATGGCCAGGGGAGAAATTCGGGTTGCTAAAATGATTGCACCTTATCATATAACAGATTTTAAATCGGCAGAAGATGTTCGGGATTATTTAATCAATGTAATTCAGAATCACCGGAACGAAAAAAATAAAGGGAAAGTTGTTGAGTTCAATGCCGATTTTGTTCTTAACGCGAATAATATAGTCACCCTGTCTACCGGATCGCTGGGAGGAAAAGGACGAGGACTGGCTTTTATTAACTCCATGCTTTTTAATCTGAATTTGAGCCGATTTGTTCCAGGAATAAATATAAAAGCTCCCATGACTACTGTAATTGGAGTCGATGAATACGAGTCATTCATCGATCGAAACAATTTGTTGAATCGGATTAAGGATATGGATGATTTTGAACAGATTCAGCAGATTTTTTTGGATTCAGAATTAACCCAGCGCCTGGTTCAAAAAATTAGAATCATGCTGATGAATTTTGAAAAACCTTTGGCAATCAGATCTTCCGGATTGTTCGAAGATTCATTGCTTCAGCCGGTAGCAGGGGTTTTTCAAACCTATCTGGTGCCTAATATTCATCCCGATTTAAATATGCGGGTTAAGCAGGTAACCGATGCTGTAAAATTGGTTTATGCATCCATTTTTTCCCCCGATGCAAGATTGAATGTTTCGGCCATGAATTATAAAATAGAGGAAGAAAAAATGGCAGTAGTCATTCAGGAAGTGGTCGGAAATCAGTACGGATCCGTTTTTTACCCTCACATTTCGGGAGTCGCTCAATCGTATAATTACTATCCTTTTGGCCACATGAAACCCGAAGAAGGATTTGCGGTGATTGGAATTGGTTTGGGCAAATATATCGTGGATGGGGAAAAAGCATTTCGTTTTTCTCCTGTTTTCCCAACCATTGAGAATAACAGTGCGAAAGATCAATTTAAAAATTCGCAAGTAGAATTTTATGCTGTCGACCTAAAGAAAAAGGATCTAAATCTTTTGGAAGGTGATACGGCAGGATTAATCCGTTTGGATATTGATGAAGCGGAAGAACATGGAAATTTGATTCATTGTGCTTCTGTTTATAATTCTCTTAGTGATACAATAAATCCGGGATTGGATGTAATGGGACCAAGAATTATCAATTTTGCCAATATTCTGAAATACAATTATGTTCCTCTGGCAAAAACCATCGAACTTGTTTTGGACATTATTAAAGAAGCGATGGGTTCCCCAATAGAGATTGAATTTGCCGTTGATTTAACGAAAGATAAAGATGGAAAGGCTTCGTTTTATCTTCTTCAAATAAAGCCTTTGGTTGGCAATATCGATGATTATAATATTGACTTGAATGAAATTGACAGAAACAAGCTTTTGATGATTTCAGAAATGAGTATGGGAAACGGATTGGTGGACGATATTGTTGATGTTGTTTACATTGCACCTGAATTATTCAAGAAGGAACTCACCG
>JAQBBZ010000350.1:0-12866 GCA_032125735.1 Labilibaculum sp.
AGGCTCCGGCAACTAAAAGAGGAGCTGCCGAACTCCAATCGGCTTCGATGGTGTATTCGGTTGGCTGATAGATTTGATTTCCTTTTATATGAAAGTTCTCGTAATTCTCATGCTCTATTTCAATACCAAAATGCTTTATTAAATCCAGAGTCATATTGATGTAAGGAATGCTTTTTAAATTGCTCACCTTAAGTGTCGTATCTTCTTTGCGCAAGGGCAGAGCCATTAAAAGGCCAGTGAGAAATTGCGATCCAAGCGATCCGTCTATTTTTGCAAAATTACTTTTGTAGCCCCCTTTTATGCGAATGGGTAAGAATCCTTTGCCAGGATTTTCACATTCAATACCCAAATTTTCCAATCCTTCGATAATGTTCTGAACGGGTCTCTTCAGGATACTTCCTGTTCCCGTAATTTCCATTTCTTCCGGCTTTAGCGCAACAATAGGAGAGAACATCCTTAATGCAAGTCCGGATTCTCCAACATGAATACTTTCGGGAGCTTCACTCACCTTGGAAGTTATCTCTACCGAATTTTCCTTTTTGGTGACTACCGAACCCATTCGTTGAATGATATCTGTTGCAGCAGCGGCATCTTCACATTTACACGGATTGTGAATTACAGAGTCTCCATTAGCCAACATTGCAGCGGCTAAAGCTCTTTGCATCATGCTTTTTGAGGAAGGTGGCGTTAGGCTTCCTTTAATGGTTGAGGATTGGATTCGAACTCTCATAATTGGGGGTATTAATGTGGTTATTTAGGATTGGCACAAAGTGCAATCACTTTGGTTTTTAGTTCTTCAATAGGAAGGCTAACAATTGTGGCTTCGCCTATTTTCTTGAGTAGAATAAAATCAATGGTCGATCGATTTTTCTTTTTGTCTTTTATCAGATATTGATTAATAATATCTGCAGGAACGTCATGTTTCAGTGGCAATTCGAATTTTTGCAATAAGTCGTTGACTTTTTTTACATTAGCATCGCTTAGCTCACACAATTCTTGAGATATCTGACACGCTAAATTCATACCAACCGATACAGCTTCGCCATGAGTTAAATCTGAATTATTTTCAATAGCATGACCAATGGTATGCCCGAAATTCAATTTCTTACGTTCTCCTTTTTCAAATGGATCACCTTCAACAATCTTAGTCTTAATCGAAACAGCTCTGTAAACCAAGTCTTCCATTAAATTTGGATCTAAATTCAGAAGAGCTTCACAGTTTTCATTTAGGAAGTGATACAATTCTTCATCTTTAATGAATGCATGCTTAATTACTTCCCCAAATCCACTTCTAACTTCGCGCTTAGGCAAGGTCTGAAGCAAAACCGGATCACAAATCACAAACTTTGGAGGATTGAAAATACCAATCATGTTCTTTAGTTTGCCAAAATTGATTCCGTTTTTTCCGCCAACACTGGCGTCAACCTGAGACAGTAGGGAGGTGCTGATGAAACCAAATTCAAGACCTCGCATAAAAATAGAAGCAACAAAGCCTGTAACGTCAGAGACCAAACCTCCACCCATTCCCAATAGAAAACTATTTCTGTCGGCACCTCTTTCCAGCAGTTGATCGATGATTTTTTCTACGGTTTGCCAGTTCTTGTTTCCTTCGCCACAACCCATTACGATATAATCGAATTGATTGATGAATTCGGAGTAGTGCTGGTAAATGTTCTCATCGCAAATTAGAAAGCATTTTTTCTCTGGCAGGTAGTTCTTACTATTGAGATAAGATTCTCCTACAAAAATGCTGCTGTTTTGCTTTTCGATGTGTATGGTCTTCATTCTTTTCAGAGTAGTTAGTACATAGTAGTTAGTACATAGTAGTTAGCTGAAATACTAACTACGACATACTAATTACTAATATCTATGAGTTCATAATTTCTTCCTGCTGGTTGATAGATTCCTGATGGATAGCTTTGAATAAGCTGCTAATGAATTGCTCACTAAATCCTTTTTTCTTTCCTATTTCCATGCTTTTTTCCAAAATACTTCCCCAACGTTTGTTTTGTAAAACGGTGATGTTGTTTTCTTTTTTGTAGTGACCAATCGTTTTGGCTACCTGCATCCGATTCTCCAGTAATTCAAGTAATTTCTGATCGAAATCATCAATTAAATGTCTTAGTTCACCAAGAGTATTGTCAACCAATTCATTCGGCGCTTCAGGATCACGAAGTACCAAGTTAGCTAAAAGTTCTTTAAGAGCTACCGGGGTTAATTGTTGCTTGGCATCACTCCAGGCTTCTTCTGGTTTGCAGTGCGATTCAATTATTAGTCCTTCGTAGTTCAAGTCCATCGATTTTTGAGCGACTTCTTCAAGTAGGTCACGATCTCCGGTAATGTGACTAGGGTCGCAGAATATAGGAAGTTGTGGCATTCTTCTTTTCAATTCGATTGGAATTTGCCATTGAGGATCATTTCTGTATTTCAATTTTTGGTAGGTCGAAAATCCACGGTGAATAGCAGCTAATCTTGTTAATCCAACAGCATGAAGTCTTTCAATTGCACCCATCCAAAGCTCCAAATCAGGATTAATTGGATTTTTTACTAAAACAGGAATGTCATGACCGCGTAAGGCATCAGCAATTTCCTGAACAGCAAATGGATTAACAGTGGTTCTTGCGCCAATCCATAAGATGTCTACACCTGCACCTAAGGCTAATTCAACGTGTCGAGCGTTGGCTACCTCTGTAGCTGTAATTAATCCTAATTCTTCTTTTACTTTTTGCAACCAGATTAATCCTTTTGCACCAATTCCTTCAAAGCTATTCGGGCGGGTACGTGGTTTCCAAATTCCCGCACGGAAAATTTGAATCCCCGCTGCTTTAATTCCTCTTGCTGCATCCATTAATTGTTCCTCTGTCTCAGCACTGCAAGGTCCTGCAATAACAAGAGGGCGCGTACTAACGTCGATTGGCCAGCTGCTTAGATCCTTAATTTCCAAATTCTTCATTGTATACTGTTTTTTTTACTCTTCTCGGAGTGATTAAAAATATGGTTTTTATTTGGTCAATAATTACTCTAATTAATAATAGAGTATTTTCATTGTTTTTCTTCTCTTTGGCAAGCTATTAACTAAAAGCTGTTGCAAATTTTACCGCTTACAACTTTTACCTTTTTTATGCTCTGTTCCTAATTTCCTCAGTTTGTTCTATAGTCTTTTTCTCGTTCTTTTCTTTCTGATCGAGTACTCTTCTAATGTCGTTCGCTTCAAATATTAAGTCATTAACACCAGATAAATTATCCTCTTCAATTAAATCTTTAAATTGTTGAAGTGTGTCGATGTATTTTTGAAGCACCTTTCCAATGTTTTTCTTGTTCTGTTGAAAGATTGGTGTCCACATTTCTGCAGAACTTTTTGCCAAACGAACGGTAGAATCAAATCCACCACTAGCCAGTTCAAAAATGTGCTTGTCTGCTTTTTCTTTGTGCAATACCGTTAACGATAGGGCAAAAGCACTAATGTGCGATAAATGTGAAACGTATGCTGTTTGTCTGTCATGTACTTCGGCATCCATAAAAACACATCTCATTCTCAGGCAATGGAACATTTCGGTGATCAGATTTACCGCTTTCTTGTCTGAATCTTCCGGATTACAAATAATAGAGCATTTTCCATCGAACAAACCTGAATGTGCGGCTTGTGGTCCTGAAAATTCAGTACCAGCCATTGGGTGAGCAGGAACAAACTGTTTTCTTTTTGGGTGATTTGCTACTGACTCGATTAACTGTTCTTTTGTCGATCCTAAATCGGTTACAATTTGATGATCTACAAGATCCATAATTTTTGGGAGTAATCTTAAACAGGCATCTACGGGAATTGCTAAAATAACCAGGTCAGAAGAACTAATCGCTGTATTTAAATCTTGAATTTCATCAACCAGACCCAACTTTATAGCAGCGTGAGCATTAAGGGTATTGTTATCAACTCCAATCACCTTGCTAACGAATCCTCTTTTTTTCAAATCAAGAGCTACCGATCCACCAATCAATCCTAATCCTATTACTGATAGTATCATTGTTTCGAATTTGTCTGTTCTAATTTTCTTTAATTCTTTCGATGGCTTCCTCAATTATCGCCTCGCTGCTGCACAATGAAATTCGAATGTATTTATCTCCCTGATCTCCAAATATTCCACCTGGCGTAATAAATACTTTTGATTCCTTTAGAATTTTATCACTTAGCTCGTAGCCATCTTTGTATTTTTTAGGAATTGCTGCCCAAACAAACATTCCACCCTGATCTTTTCTTGGAGTACATTTAATCAGATCCATTAGTTTAAAAACCAATTCTCGTCTGGTTTTATATACTTCATTAATTGAGTCGTACCAGCTTTGATCCTGAGATAATGCTTTAATAGCAGCTTGCTGAACCGGATAAAACATACCTGAATCCATATTGGTTTTAACTTTCAATACAGGTTCTAATAGTTCGGCTTTTCCGCAAATCATTCCAACTCTCCAACCTGGCATATTGTGTGACTTACTCAGCGAGTTTAATTCGATACAGCAATCTTTTGCTCCTTCAATGCTCATAATGCTCATTGGAGAATCGTTAAGAATAAAGCTATATGGATTATCGTTAACGATTAATATTTTGTGTTTTCTGCCAAAAGCAACCACTTTTTCAAGTAATTCTCTGCTTGCTCTTGCTCCTGTTGGCATATGAGGATAGTTAACCCACATGATTTTCACCTTGCTTAAATCTCTTTTCTCCAGAGCATCAAAATCAGGATGATAATTGTTCTCCTCAACCAATGGATAAGAAACAATCTTTCCACCTAACAAATTGGTTACCGATGTGTAAGTAGGATAGGACGGGTTTGGAATTAAAACCTCGTCGCCTTCATTCAAATAAGCCAATGAAGTAATCATGATTCCTTCTTTAGATCCCAATAAGGGTAAAATCTCGTTGGCCGGATTTAAATCTACATCGAAAAAAGTTTTGTACCATTTCGAAAATCCTTCGCGCAATGCAGGGATTCCTTGGTACGACTGATAGCCATGGCTTTTTGGATGTGCACAGGCTTCTTTAAGCATTTCCCAAGTATCTTCAGAAGGGGACATGTCCGGATCACCAATACCAAGGTTAAGAACTTTAACTTCACCTTCGTTTAGTTTAGCGATTTCTCTCTGTTTTACTGAGAAATAGTACTCTTTAACTCCTTGGGTTCTATTTGCTGGTTGAATCATTTTTTTGTGGTTAAAATCTTGGTTATATCTAAAAAAAATCCTGCTCGTTGGGAGCAGGATTTATTTTATACTTTTTACTTAAAATTAGGTATAAGGCATCCCGCCCGGTCGTTTTGGTACCAGAAATAAAAATAATAATATCGAAATGCTAATCCTGTATTGGTCATCTTGTTTTGTTGTATAAAAAAAGGTCTTACCTGTTGGGCAAGACCTTTAAAATGTATCTGTTCGATTCGTTACATATCAATTCTTGCTCTTACCGTTGTGGATAATAGAAATACCAAAAATAATAAAAGTTAATACTGAATGTTTTCATCGTAATAATCAATTGTTTTCTTGTTGTCTGTGCCAAATGTATGAATTATTTTTTATCCTGCAAATCTATTTTTTAGATGTAATGAAATGATAACGTTTGTGGAAGCTAGTGGGAAAGGGTTGTAAGCCTTGTAAAAGCGATAGCTGTAGCTTGTTTGTAAAGTAGATTGAAAAAAAATAATATTTAATAGATATGTACAGAAAGGGGTGCTTGTTTGTAAATATGTTTTTTTTGAGAAGACACCCCTGAAATAATCAAGGTGTGGATTTTAAAAACAGATAAAAAACATGGGGTTTTGAGAAATTTACAAAAAAAATAATAGTTGCTGTAAGTCTTTATTTTAAAGGGAAAGTTTAACTTGTTTTTCCTTGGGTTTGGATAATTCATGAATTAAGATTTGGAAATTGAGTAAATTATTAATTAGATTTGTAGGAAGAAAAAAAGAAACATGATGGGAATGATTAACAAATATTGGTGGTGGCACAATTACAAACTCTCAAAACCAGAGCAGAGGTGACCTCCGTATGTGCAAAAATTAGTTCCTAAAAATATAAGAACAAAGCAAACGGCCTACTGATACTCAGTAGGCCGTTTTTTTTTTGAATCGAATTTAACGACTAGCCAAATGATAAAGTTTAAATATCTAAAAAAAGAAATGCTTGCCGATGTAATTACTCCGGTAAGTATGTATCTAAAATTGAGAGATCGATTTCCTGGTGCAATATTATTGGAAAGTTCGGATTACCACAGTCCGGAAAATGCAAGTTCTTTTATTGCTTTAGAGCCAATTGCCAGCATCACTTTAAAAGATGGGCAGTTGATTGAAGAGATTGAAGGCAAAAAAGAAGTTTGCGATGCAAGAGGCAAAGGCAAACGCTTTGTTTCAGGCAAGTTGAAAGACTTTGTTAATCAATTCGATCTGGAAGGAAAGGAAAATGTACCTAAGGCAAATGCTTTGTTCGGCTACACAACTTATGATGCGGTTCCTTATTTCGAGGATCTGGATTTTAATTTGGAAAAGAAGCAATCGGGGATTCCGCAAATGTGCTATTCTCTTTATCGATTTATCATTGAGGTAAATCATTTCAACAATACCTTGAAGATCATTGAATTGGTTAGAAATGGAGATGAATCCAGAATACGTGAGGTTTCCGATTTATTGAGAAATAGAAATTTGCCGACATTCACTTTTTCATTGGAAGGTGAGGAGCAATCGAATATGGACGATGAAACCTACAGAAATTTGGTGACACAGGGTAAGAAGCACTGTAAGAGAGGTGATGTATTTCAAATTGTTCTTTCGCGACAGTTTTCACATGCTTATAAAGGTGATGATTTTAATTTGTATCGTGCTTTACGATCAGTTAATCCATCGCCTTATTTATTTTATTTCGATTACGGATCGTTCCGGATCATGGGATCATCGCCTGAGGCGCAGATCGAAATTAAAAACAAGAAGGCATACATTCATCCAATTGCAGGAACCTTCCGAAGAACCGGGGATGCCGTGAAAGATGCAGAATTGGCTAAAGAATTGCTGAAAGATGAAAAGGAGCAGGCTGAACACGTAATGTTAGTTGATTTGGCCAGAAATGATTTGAGTCGCGATGCAAGGAATATTAAAGTAGAAACCTTTTGTGAGGTGCAGTACTTTTCGCACGTAATTCACCTGGTATCCAAGGTTTCCGGCGAACTTCCCGATGGTTACAACCCCTTTCAGTTAATGGGAGATACATTTCCTGCAGGAACCTTATCGGGAGCTCCTAAGTACCGCGCGATGCAGTTGATTGATCAGTACGAACCAACGGCAAGAGGTTTTTACGGCGGTTGCATCGGTTCATTGGGATTTAACGGGGAAGTAAATCAGGCAATTATGATCCGAAGCTTTTTAAGCAAGGACAATCAATTGTATTTTCAGGCCGGAGCCGGAGTGGTTGATAAATCTATAGAGGAGAATGAGTTAAACGAAGTGGGTAATAAATTAGCTGCCTTGCGAAAAGCAATGGAATTGGCTCAAAATATATAGGATATGAAGATTTTAGTTTTAGATAATTACGACTCCTTCACCTATAATTTGGTGGAATATTTGCGGAATTTGGGTGCAAAGGACATTGAAGTACACCGAAATCGGGAAATTGATTTGAAAGAGGTCGCTAAGTTCGATAAGATCTTATTGTCTCCGGGTCCAGGAATTCCTGATGAAGCAGGCATTTTAAAAGATGTGATTCGCGAATATGGATCAACCAAATCAATATTGGGAGTTTGTTTGGGACAGCAGGCTATTGCTGAGGTGTTTGGCGGCAGTATCGAAAATTTGGATAAGGTGTACCATGGCGTTGCCACTTCAATTTTCCGTACTGATGATGATAAAGGTGTTTTGCAAGGAATCGATCAGGAGTTTACCGCAGGAAGATATCATTCGTGGAATGTAACGAAAGAGAATCTGCCTGATTGTTTGGTTGTTACCTGCGAAGATGCAGAAGGACAGATTATGGGAATCCGTCATAAGGAATATGATGTTCAAGGTGTTCAATTTCATCCCGAATCTGTTTTGACTCCTAATGGATTGAAAATGATTGAGAATTGGCTGAAAGGATAAGATTCAAGCTACAAGTAACAAGTTTCAAGTATTAAAAAGCTGAACGCGGAGAGCTGAAAGCTGATTGCTAATAAGAAATAACAATGAAAAATATACTTCACCATTTATTTGAACACAAAACCTTACAAAGAGAGGAAGCCAAAGAGGTTTTAATTCAGATTACAAAAGGGAATTTTAACGAATTTCAAATTACTTCTTTCTTAACGGTATTTATGATGCGAAGCATTACCGTTGAGGAATTAACCGGGTTTCGGGAAGCTTTGCTTGAATTGTGCCTTCCTGTTGACCTGTCGGAATACAATGGCGTTGATTTGTGCGGAACAGGCGGCGATGGAAAAAACACCTTTAATATTTCAACCTTAGCTTCATTTGTGGTTGCCGGTGCCGGCGAAAAAGTAACCAAACATGGGAATTATGGCGTATCTTCTTTTTGCGGATCTTCCAATGTGATTGAGCATTTGGGTTATCAGTTTAAAAATAAGGAAGAGGATTTGAAACGGGATTTGGATAAAGCAGGAATTTGCTTTTTGCACGCTCCTTTATTCAATCCGGCCATGAAAAATATAGCGCCAATTCGTCGCGATTTAGGCGTTCGAACATTTTTCAACATGTTGGGTCCCCTGGTAAATCCATCGCAACCAAAGAATCAGATTGTCGGGGTTTTTGATTTGGAATTGGCCCGTTTGTATCAGTACTTGTTGCAGGAAACAGATTCAAATTTTACGATTATTCACGGAATTGATGGCTACGATGAGGTTTCGTTGACCGGAAAAGTGAAATTGATTGGAAACAGAATGGAAGAACTGCTGGAGCCGGAAGCATTTGGGAAAAGAATTGTAAAACCGGAAGAATTGTATGGTGGCGAAACAGTAGAGGAAGCAGCTCGGATTTTTGTGGATATCCTTCAGGGAAAAGGAAGCTATGCTCAAAATGCCGTGGTAGCAATCAACGCAGGCTTGGCAATTCATTGTCTGCATCCTGAAATTAGCAGGGCCGATGCAATTGGCAGAGCAGAAGAAGCTTTACTTTCGGGAAATTCGTACGAGGTGTTGAAGAAACTGACAAAAGGAAACTAGGCATGAATGCAAAGCAAAATATATTAGACAAGATTGTGCAGCAAAAATTGGCTGAAGTAGCTCTTCAGAAGGAGCAAACGCCTATTTTTCAATTGATGGAGCAGGAGAATTTCAAGCGTGTTTGTTATTCAGCCAAAGAGTCGATTACTCGGAGGGGCGCTTCGGGTGTTATTGCAGAATTCAAACGTCAGTCGCCTTCGAAGGGAGTGATCAACGGAACAGCAAAACCGCAGGATGTGGTAAAATCGTATCAGGAAGCAGGAGCTTCAATGGTTTCGGTACTAACTGATGAGGTGTTTTTTGGTGCAAAAGCAGTCGATTTTAGTACGGCACGCGAAAGCCTAAGCATTCCATTGCTTCGGAAAGAATTCATTGTCGATGCCTATCAGATTTACCAGTCGAAAGCCATGGGTGCTGATGTAATTTTGTTGATTGCAGCTATATTGAGTCCGCAGCGTTGTAAGGATTTTGCCTTTATTGCCAAAGATTTGGGCATGGAAGTATTGCTTGAACTGCACGATGAATCGGAACTGGAACACGTGAACCGATTTGTCGATTTGGTAGGAATCAACAACCGGAATCTGAAAGATTTTTCGGTAGATACAGACCGATCGATACGATTGGCAGCCAAACTACCCGAAGACATGATACGCGTAGCCGAAAGTGGTCTGGATAGTCCTGAGGTGGTTCGAAAGATGAGAGAGAATGGTTTTCAGGCATTTTTAATGGGAGAGCATTTCATGAAACAGGATTCCCCAGGCAATGCCTGCAAACAATTCATAACAGAAATGTAGGGACACGCCATGGCGTGTCCGAACGGTATTACCAAATGGTATTTTGAACGCATGGCGTACAATATTTAATATTAAAAGCAATGAAAATAAAAGTCTGCGGTCTGCGCGATAAAAGTAATCTTAAAGAATTGATGGTATTGCCGTTGGATTACATGGGCTTTATCTTTTATTCAAAATCAACACGTTATGTTGGAGACGATTTTGATGTTCAGATTACTGCAAACATCCCGAAAGGAATTAAAAAGGTGGGGGTGTTTGTGAACGAAAGCAGAGATCGAATATTATTTCTGGTGAAAAAATATCAACTCGATGTAATTCAATTGCATGGAGACGAAAGCCCGGAAGACTGCCAGTTGATAAAAGATTCTGGCATAGAGGTGATTAAGTCATTTCAGGTGAATGAGTCATTTCAGTTTGAACTGCTTGATGTATATCATAAAGCTTGTGATTATTTCCTGTTTGATACCAAATCGGATGCATATGGCGGCAGCGGGAAAAAGTTCGATTGGCGAATCCTTGAAAATTACAAAGGCGAAACTCCTTTTTTCCTGAGTGGAGGAATTGGCTTGGCCGATGCAGACTCAATCAACGACTTTAAACACGATCAATTGTTTGCCCTGGATGTAAATTCAGGCTTTGAAGATGCGCCGGGGATGAAAAATGCAGGCAAGCTGACTCAATTTTTTAAAAACTTAAACAGAACGAAAATGACGACAAATAAATATGCAGTAAATGAACGCGGCTATTACGGGCAATTTGGCGGGGCTTATATTCCTGAATTGTTGCGTGCCAATGTTGATGAATTGCGCGAGAACTACCTGAAGATTATTAATTCGGAGCAGTTTCAGAAGGATTATAAACGATTGCTGGATAACTATGTGGGCCGGCCAACACCACTGACTAAAGTGGCGAATTTATCGAAGCGTTATGGGACCAATATCTACCTGAAACGTGAAGATTTAACGCATACCGGGGCACATAAAATCAACAATACCGTTGGGCAGATTCTGATTGCCAAATACATGGGTAAGACCCGGATTATTGCTGAGACAGGAGCAGGGCAGCATGGCGTGGCAACAGCTACCGTTTGTGCTTTGTTTGGTTTGGAATGCATTGTGTACATGGGTGCCTTGGATATTGAGCGTCAGGCACCAAATGTGGCCCGGATGAAAATGTTGGGCGCCAAGGTAGTTCCTGCCATTTCGGGAAATCAGACCTTGAAGGATGCCACCAACGAGGCCATTCGCGATTGGATTGCCAACCCGAATTCATTCTATTTGATCGGTTCGGTAGTGGGGCCGCATCCTTATCCCGACATGGTAACCCGATTGCAGTCGATTATATCCGAAGAAATTCGCGAACAATTGACCAAAGAGACCGGAACCCCGAATCCTGATTATGTGATAGCCTGTGTAGGTGGTGGAAGCAATGCTGCCGGAGCTTTTTATCACTATCTGGACGAAGAAGATGTGAAATTGGTAGCTGTGGAAGCTTCTGGTTTGGGTGTGCACAGTGGCGAAACCGCTGCAACCATTACCATTGGCGATATTGGCTTTATTCACGGAAGCAAAACCATGCTGATGCAGGATGAAGATGGTCAGATTACTGAGCCTTACTCCATTTCGGCAGGTTTGGATTACCCGGGCGTAGGACCTTTGCACGCACATTTGGCCGAAACGGGCAGGGCACAATTCCTCTCGGTTACCGATCAGGAAGCTTTGGATGCCGCCATGATACTGGCACAATCCGAAGGAATTATTCCCGCTCTGGAATCGGCTCACGCTTTGGCTGCCTTGGAACAAATGAGCTTTGATAAAGACGATGTGGTAGTTGTGAATCTCTCAGGAAGAGGCGATAAGGATATGGAGACTTACATGAAGGAAATTAATAATTTGTAATTAAAAATTAATAATAACGAAACACAATTTACCTCAAAATTCTTTCCTTTTAAAGGATACTGAAAGCTTTCGCGGAGCCGATAGGCAGAGGGGTGAAAATATAAATTACGAGAATTAGTAATAACAAGTAACAATTAGGCTTTAGTAAATTATTAATTTCTAATTGTTAATTATTCATTAGTTTATCATGAACCGAATAGATCAATTATTTCAAAATAAAGAAAAGGATATTTTATCCATCTATTTTCCTGCCGGATATCCGGACTTGAACGATACCGTACCCAACCTGCAGCTTTTACAGGATAAAGGGGTTGATTTGGTAGAGATAGGAATCCCGTTTTCCGATCCCTTGGCCGATGGACCTGTCATTCAGATTGCAGCAAAGAAATCTTTAGATCAGGGCATGAGTCTGAAACTGCTTTTTAAGCAACTAAAGGATGTTCGTAAGACCATTACTATGCCTTTGATATTAATGGGCTATTGGAATGTGGTTTTTAAATATGGTGTGGATGCTTTTCTGCTTGATTGCCAAAGCTGTGGTATCGATGGAGTGATTCTGCCCGATTTGCCATTGGAAGAGTATGAAGAGGAATTTAAAGTAAAGTTTGAGGCACATGGCGTGTACAATATTTTGCTGGTAACCCCACAAACAACCGACCTGCGCATGGGGAAGATTGAAAAAGCCGCTAAAGGATTTTTATACATGGTTTCATCTTCAGCCACTACTGGTGGTGCTTTAGAGCAAAGTGCCGAGAGGGAAGAATACTTTAAAAAGGTGGCAAGTTTGGATATTCCTTCGTTAATAGGATTTGGAATTCACGACAAAACAAGCTTTCAGCATGCCTCCAGCTTTTCAAACGGAGCCATTATTGGTACAGCATTCATAAAAGCGCTAACCAGCGGTACGGCTTCCGAATTTGTGGACTCATTGCTATAAAGTGTGAGAATGAGGGTGTACGAAAAGTAAAGTTTCACTTGGAACGTCATGTT
>JAQBBZ010000351.1:0-4596 GCA_032125735.1 Labilibaculum sp.
TCTCTTTCGTGAAATGAAATAGAATCAAAACTTGCTCAAGATAGCAAGCCAACGAAATATCCAACGGTAAAGTTGTAAAAAATACAAGAGATGATAAATACCAACATTTAGGTATTAGAAGTATTACAAATTATCCTAGCCGACTAATTTGTTTCAATTTTTCCATATCTAAAATGGAAATACTACGACCGTTTACTTTAATAATTTGATCTGCTTCAAACCCACAAATCTGTTTCGACACACTTTCCCTACTAGTACCAATCATGAAAGCAATTTCTTTACGGCTTAGTGGCAAGTTGAAATTTGGAGAGTCAAAAATAACACTCGAAAAATACAAGAGAGCATCCGCAACCTTTCCAAAAATCTTTTTTTGATGCTGATCAATAAAACGGTGATAATTTCGCAAACTATCATTACATACCGAAGACAAAATCTCGTAACCAAACTGCCCATTCTCTTTAACAAATTTTGAAAATACAGGCAAGTTTATGTAGCAAACTGTTACATTAGTTAAAGCCATATAGGAATAGTGATTTAAACTATCACTAAAGATAGAATGCAATCCCAAATAAGAATGAGGTTTAATAACTTGTAATATGTACTCCTGATTTTGTTCTCCCTTTCCATATTCCTTAACAAGTCCACGGCGCAAGTATACCACATGATCAGCAAAAGCACCTTCCGACAAAATAATTTCGCCCTTTTCAAATGATGTCTCGTGGTAGTTATCACTCAGCAAAGCTAAATCATCACTCGATAGTGTTTGAACCGCACAAGATTTGTCTGCACAGGTTTCACAACTGGAAAATATGGAGGTATTTGGTTGTAGTAACATAATGATGTAATCTATCTCACAAATATAAGATAAAACATTCACATTAAGTAATTTTAACCTCTTATCCTTAAGTCGTAACTTTACAATAAGCACTCATAATAATGAAAAAAACATTACTTATATTATTATTACTTAGCCTGGCAATATTTATCGACTATGTTATACTTATTGCTTTCGGTTGGTCAGCTTTTAAATTGGGGGCTCAGGATCAATTTTATTGCGGGTTCTATTGCAAATTTGCGATATCTCTTCTGATATTGTCATTCGTTGGCATTTTCCTGCTATCAAGAGTTTTTTTTGCAAAAAAAACAATTTAAAATCGCTGCCGTTAATGTTAGTTAAGGGGATAAAAACAAAAGAGGTCTGACATTTCTGTCAGACCTCTTTTTACATTTTTGAATTAAAATCTCACAGACCTAACCCCTTATTTTTTATCACTTCGTCTTGAAGTTTTCTTGCCAATTTTTGCTCACGTACCAGTGCATTTTTACGATGAGTATCAAATTCCTCTCGCACATCCTCCAATGTTTCCTTTGTCTCCACTGTTATTACATGACTTCTCTTAAATAAAAAGAAACAAATACCAGCTACCAAAAGCGACACTAGAATAAAAAACCACATAATGGTATTGTAAGTTGATTTAGGAAGTTGCATCCCCAATAAACTCATACTATCCTTAGAACTAACAGTTTCAGCCAGTTGATCTTTTACCTTTTGTAATTCTTTTTTTAACGAACTTAGTTCTACATTTTGAGAATTCACCAATAATTTTGAATCTAATAAATTCTTCTTGACAAAATTCAAAGAATCTGTAATATTGGATTCAAATTTATCTAAAGAGCTAATTTTAACCACTTTATAATCCTCATACCGATTAGCATTGGACATCATGTTATCAAACTGCTCCTTAATAGTTCCGTCATCAAGATAAACCTTTGCAGGCCTCCTTTCGACTGGTTTCGCAACCGTTGTTTTGGCTTCAGTCTGCTTTATTGCATCTTGTGGCTTCACCTCTGTTTTTACTTTAGTTGAAGTATCTGTTGTTTGTGCAAATATTGCAGATGAAAACAAGATGAAAACGGCGATTGAAAAAAATGATTTGTACAACTTCATTGGGCTTCTTTTTGTTTTTAGTTCGTTTCTCAATTACAAAGAAAACGATATTCGACTTAGAAAATTGTTAGTAGAGAGTAATTTTTCTTAAACTTATTTATGCAGAATTTCTACTGGCATTAATATTACCATAAAGAGATCGAATAACCAAGTTTTGAAGTATATTATATTTATTTTGATCAATATTTCCAGCCAAATCCATTTCCCTGATTTTCATCAAGGCGTACTGCTGAATACATATCAATGGCAATACAATTTCTTCTCGTAAATGAATCGAATCCTTTAATTCAGGTGACAATTCCATAATAGCCTCTTGTCCGGATACTTCCAATAACATATCAATGCTTAACTGATATTCTTCATGTATCCAATTCCAAAACTCACCAAATTCCGCATCCTTCTTCATGTATTCAGTTAATGAAAAATAAGATTTACAGATGGACTGCATGCTATTTTCAACCAAAGTTCTAAAAAATAAAGAATTTCGATACAAACTTTTGCATCCTTCCATTCGTCCTTCCTCTTTCAATCTTTTTATAGATGCTCCCACACCAAAAAACCAGGAACATTTTGCTTCATCTGGCTCCAGGCTCCTACAAAAGGAATGGCGCGCAAATCTTCAAATCTTAATTCTGCAGATTCATTTCGTTTACTAGGCCGACTACCAATTTTTGCCTTTCCATAGTATTTTAGCGCACTCATTTTCTCTAAATAAGGAACAAACTTATCCGACGATTTAAACCGTTGGTACTCCTCCAAACTATATTGTGAAAGTGCCTCCATTATTTCTTTGTCTTCAGGACAAAACTGTTTGCTCTGATCTTCGAACAGGCGATTTCCCAATCCTGCTGTAATCAGTAATTCCTGATAATATTTTGCAGATGCCTTTGTTCCGAACTTCGAACTAATGGTCTGACCTTGAATGGTTACCTGTATTTCCTGATTTTCGATGTTATTTCCTAATGAAGAATAAAATTTGTGCGTATTTCCCCCTCCTCGTGCTGGTGGTCCGCCACGGCCATCAAAAAAAACTACTACAATTCCTTTTTCGCGTGCCAATCGCGTAATGTTCTCCTTGGCTTTATAAATGCTCCAATTTGCCGAAAAATAGCCACCATCTTTGGTACCATCCGAAAAGCCAAGCATTACAGTTTGCTTCATACCTCTCGAAAGCAAATGCTGATGGTACACTTTATTTTCAAACAATTCCCGCATTGTTTCATCCGCCTTTGCCAAATCATCAATGGTTTCAAAAAGGGGTACGATATCGAGAGGTAATGTGTCTTTCCAAGCGCAAAGCTTAGCCATAGCATAAACTCGCGCAACATCAACGGAAGTTTGGCAATTACTGATAATAAAACGATTACAAGCCGATTCCCCATTTCGTTCTTGAATTTCCTTTATAGCAGAGAAAACGGTAATTGTATCCTTACTCACCTCATCCTCAGTTTTAAATGAAGCAACAGATCCGTTTAATTCAAACAAATCCTCAAGACTAAGATCTCCAATTGGTTTATTGATTACAGAGGAAGATTCGCATAAAACATTAAAAGAGGTCTTAATAATTCTACTGTCTTGTCGGATATCAATACAGGCAAAATGAGCACCGAATAATTTCACTTTATCCTGAAACTTCTTCAATAAATCAAGAAAAAAACCATCCTGTTCTTCAATTAATATTTTCTCTATTTTATTTAAAGAAACATTTATTTCCTCAACAGAAACACCAGCACCAGACTCATTATTATTCAATGACTTAAGGACCTGTTCTTCCAAATCTACAATTAGTTCATACACACCTTTAAAGCTTAATCGTCTCCGCAATAGTCTTAAATCTTTGTAATAATTAGAGAAAAGAATATAACGAAGTCGTTCAGCAACTTTTAGCGTAGTTTCGGTGTTTACATAAGGATTTCCATCCCTATCGCCACCTGGCCAAAAGCCAAATGAAATGGTAGGAAAAGCCATTCCATCAGATAATTCTTCATTATTTATTAATTCGGAATACAAATCTGAAGCCGACTGATAAAATATATTCTCAAGATACCAACTCAAACTCTTAGCCTCATCGTATGGGGTTGGTCGCTCTTTCTTAAAAAATGGCGTTTTCCCCAATTGAGTAAGCAGTAACTTAATTTGAAGTAAATCACTATTTTGAATGGCTTTTATTAAATCATTAATAATTGCCAGAACCGTACTAGGATAAAATTGCGTAGGATGAGCGGTTAACACAACACGTACTGCAAATTTCTCCAAATCACTTTTAAATTCCTCCCATTTACCAGTTTGCTTAATTTTCAATTTTAATGCCTTCAAGCTATCAGCTCCATCTAAATCATTCAATTTATCAAAAACGGCATCTTCTACGGCATCTAGCAAAACTACCTGCCTTTCAATGTAATGAATCACACGGAACATAAAATCAAGTTGTTCCTTCTCAGTCCGAAAAGTGGTTTGTTTCTCAAAAAAATGTTCAAAAATTTCAACGGGTGATTTCCCTGTCTCTAAACCTTTCGAGCATGCATCTTTTAAAATAGGAATTAAAATACCAGTTCCATGTATACCATCCAATGGCAAGGTTAAGAATATACTATTGTACAATTTGTACTTTAAATCAACTTCATTTTGGAATTTTTCAGATCTCATAT
>JAQBBZ010000352.1:0-2764 GCA_032125735.1 Labilibaculum sp.
ATGTGGAATTTGGAAGCTCTACATTTTACCTTAAGCCTAGAAAGCAATCGGTGGAAATTAAGACAATCGGTGATGAAGTGATACTTGAGATAGAGAGAAAAAGGGACGGCTTGCGTTTGAGGATTGATGATGCATTTGGGATAGATATTGTAAATAAAGTAAATGCAAATGATTCTATTCTTAAAAATATTTTTAAGTGGCGGAAATTTTTTAAAGGAATGGTCTTAAAACCAGGAACAGATAATTCAGCCATGTTTGCCTTTAAATTAGGAGATCCTGGCATGAGATTTCGTCTCTATTATACTTTTGAGGGGGGGGTGAGAAGCTTTCATGATTTTCCTGTTACTATTGGGCGATTCCGAAATAATGAGAGTGATTTGGATTATTATAATTTTTCAAATTTTATTTCGGATAAGAGTTCAACACCACAAGATTTGGGTCGAATTATTGAAGAAACGGAAGAGCTTGAATCGGAAGAGACAGATAATCTTGTATTTATACAAGGAGGGATTGGTTTTTATTCGAAAGTGAAAATCCCATATATCAAGAATTTAAATAATTTGGGTACCACAGGAGGTGTTTTGAAAGCAGAATTGATTTTTTATCCCAAAGAAGAAAGTTTTGATTACTCAATATTTAGACTTCCATCATATCCACTTAATGTATATGTTACCAATAGGGATAATAATAGAGTTAGTGTATTGAATGATTCTAGGGGTAGTGCTTTAACGGCTGTTTATAATGTTAGTAGTGTGCATAAGAATGAGTCGTATTATTCTGTAGATTTAACAAGTTATGTAAATCAAATACTTTTTAATGGGCAGGATTTTGAGGATGCTCTATTGATAGGATTCTCGGAAAGTAATCTTGGAAATATAATGGATCGTCTTGTTATTGAAAATGATCCTCATTCTGATTTTAGAATTCGTCTTAAAACAACTTACGTTGTACAAAATTAATTAAGAAACTTTGAATAATATTAATTGCAATTATATGTGGAACGTAAGAATGAATATTAATCTTTTTAATTCTACCAGGAAAATTACAGTACTACTTGTTTTTGGTTTGCTGATTATTACTTCAAGTGCATTTGCCCAAAATAACACGAGTTCTCCTTATTCATATTTTGGTTTGGGGGAGCGTATGCAAAATGTAAATGGAAATAGTGCTGCAATGGGTGGTGTGAGTTATGGTTATAAGAGAGGAGATGTTCTTAACTTGAATAATCCGGCATCATTAAGTTCTATCGATAGTCTTAAGTTTCATTTTAATATTGGTAGTACAATTAAGTTTACCAAATTAAATCAGGGGGATAAGAGTGATCAGTTTAACGATTTTAACCTATCTAGAATTGCATTTGGATTTAAAGTTTCGCCAAGATATGGAACCGCATTATCAATCTCACCTTATTCCAGTTTAGGTTACGATATTACCAAACGCGATAATATACTTGGTGAATCGGGAAGTGTAATTCGGTCTTTGCTTGGGTCTGGAGGACTTAATCAATTTGTATGGTCGAATGGAGTTCAATTAACCAAAGATTTGTCAGTAGGCGTAAATGGTATTTATTTATTTGGAAATAATACACGAAGTGAAGATGTTGTAATTGAAGGAGGTGCTTCAACAGTTTATAGCAGTAAATCGGAATTGATATCTAAAGGGCTGTTTATTAATTTGGCTGCACAATATGAAACAACATTCGGAGATTATATAGTTACTTTTGGGGGTAAGTATCAACCTAAACTTGGCGTGGATGCAAAGAAAAAATCAAGTGTTGCTGTATCTAATAGTAGCACAACCAGATATGAAAATATTGACAATGGGACCTTTGATGTTCCGGAAAGTTATGGTGTGGGTTTTGGATTAAAAAAAGGAAAATATCTTTGGTTGGGAGGCGACTATTCTCATGAGAATTGGTCTGGAACCAAAATTTTTAATGAGTCTAATGAGTTTGTTAATCGCGATAAGTTTAGTTTGGGAATGGAGTATAATGCAAATGATGGTTATGCTAGAAAGTTTTTAAAGAAAATGTCTTATCGGTTGGGCGGATTTTATGATACTGGCTATATTAAAGTTGAGGGCAATAAAATTGATTCTTATGGTTTAAGTTTGGGACTTGGAATTCCAATGGCCCAGCAGAAAGGAATGTTGAATATTGCCTTAGAGTTTGGCTTGTCAGGAACTTTAAACAATAATTTGGTGCGTGAAGATTATACTAGAATAACAATTGATTTTAATTTATTCGAAACTTGGTTCGTTAAACGTAAGTATCAATAAGAAGAATATTTAATGTAACTCTATACATAACCCAAGGCTATAATGGCCTTGGGTTTTTTTTATGGTAAAGAATTATAATAGATCTTAAACTCTAAATTATTATTGAATCAAAATAATAATGTTTAATTTTGCCCTGAAAACTAACTAAATACATGAGAATATAGGGTAGTTATTATTATCCATATTCTAGAACAACACAGCGCTAAAAATGAAAATGATCTACAAGCCTCAAGAGTATCGGATCAAAGATGAGAGGATGAAACCTTTTATCGATGAAGCTGAAATTTGGGAGATTTTGGAAGAAGCCCAGCCAACCAAAGAAAATGTTCGTCGAATTATTCAAAAATCATTGGATAAAAATCGATTAAGTTTGCAGGAAACTGCCGTCTTGTTAAAGGTTGAAGATGAGGAATTAATTGAAGAAATTAAAGCTGGGGCAAAAGAGCTTAAAAAAAAGATATATGGTGATCGTATCGTTATTTTTGCT
>JAQBBZ010000353.1:0-3655 GCA_032125735.1 Labilibaculum sp.
CGCAAACGTTTCCAGCGATTTTTCACTTATGAACTCATAATTTTCATCAATTCTGAATAAAAATGCCAAAACAGAGTACTTATAGCCCAGTCTACCACTCATAAACTTTGTGATAAGTGGTAATGATGAAAACTAATTCAATCCCCCTCTTTTTCTGTTGCTGTGATAAACAAAAAACTGATCTGGTTTAGCAAAATTCCATTACACACAAAAAAAATAACATAACCCGCTTACTTACTGACGATTAAAACTAAGCTCAAATACTGATTAATAATTTAATTTACTGAGTTAATCCACAATTAAATTAAAATTAATTGCCTGCACTTATTTTTACATTCAAATTATTACTCAGAACACTGTTGAAATGAAGAAACTGACCTTACTACTCTCTTTACTTTTTTCTTTTACTTTATTTGCGCAAAAGAATGTTGTCGATTACGTGAATCCAAATATTGGAGGCATTGGTCATATGCTCGAACCAACGATTCCATTAGTGCATCTTCCTAACAGTATGATGCGCATATCCAAAGAGCCGAATGGTTATCAGAGCGAAAAAATCGCCCACTTTCCGTTCTCAATCGTTTCTCACCGAAAAGGAATAATCGGGAAATTTATGATTTCGCAAAATCCAACTTCTAATCAACCTAAAGACTGGGAATCGGCCTACGATCATAATCAAGAGACTGTGAGTCCTTACTATTACTCTGTATTACTGGAGGAGTCGGACATTAAAATGGAATTAACTGCAAGCCAGCACGTTTCCTATTCAAAATTCACTTTCTCGAACAATGCTCCGGCCAATTTATATTTACAATGCAGAAATAATGGTGAATTTAAAATCTCTGCAAAAAATAATATGGTTACAGGATTTGATCTGATTACTGCCGTTGACGGCCTGGATCTTGAACATCCTGTAAAAGTGTATTTCTCAGCAAAATTCGATCAAAACATATCTAATTACGGAACGTTCGACTCAAATGGTTTACACAACAAGAACAAAAACATCTCGGGAGATAAAAACGGAATATTTTTAAAGTTTGACAACACATCAAATGCATTACATCTTAAAATAGCAATCTCTTACATTTCCACTGAAGAGGCTGAAAAACATTTAGAAAGCGAAATACCTGGTTGGGATTTCGATCAATACAAAGAGTCTCACAAACAGATTTGGAATAAGGCACTGAGTAAAATTCTTGTGAAAGGTGGAAGCGAAGATCAAAAAACAGTTTTCTACACAGCACTTTACCGTTGCTACGAAAGAATGGTAAACATTTCGGAAAACGGCAAATACTTTAGCAATTACGACCAACAAATACATACCGATAATGGTGTAGACTTTTTTGTTGACGATTGGGTTTGGGATACTTACAGAGCTACTCACCCATTAATGTGCTTGACTGATCCAGAAAATCAAGCGAAAAAGATCAACTCTTACGTTACAATGTATGAGCAAAGTGGTTGGATGCCATCCTTTCCTTTATTTACTGGTGATCACACGTGCATGAATGGAAATCATGCCTCTTCTATTATAGCAGATGCTTATTTTAAAGGAATACGAGGATTTAACATCGAGAAAGCCTTTGAAGGCTTAAAAAAGAATGAATTGGAAGCTACTATGTTGCCATGGAAGAATGGTCCGGCAACAGAACTTGATTCATTTTATCATGACAATGGCTTTTTTCCAGCCTTAAAGCCGGGAGAAAAAGAATGGGTGAAAGAAGTTCACCATTGGGAAAAAAGACAAGCAGTGGCCTTAACACTAGGGCATAGCTACGACGATTGGTGCATTGCTATGTTGGCTAAAGATTTAAACAAGGAAGATGATTATCAGCTTTTCTCAAAAAAGGCGAATAATTACAAGAACCATTATGATCCTGAAATTGGTTTCATGGCTCCAAAATCATCTGATGGAGAATGGATTCGACCATTCGATCCAAAATTATCCGGAGGTTTAGGTGGTCGGGCCTATTTCGCAGAAAACAATTCCTGGACTTACACTTGGGATATTCAGCATGATATTGCCGGATTGATAAATTTGATGGGCGGAAACAAAGCATTCAACGCCAAGCTGGATCAACTATTTGTAGAACCATTCGGAATTCCAAAGTGGGATTATTGGGATATTTTCCCAGATGCAACCGGCTTAACAGGTCAATTTGTAATGGGAAATGAACCAAGTCTGCACATTCCCTATTTGTATAACTATTCGGGAACTCCCTGGAAAACTCAAAAACGAATTCGCTCTCTAATGGAAGTTTGGTTCACCAACTCTCCTTTCGGAATTTGTGGTGATGAAGATGGTGGTGGTCTATCGGCATTCTATGTTTTTTCGGCAATGGGATTTTATCCGGTAACGCCGGGTGTACCCGAATACAATATTGGGAGTCCGATATTTAGCGAGATTACAATTGATTTAGGCAATGGCAAACAACTGCAAATTATTGCATACAATTGCTCTGCAAAAAATAAATACATTCAATCGGCAAGTTTGAATGGTAAAGAATTAAAAGGACCCTATTTTAGGCATTCGGAAATTATTGACGGAGCTAAACTAGTATTAGAGATGGGCCCAAGACCAAATAAGACATGGGGAACCAATCCAAAATTTGTTCCCTATTCGATGAGTAATAACGACTCATTTTGACATTAAAATAGGATAAAGATTAGTTAGTTAGTGATTTAGATTAGAGTTAGTAGGACTATTTCCACACAAGTAGTTTTGTAGTAAGGCCCCGAATGTACCACATCGGGGCTTTTCTATTTCTTATAATTATAATTTGTTTTTTTAGTTGCCATATAGCCTGTCCCGAACTTGTTTCGGGAGAACTTACCATGCTGGAATAATCATCCCACTATGTGTCACAATTGCCTGTCATGGACGTTTCATATGATTAAAACTTGTTTTTGATTTACCATATAGCCTGTCCCGAATTTATCGGGAGAACTTACCACATAATCATTTCCCTGTGTGCGAAAAATTTTATACATGGACGTTTCAGAAAAAAAGGGAAGTAATAAAATCTGATGATTTCATTACCTCCCTTTTAAATCCTATTTATTTCTTCTCTAACGAGCCCCTACCAGAGAAACTGAAGAGATTGTATCTCCCATACCAACCAAAGTAACTGGTTTTTCAATTAAGATGGTTGGCACAGCAATAATTTCCAATTTCTCATTGCTGAAGATTCCTGTTTCTAAAAGCTGATTTTCTCCCAAAAGATTGGTTACAGTATTCTGCAGATCCGCGAGTTCCTTCAAGCCAACTTCTGAAACTGTAAGATCTTTAGCCCAAAGTAAAACCTCTTTTTTATCGATAGCGCCTGTACCTGCTTTTGCCGCTGCAACCGTTGCAGCCAACTGCATTCCATCTCTATTCTGAGTAGGTGGAATTTTAAATCCTTTTTTCTGAAGAGTAAGGTATAATCCAAACATATGAAGCTGCATTCTGGAGCACTTAGTATATTCATAAATCTTCAGCATTCCTTCAAATAGATTCGAACTATTGGTCTTTTCTTCACATTTCTGCGCCAATTCGTCCTCACCTATCACTTCTAAAATATCGATTAATTCCCGTTCGTTAAAACCTAAACTATCAACACTTTCAACTAAACTATCAATTAAATATTTACGAATTACTTTATCTTGAGTTGAT
>JAQBBZ010000354.1:0-2648 GCA_032125735.1 Labilibaculum sp.
CGATCATTTGAATCGTTTGTTGGTTTGCACCGGAGCACTTCGCACGGCACAATCGAACTGGGAGGCAAAAAGATCGGCTAAGAAGAAAGCCAGAGATGCCTGGGATGCAGAAGCTCCGGAGCTGTTTCGCTTTCGCGATGAAATGGCAGATCATATGGAGTTTGCCCTTCGCGATAACCCAAGGGCATTAGAGATAGTGAAAAAGATTAAAGAGGGAACATCAAGATCGGATGCCATTCAGGATTTAGCCGATTTGGCAGTTCTGGGAAGAGAAAATACACCGGCATTAACAGCTATAAATTACGAACTCAACTTATTGGATAAGGCAACAGAGATGTCTGATTACTATGGAGCTTTGTTAGGAGATATTAACGGACGTATGTATTTCGAGGATGATGTTAAATTGGTTCGCGATAAGTCCTATACACTCACCAAAGAAATAGTTGATAAAATAAGAAGCTACGGCAAATTTGTATTTCGAAATAATCCTGAAAAACAAAAAGCTTACGCCAGCAAGTACAACCGCGAACGTTTGGCCGCTTATCGTAAGCACGGCAAAACCGAAGAAGTAATTAATGAAACAACAATTGAAAATTAAGTAAGCATTTACAACTACATACATGTAAAACTGAGGGAGGGGAAACAGAAATGTTTCCCTTTTTTTACGCCCCGAATCACAAAGTCTTCTTTCCGTTTCCTATTTAGTCCTTTCGGTGCTTAATTTCTATTCTTCCGTTCGCGATTTCTCCTTTTCCCTTACTGGCTAAATAGTATTCCGTATGATACGGAAGAGTAATGTGCCTGATACGGAAGAGCAGGGCCGGTGCACGGAACACTAAAAAGCTTGTAACAGAACAACAAAGCCTATGACACGGAACAGCTGTTTGATGATACGCAAATACATTTGCAGTGATACGGAAGGAAGCGTTTGAAGATACGGAAGTACAATTTTAGGCTCAAATGTGACCCTTTTTTGCTCAAATGAAGCTCTTTTATGCTCAAATGAATACATCTGCTGTGCAAATGGCATAGTTTGCTTGTTTTTAGGCCTAATGCCAAGAAAGTGAGAATTGTACCCCAGAAATGTAATTTGGCAACTTTGACAGGATAAGAATTATATGAATTTTGTTAGCTTTGGTACTGTTAAGTTTTCAATTGGTTGTTGTCATATTTGAGTGATTGCAACAATTTTGGGGGAGATTTAGAAGGAATAGCAACGATGGGGTTGTTAATAAATTAGGTTTTATGCAAGGCCAGCACACTGGCTGCTTCTTTACCTTGTAAAAGAGCCAAATTTTCACATCTTAGAATAGATATTACATGATAGAAACAATTTGTAAAATTGAAGATAAGTTTCGGCTTGAGAATAAAGAATACTTCAAACTAGTAGACAGAAAGGATCATGAAGCTTATATTGTGCCTTTAAACCAACTCTTTGATGATAAGCTATTTATTGGTAGTGAGTACAAATTTTATAAAGAGTATAATTCAAAATTAGAAAAATACTTTTTAACTCAAGAACACCCATATTATAGATTATACAAACAATATGAGTTCCCTATATTAAGAACAGAGTTGTGTAGTGAAAATAAGGATATAGAAGTATTTGTGCTTACTGATAACAACAATAATGAAATTCGCATTAAAGCTCTTTCTTCCCAATGGAAAGGTTGGGGCAAAGAAACTTTAAATTGTCAAATAATTGCATATAGTAAGAAAGGACTAAGATTAAAAAATGTTGATTACTCCAATATGCCATATGAAATAGGGAAGGTGTATGATTTTGAAGTATTAGACTTTGGGGAGTATCTAAACAAAAAAGAACAAAAAGTGCCTACCGTTATACTTAAAAACTCTGATGGTACTGAAATTAATGTAACTGCATTTAAATGGCAAACTAAAACGAATTGGAAATTTCATACTTTATCATGTGAAGTAATAAGATATAATTATGAGGGTTTACCATTGTTGAGGAATCGCGATGAAAGACACCCAATTTATGAGGTGGGAGATAAATATGATTTCAAAGTAAAAGGTCTTAAAGTAAAATCAGACCCCAAGGATAGCAGTAAAAAATATAATGTCATAGAATTGTTTGGGCAGGATGGGTTTATGCATGAAATTAACGCATTACCAGGCCAAATGAGAACTTTAAAAGAAGGTGATGATGTTCAGTGTATTGTTCAATCTATCGGATATAATTTAAGGCTAAATCAAACTAATATCAAAGACCCCTATTTTGCAACAATCAATGAGATAGTAGAAGATAAGGAATTGATATCAAAATACTTCAATAAAGCAATCGACGACAAGAGAGATGATGATAGTATTGAATTAGCAAATAAATACAATTCGACTCATGCGTTTTGGGTTTTTACGTTTTGTAATAAAATATTAACAAGATATTTCAAAGAATGTAGTGAACGTTATGATTATAAATCAAGCAAACAAATTGCGGAATTAATAATAATAATTGAAAAATGGATAATTAAAAATGGTATAATTACATCATTTCCCGATGAAAAATCACGAAAAAACACTACAACAAAAGCAAAACAACAACTAGATAAATTTATACGAATAAAAGATGTTCTAACAGTTTTGGAAGGTTTAAACCTGTCAGATTTCTTTGCAAAGAAAATTGATTC
>JAQBBZ010000355.1:0-26666 GCA_032125735.1 Labilibaculum sp.
TCGACATCAGGGTCACAGGCCATTACGATAACTGCATTAACTTCTTAGGCTTTGTCAATATCCATTTTTAATGCTTCAGGTTCTTCAGGATTTGCTGACCAAACAGAATTGAAGTTACCATCTACGACATCTTGTTCTGGAATATGAATTACATTTTCGAAACCGTAATTTTTTAGTGAAGCAGGAACCAATCTTACTGTTGTTCCATGTAATGGTGTAAAAACAATTTTTAAATCTTTTTGATTTTTGATTGCTTCAGGAGAAAGACTTAATGTTTTAACTTTATCAAGAAAAAGTTTATCCATATCTTCGCCAAGAACTTCGATTAGAGCAGGATTCCCTTCGAATTTGATTTCTTCAAGTTTTACTGCCTTAACTTCGTCAATTACATTTTTATCATGAGGGATAACCAATTGAGAACCATCATCCCAATATGCCTTGTATCCATTGTATTCTTTCGGATTGTGCGATGCAGTAATAATAACACCTGATTGACAACCCAAATGACGAATTGCAAAAGACATTTCTGGTGTTGGTCTTAAATCTTCAAAAATATATGCTTTAATACCATTTGCCGAGAAAATATTGGCAACAGTATCCGAGTATAATTTGCTATTGTTGCGGCAATCATAACCAATGCAAACAGAAAGATTTTCTTGTCCTGCAAATGCTTTATTAATATAGTTGGCCAGTCCTTGAGTAGCGGCTCCAACTGTGTAAATATTCATTCTGTTTGTTCCTGGCCCCATTTTACCACGTAAGCCTCCAGTTCCAAATTCAAGATCTTTATAAAATGAATCTATTAAATCAGTTTTATCTTCGTTCTCTAATAATGATTTTACAGCATTTTTAGTTTCCTGATCGTATTTCCCCTCAAGCCACGCTTTGGCTTTTTCATTTACGATTTCAAAAATCTCAGTCTCGTTCATCTTTGATACAATTTCTTTCGGTTAACTATTCAGTAATTCTTTTAATACAATGTTTAATTCTGCTTCTCCAGTGTGGTATTTCAATTGTAAAAATATGTTTAATTTTCGATTTATTCAATACACTGTATTGTGGTCTTTTTGCAAGGCATTGAAAATCTTTACTTTCTATGCTGTTAATTTTACATTTATTCTTCGATGTGTTTTGTATTTCAGTAGCGAAATCGTACCAACTACATACGCCTTCGTTGGAATAATGATAGGTTCCAAAATCAGTAAAGTTTTTCTTTTTATTGATGCTCTGAATGATGTGTAGTATTGTGTATGCCAGATCATGTGCATAGGTGGGAGAACCAATTTGGTCGCCTACAACACCTAGCGAATCTTTCTCTTTGCCTAAGCTTAGCATTGTCTTTAGGAAATTCTTTCCAAATGGAGAGTATAGCCACGAAGTTCGTATAATAATGTGCTGTTGGCAAATGTTTCGAACATTTTCTTCACCTTCAAATTTGGTTCTGCCATAAACGCCCATGGGCTTAGCTTTCTGATCCTCAGTATACGGAGTCGAATTATCTCCTGAAAACACATAGTCGGTAGAAATGTGAACTAAAGTGATATTGTTTTGTGTGGCTATTGTAGCCAGATTTTTTACCGCATCAGCATTGATTAATTTGGCTGCCTGCTCATTTTCTTCAGCCTGATCAACGTTAGTGTAGGCTGCGCAATTTACGATGTAGGAAATTTGTTTGTCAGTAATGTAACTGCCTATTGCATCCATAGAACAGATATCCAGTTCCTCTATATCCGTAAAGAAAAATCGAAGATTGTTAAACTGAACCGATAACTCTTTTATTTCGGAGCCTAACTGTCCCTTAGAGCCTGTAATTAGGATGTTTGTCATGTTTTATTTACTGTATTTGAAATTTTTCTCCACCTCTTTAAAATTTGGAAATACTTTGTCCTTTGGGGAGATAATGGCTTTGTCAGGCTCTACTCTCCAGTTAATGTTTAAGAATGGATCGTTAAAACTGATCCCTCTTTCGGCTTCTGGATTATATAAGTTGTCGCATTTGTAAATGAAGGTTGCAGATTCGCTTAAGACAGAAAAACCATGTGCAAATCCTTTCGGGATTAAAAATTGGATTTTATTGTCTGCAGATAATTCAATACCACTCCATTGTCCGAAAGTAGGAGAGTCTTTTCTTAGATCAACAGCTACATCGAAAACTTTACCTTCAATTACCCGAACCAATTTCGTTTGTGAGTAAGGTGCTAATTGATAATGAAGCCCTCTTATCACTCCATATCCCGATTTTGATTCATTATCTTGAACAAATGATAGATCAAGACCTTTCTCGCGGAAAATCTTTTCGTTGTAACTCTCGAAAAAATATCCTCGTTCATCTTCAAAAACTCTGGGTTTTATTATTAATAAGTCTGGGATTTTAGTTTTAATAATTTCCATTTCGAACTCCCTTGTTTTTTATATTTTCATTGGCCACCATCATCAAATATTCTCCGTACTGATTTTTAAGTAAAGGTTGCGCTAATTCTATTAAATCTTCTCTGCTTATAAATCCACTGCGGTAAGCAATCTCTTCCAAACAAGCTACTTTTAATCCTTGTCTTTGTTCTATTGTCGCAATGTAATTAGAGGCTTGAAGCATACTGTCATGAGTTCCTGTATCCAGCCAGGCAATTCCTCGTCCCAAAACCTGAAGTTTTAGGTTGTTTTCTTTCAGATAAATCAGGTTTAGATCGGTTATTTCCAATTCTCCTCGTTTCGATGGTTTTAATGATTTGGCCTTTTCAACCACTGTGTTGTCATAGAAATACAAGCCAGTTACTGCATAGTTGGATTTCGGATGTTCAGGTTTTTCTTCTAAACTTTTCACTTTGCCATTCTCATCAAAATCCGCAACACCATATCTTTCCGGATCTTTAACGTGATATCCAAAAACAAGTGCTCCTTCAGTTAATTTTGCGGAAGCTACCAGTTGCTTCCCAAATTCATATCCGTAGTACAGATTGTCACCTAGAATCATACACACAGGACTGCTCCCAATAAACTCTTCTCCAATAATAAATGCTTGAGCTAATCCGTCTGGCGAGGGTTGTTCTGCATACGAAAGGCTTAGGCCGAACTGGTTTCCATTTCCAAAAAGATCTTTGTAAAGAGGTAAATCTTTTGGTGTTGAAATGATTAGGATTTCCCTTATTCCAGCAAGCATCAAAACAGAAAGAGGGTAGTATATCATTGGTTTGTCGTAAACCGGAATGATTTGTTTCGAAATGCTTTTTGTGATCGGATAAAGTCTTGTGCCCAAACCTCCAGCCAGTATAATTCCTTTCATTTAGTGTGTCGGTTTGATTGATAATAAGTTATCAAAATACGAAATTGTTCGAAGTAAACCTTCATTTAATTGGATTTTTGGTTCCCAATCGTTTAATTCCTTTTTCGCAAGGCTAATATTTGGTTGTCTTTGTGTCGGATCGTCTTTAGGTAGAGGCAAATGAATGATTTTAGAGTTTGAATTGGTTAGCTTAATTACTTTTTGAGCCAATTCTAGAATTGTAAATTCATTAGGGTTGCCAATATTAACCGGACCAATAAATTCCTTTCTCGAGTTCATCATTCGTATCATACCTTCCAACAGATCGTCGACATACTGAAAGCTTCTGGTTTGCAGACCATCACCAAAAAGAGTAATATCCTCACCTTTTAGTGCCTGAACTATGAAGTTTGATACTACACGGCCATCGTTTGGATGCATGTTGGGACCGTAAGTATTGAAAATACGGACAATTTTTATGGCAACGTTATTTTGCGTGTGATAATCCATAAATAAAGTCTCGGCACAACGCTTTCCTTCATCGTAACAGGAACGGATCCCTATCGGATTTACATTTCCCCAGTAGTCTTCTGTTTGAGGGTGTATTTCAGGATCGCCATAAACTTCACTTGTTGAAGCCTGAAGTATTCTGGCATTTATTCTTTTGGCTAAACCAAGCAGGTTGATTGAACCCATCACCGAAGTTTTGGTCGTTTTAATTGGGTTGTATTGGTAGTGTACAGGTGATGCAGGACATGCCAAATTATAAATTTGATCGACTTCGGCATAGTACGGTTCAGTAATGTCGTGACGAACCAGTTCAAAATAGGGGTTGTCTGTTAAATGTGCAATATTCCTTTTTGATCCTGTGAAATAGTTGTCCAAACAGATGACATCATTGCCTTCCTTTAATAATCTCTCACAAAGATGTGAGCCAATAAATCCGGCGCCTCCGGTGATTAAAATTCTCTTCATAGTTTAACTCCTTGGTCTGATTTGTTTACAAAATAGATTCTTTTGTAACTATTGCTCTACCAATAGAATAGTAGGTGTAGCCTAAGTCTTTCATTTCAAAAAGATCATAGATGTTTCTTCCGTCGAAAATTAATTTCTCCTTCATTAATTTCTCCATTACTTTAAAGTTTGGAACTTTAAATTCAGACCATTCTGTAACAATCAGTAAAGCATCAGCATCAATTAGCGCTTCGTATTGATCTTTAGCATAGCTAATTGTATCGCCAATTTTCCGATGGCATTCTTCTGTAGCAACAGGATCGTAAGCAATTATTTCGGCACCTTCACCTAAAAGTTTATTGATGATAACCAATGATGGAGCTTCTCTCATATCATCAGTGTTTGGTTTGAATGATAATCCCCAAATAGCAACTTTTTTGCCTTTTAAATTTCCATCGAAATGTGCCATCATTTTTTTGTATAGCACGCTTTTTTGGCGGTTGTTTACCAGTTCGACAGATTTTAAGATTTCAAGGGGATGTCCCCTTTGTTCTGAAGTTTTGATAAGTGCCTGTACATCTTTTGGGAAGCATGATCCGCCATATCCAGTGCCTGGGTAAATGAATTTATTTCCGATACGGCTATCTGATCCAATACCGCGACGAACATTGTTTACATCAGCTCCTACAATCTCGCATAGATTCGCAATGTCGTTTATGAAAGAGATTTTTGTCGCTAGCATGGCGTTAGCCGCATATTTAGTCATTTCTGCAGATGGAATATCCATGAAAATTACCGGATGATTATTCATTAGAAATGGTTTGTAAAGTTTGGTCATTACCGCCTGAGCTCTATCCGATTCTGTTCCGATTACAACTCTGTCTGGTTTTAGAAAATCATCAATAGCAGCTCCTTCTTTCAAAAATTCTGGATTTGAAGCAACATCAAATTGAAATTCGACACCTCTGTTAAGAAGCTCTTCTTTAAGAGCCGTTTTAACTTTTTCGGCGGTTCCAATTGGCACAGTACTTTTGGTAACCACAACAAGGTAATGGTCAATATATCTTCCTATTTCTTTGGCTACAGCAATCACGTATTGAAGATCTGCACTCCCATCTTCGTCTGGAGGAGTACCAACAGCTATGAAAATGGCATCGGCATCGGAAATGCTATCTTTTAAATTATTAGAAAAAAACAAACGGCCTTTTTCCATATTGCGTTTCACCATTGGCCCTAAACCAGGTTCGTAAATTGGAATTATACCTTTATTTAAATTGTCAATTTTATTTTGATCTACATCAACGCAAGTAACAGTAATTCCTGTTTCTGCAAAGCAAGTTCCAGAAACTAAACCTACATAACCGGTACCAACAATAGTAATGTTCATTTCGTTTGTTTTAGAGTTTTATTTGGATGGTGTAAATTATGATGTAAATAAAGCGAAATTTATTCACTAATAAAATGATTTGCGTACCTGATTTTAGTGCTTTGGGAGATCTTAGCATGCTAAAATTTATTGGTGTGAAAAAGAGTAGGGATACTAATTTAATAGTATCCCTACATTGTTATGTATTCAATTTTCTAGGATAGATCTAGTTCGATTTTTTTACATATTTGGTTAAAATTACAATCAGTTGACCTTCTACACGACCTTCGATGTGTTCTGAGTTATCTGCTACCAAAGAAATATTACGAACAGCAGTTCCACGTTTTGCAGTAAATCCACCACCTTTTACATTTAAGTCTTTAATAAGAGTTACTGTATCTCCAGATTGCAATTGTACACCATTGCTATCGATATGTTTTACTGCATCTTCATCATTTCCACCTTCACCTGTTGCTTTTGCCCATTCTAAAGTTTCCTCGTCAAGATAAAGCATGTCAAGTAAATCCTGAGGCCATCCTTCGGAACGAAGACGGCTTAACATACGCCAAGCCATTACCTGAACAGCGGGTACAGTGCTCCACATGCTTTCGTTTAAGCAACGCCAGTGGTTAGCTTCTATTTGTTCCGAATTTTCAATTTGAGTGTGGCAAGTTGCACAAACTAATATGTTATTGTCAGAGGTTCCCTTCGATGGGGTTAAACTAGCTACTTCGTATGCTCTTAAATCTTCTGTTGCACCACACAATTCACAAAGTGAACCACTCCTGCTATATAATTCTTTCTCGATACTCATTTTGTTAACGTTTTATTTTGTGTTGATTAGATCTAACAAGATTTTCATTTGGTTGATCTAAGTATATTTAATTTGCGCAAAGTTAAACGAGTTTATTTAAAATGTAAATAGTGGGTCGAAATAGTTTTTTATCATTTATGTATTAGGATCTTGATTTATTGTGATTTTTTTGATGGATTTACTGAAAAAATAGCTGTAACTTATTCGTTCCTCAGAATAAATGTATACTTTTGCACGGAATTTTATATATAATGTCTAATTTATTAGTATTAAAGTAATTTAACAGATGATTGAAGAAAACAAAAGAGTAGACAATTCTGCAGAAGATACAGAATTTGATTGGGATGCATTTACCAGTGAAGAAGGATTCTCTGGAGATAATAGAACAGATCTAGAAGCATTGTATAATGAAACTTTATCTACAATTTCAGAAAAAGAAGTTATTGATGGTACAGTTATTTCAATGAACAAAAGAGAAGTTGTAATCAATATTGGTTACAAATCTGACGGTATTATTAGTTTGAACGAATTCAGATATAATCCTGAATTAACTATTGGTGATACAGTTGAAGTTTATGTTGAAAATCAAGAAGACAAAAAAGGACAATTAGTTCTTTCACACAAAAAAGCTCGTGCATTACGTTCATGGGATCGTGTTAATACTGCACTTGAAAAAGACGAAATTATTAAAGGTTTCATCAAATGTCGTACTAAAGGTGGTATGATCGTTGACGTATTTGGAATTGAGGCTTTCTTGCCAGGTTCTCAAATTGATGTTAAGCCTATCCGCGACTACGATGTATTCGTTGGAAAAACAATGGAATTTAAAGTTGTGAAAATCAACCATGAATTCAAAAATGTTGTTGTATCTCACAAAGCTCTTATCGAGGCTGAATTGGAGCAACAGAAGAAAGAAATTATTGCTAAGCTTGAAAAAGGTCAGGTTCTTGAAGGAACTGTTAAAAACATCACTTCTTATGGTGTATTTATTGACTTAGGTGGAGTAGATGGTTTGATCCATATTACTGACCTATCATGGGGTAGAGTAACTCACCCAAGTGAGATTGTTGAATTAGATCAGAAATTGAACGTTGTTATCCTTGATTTTGATGATGATAAGAAACGTATCGCTCTTGGTCTTAAACAATTGACTCCTCATCCATGGGATGCTTTAGATGCTGAAATGAAAGTTGGCGACAGAGTTAAAGGTAGAGTTGTTGTTATGGCTGATTATGGTGCATTCGTTGAGATTGCTGTTGGTGTTGAAGGATTAATCCACGTATCAGAAATGTCTTGGTCACAGCATTTGAGATCTGCACAAGATTTCATGAAAGTTGGAGACGAGGTAGAAGCTCAAATCTTAACATTGGATCGCGACGAGAGAAAAATGTCTCTTGGTATCAAGCAATTGAAGCAAGATCCTTGGGAAGGTATTGAGGCTAAATATGCAGCTAACTCTAAGCACACTGCTAAGGTTCGCAATTTCACTAATTTTGGTGTGTTTGTTGAAATCGAAGAAGGTGTTGATGGTTTAATTCATATTTCTGATCTTTCTTGGACTAAAAAAGTTAAGCATCCAGCTGAATTTACTACAATTGGTGCTGAAATTGAAGTTGTTGTTCTAGAAATAGATAAGGAAAACAGAAGATTAAGTTTAGGACACAAACAATTGGAAGAAAATCCATGGGATGTATTCGAAACAATCTTTACAACAGACTCAGTTCACGAAGGAACTATCGTTGAAATTTTCGAAAAAGGTGCAGTAATTGCTCTTCCTTACGGAGTAGAAGGATTTGCAACTCCACGTCACCTTGTGAAAGAAGATGGATCTCAATCAAAAGTTGAAGAGAAATTAACATTTAAAGTTATTGAATTCTCTAAAGCTGCGAAAAGAATAATCCTTTCTCACTCAAGAACTTTCGAAGATGAGAAGAAAGCTGACGAGACTGCCAAGAAAAAGGAAGTAGCTAAAGACGCTAAAAAAGGAGTTAAAAAAGTGAAAGATTCACTAGAAAAGACTACCTTAGGTGATATATCAGAGTTAGCCGCTTTAAAATCTCAAATGGAAAGTGACGAGAGTGGTGAAAAATAATTAAAAATTAAGTACTTATGGATTTCAAGATTGACAAGAAAGATGGTTATACCCTTGTACAGGTATTGAAAGACAAGTTGGATACTCATATTGCGCCTGCATTAAAATCAGAATTGGTTTTAATTTCAGGAAATGGTGAGAAAAGTATCCTCTTAGATTTAACTCCTTGTACATATTGTGATTCGTCTGGTCTTAGTGCAATTCTTGTAGCCAATAGGTTGTGTAAAAATGCCAATGGAACATTTGTTCTTCATGGCTTGCAGCCTGCCGTTGAAAGATTAGTTTCAATTTCTCAGTTGGATTCAGTTCTAAATATTTCTTATAATATGGACGATGCTGTTTCAACGATGAAAGGTCAAATTGAATTAAACAAATAGTTTGTGAAATTTGAGGTGACAATCTTGGGCAGTAATTCTGCTTTACCAACTACCAAAAGATTCCCAACCGCTCAAGTACTCAATGTACTTGAGCGGTTTTTTTTAATAGATTGTGGTGAGGGAACACAAATTCAAATGAAGCGGTTCCGAATTCCTATGAGCCGTATCAATCATATTCTCATTTCACACATGCATGGTGATCATATCTTCGGATTGATTGGTTTGCTTTCTACTTTCTCGCTTCAGGGGCGAAAATCGGATCTTCATATTTATGGACATAGTAAATTGGAAAAACTGATTAGTTTTCAATTGGAATTGCTGGAGACTAAATTGAATTACGTGATTTTTCACCATACTATTTTCGGAACGGACATACAGACTTTGTTCGAGGATGATTCTGTGATTGTACAATCTTTTCCATTAAAACATGGAGCAATGCCTTGTGCCGGATTTTTGTTTAAAGAAAAGGAGAGACTTCGAACCTTAAAAACGGATATGCTCAACTTTTATAATATACCTATTAAAAATAGACAGGCAATTAAGCAAGGGGAGGATTATGTTCGTGAAGATGGAGAGGTAATTTCAAATAAAAAATTGACAAAAGACCCATCAAAGGGCAGAAGTTATGCTTTTTGTACAGATACAGCTTACCTTCCAAAAATTGCACCAATAATTCAAGCCGTTGATTTGTTGTATCATGAAGCAACATTTTTAAAGTCGGAAGAAAAAAGAGCAAAGAAAACATATCATTCAACAGCGGAACAGGCAGCCCAAATTGCCGAAGAGGCTAAAGTGAAGAAACTACTAATTGGTCATTTTTCTGCTCGTTTTGAGGATCTAACGGAACATTTAAAAGAGGCGAAAGAAATTTTCCCAAATACGGCTCTTGCCGAAGATGGAAAAAAGTTTTCTGTAGAACTTGATCGGGATTAATCATCTTCAATCAAGTTTTTTTTTACTTTAGCAGTTCATAAAATTTAAAACAGACACACAAATGAAGCGATTACTATTTATTGGCGTTGCTTTTGCCCTTTGCTCATCGGCAATGGGACAGCAAAAGAAGGATAAATCAAATTTTCAGGAGTATAAACCTGGTTATTATCAAAATTCAATACTGAAAGACATCCGTAACGTGGATGAACAGTTGGAAAGTAAAGATCTAGACAAGAAATTCTTCATGGATCAGAGTTCTTATGAATTGCCGAATAAAGTATCATTGTACAAAGATAATACTGAATGGGCACAGCCGACTCTTTCTCAGGGTAATACAGGGACATGCTGGTGTTTTTCTACCACGTCTTTTTACGAGTCGGAAGTGTATCGTTTGCACAAAAAAGAAGTGAAGATTTCGGAACTATATACTGTGTATTGGGAATATGTTGAAAAGGCCCGTCGCTTTATTCAAGAAAGAGGTGATTCTCATTTTGAAGAAGGTGCTGAAGGTAACTCGGTTGCAAGAATGTGGAAAGAATATGGAGCTTGTCCTCAAAGTGAGTTTTCAGGCCTATTAAATGACCGTAAATTCCATACACATGAAAAAATGTATAAGGAGATGATGGCTTTTTTGAATGGATTAAAGCAAAGTAATGCATGGAATGAGCTAGAAGCTCTTTCAACAATTAAGTCGATCATGAATCATTATTTAGGCACACCGCCTTCAAAATTTATTGTTGAAGGAAAGGAATATACTCCACAAACTTACCTTGCGGAGTACTTGAAGTTAGATATGGACAATTATGTTGAGATACTTTCCTACAAACAAGAGTCGTATTGGCAACAAGTAGAATACAAGGTAGAGGACAACTGGTGGCATTCTAAAGAGTATTACAACGTTCCGCTAGAAGACTATATGAAGGCAGTGAAGAAAGCCGTTCGTGATGGTTATACAATGAGTATTGGTGGTGATGTTTCTGAGGCAGGATTTTTAAGAACAACTAATTGTGCAATGGTGCCTTCCTTTGATATTCCTTCGGAATATATTAACGAAGATGCCCGTCAATTCCGTTTTTCTAATGGTTCGACTACAGATGATCACGGAATGCATTTGATAGGGTATTATGTTGATAAGAATGGTAAGGATTGGTATTTGATTAAAGATTCAAGTTCGGGATCAAGAGATATTAATGAAAATTCAGCTGAGTTTGGTTACTATTTCTTCCATGAAGATTACGTGAAACTAAAAATGATGGGTTTCACAGTTCATAAAGATGCTGTAAAAGATCTCTTGAAAAAATTTAAATAATTTCCAGACCCCTAAGTAAGCTTAGGGGTTTTGTTTTAACTGAATTGAATAATGGAAACTAGCTTTGTATCTATTTTAGGTTTTGTTGCTGCTTTTTGTACTACAGTATCCTTTGTCCCGCAAGCATTACGTGTGATTAAAACTAAACACACGAAAGATTTGTCTTTGGCAATGTATTCCCTGTTAAATATTGGAATCATTTTATGGTTGATTTATGGCGTAATGATAGACGCTTGGCCAATTATAATCGCAAATACAATTACCCTTAGTCTGACCTTAGTAATTTTGGGTTTGAAGATAAAGTACAAGTAGATTTACAATCATTTGATTTTTAAGTAGCGTATTCAATTAATGTAGTTTGTGAGAACAAAATTTGTATATCTTTGTACGCCAAATAGGATTACTGAACAACCCTTCAATTTATAGATTTTTATGCAGGAAAAAATTCTGATTTTAGATTTTGGCTCACAATATACACAGTTGATCGCCAGACGAGTACGTGAATTAAACGTTTATTGTGAAATTCATCCTTTTAATAATCCTCCGGTTATCGACGAATCGATTAAAGGAGTTATTCTTTCAGGAAGTCCGTTTTCTGTTCGCGACGAAAAAGCTCCAATTCCAAATTTATCGGAAATAAAAGGTAAATTACCACTTCTTGGTGTTTGTTATGGTGCTCAACATTTAGCTCACTGTTTTGGTGGAGAAGTGATGGCTTCAAATAAGCGTGAATATGGTCGTGCTAACCTAACTTCTGTAGATAATAGCAACGCATTATTGAAAGGCGTTAGTTTGAATTCACAAGTATGGATGTCGCATGGTGACACCATTGAAAGAATGCCTTCAAATTATAATGTAATTGCAAGTACTTCTGATGTAGAGAATGCTGCGTTTGCAATTGAAGGTGAGACAACCTACGGAATTCAGTTTCATCCTGAAGTGTATCATACAACAGAAGGAAGTATTCTGTTAAAGAATTATATCGTAGATATTTGTGGTTGTCACCAGAACTGGACACCAGATGCATTTGTTGAAACAACTGTTGCTGAGTTAAAAGAAAAACTGGGGGATGATAGAGTTATTCTTGGCTTATCGGGAGGTGTTGATTCAACAGTAGCTGCTATGTTAGTTCACAAAGCAATCGGCAAAAATCTGTATTGTATTTTTGTTGATAATGGCTTGTTGCGTAAGAATGAGTTTACTGATGTGTTAAAGAAATATGAAACCTTAGGATTGAATGTGATTGGTGTTGATGCTGGCGAGAAATTTATTTCTGCTTTGGCTGGAGTTACCGATCCTGAAACTAAGCGAAAAATAATAGGTAATGCTTTTATTGAGGTTTTCGATGCAGAATCTCATAAAGTTGAAAATGCTAAGTGGCTAGGACAAGGTACTATTTACCCTGATGTTATTGAATCAGTATCAGTAAATGGAGGTCCGTCTCAGACCATTAAGTCTCACCATAATGTTGGTGGATTGCCTGATTTTATGAAATTAAAGGTGGTAGAACCTTTGAAGTTGCTTTTTAAAGATGAGGTTCGAAGAGTAGGAAGAAGTCTGGGACTTGAAGATAAATTCATTAGTCGTCATCCATTTCCAGGGCCAGGTTTAGGTATTCGTATTTTAGGAGATGTAACAGCTGAAAAAGTTAGAATTCTTCAAGAGGTTGATCATATCTTTATCTCAGGATTGATAGAAGAAGGATTGTATGATGAAGTTTGGCAAGCAGGAGCGATGTTGTTGCCAGTTCAGTCTGTTGGAGTAATGGGAGATGAGAGAACTTACGAAAGTGTTGTTGCCTTGAGAGCTGTTGGTTCAACTGACGGGATGACAGCAGACTGGTCACATTTACCATATGAATTTCTTGCGAAAATTTCGAACAAGATTATTAATGGAGTGAAAGGTGTTAACAGAGTTGTTTATGACATAAGTTCAAAACCACCAGCAACTATCGAATGGGAATAAAACACCACCGTAAAGGCTAAAAAATATAGCTATATATAAATTGCAACGCAATATCTTCGATTGAAGGTATTGCGTTTTTTTTTTTACTTTGAAGAGATGTTAGATTTTAAATTGATCTAGGTTGGCAAGGTAAAACTCTCGGGCATTCTCAATGTCAGCAATTAATTGATCTAATTTTTGAAGGGATAATTCCTGATCCTTATCTAAAATATGTTTTTCTAATTCGATGATGGTGGTTCGTGCTTCCTCCATGGAGAAATTTGCGAGTACTCCTTTCAGTTTATGTGCTGCATCTTTTGCAAGTTTAAAATCGCCATTTGTTAAAGGTACTTTGATATCTTGAATTCGAGCATCTCGAATTTCAAAAAACTTGACGAAAACTGTTTGTATAAACTCACGATTGTTATCAACTCGAACAAAAAGATCTTTAAAATTAATAATAACGGCTTTCTTGTCACCTCTTTTAGCTTCAATTGGTAATTCTATGAGTTTCAATATTAGTGATTTTAAATTGAGAGTATCAGGGAAAAAAAGTAGTTTGTTATCCTTGCAGATCTGTTCTTCCTCTAAATTAGTAGTAATAATAAGAAGCTTAATTTTTTTTGGTGTACTATTTGCATAGTAACTTTTAATGGATTGAAGGGATTGATTTAATTCGATAGAATTTTGATCATTTAATTGGTATTTTGAAATTATTAAATCAAAATTTTCTTCGATGATTAATTCGATTGCTTCCTGTCCTGTGTTACAATTTTTAAAAGCGATTTGAGTCATTGATTCAATGTTCAATGAATTATTAAAGCCAATTAAAAGTATGTTCGATTTATGTTCCATGTTTGTATTGTTCAATACTTTTAGTTCTTATAAAAATTGTATCTTTCGGGAACTTCTGGAATAAGGAATCAATTTGCGCAAAATTTATTTAAAAGCATAATTTATATGAGTAGTAAGAAATTATTTTTGAGGAACGTGGTTTCTATCTGTCTGGTCAGCCTGTTTATTTATGTCGGGGGATTAAAGGCTCAAACGGTGAAGAATCAAGCGATAAAATATCAAAATTTATTGGCGTTAATCGATGCGTTCTATGTTGATACGGTTAACCTTGAGCGTTTAACCGAAGATGCTGTTGTAAAAGTGTTGGCTGAATTAGATCCACATTCGGTTTATATCAGTAAAGATGAGATTCAGGAAATGAATGAACCATTGCAAGGAAGTTTCAGTGGAATTGGCATTCAGTTTAATATTTTACGTGATACTTTAATGGTCGTAGCAACCATTCCTGGTGGTCCATCGGAAAAGGTAGGGCTTCGTGCCGGAGATCGAATATTGAAAATTGATAAAGAGAATGTTGCATCAATAGGATTGAAAAATAAAGATGTTCAGAAGAAGTTACGTGGGGATAAAGGAACATTGGTAAGCCTTGTGGTGAAAAGAAAAGATGAAAAAGAATTAATTGATTTTGTGATTACGCGAGATAATATTCCAATTTATAGTTTGGATGCATCTTATATGATTAACAAACAAATTGGGTACATTAAGTTGAATCGATTTGCAGCAACAACTTCGGAAGAATTTCTGGAAGCTTTGATTAAATTAAAAGCTGAGAATATGAAGGATCTGATTCTCGACCTAAGAGGTAATGGAGGAGGATATATGCAAGCGGCAATAGAGATTGTTGATCAATTATTCGAATCAGACCGGTTGATTGTTTATACGAAAGGATTAACAAATCCAAGACAGGAAAACATATCTACCGCAAAAGGCATTTTTAAAGTAGGGAAAGTTATTGTGCTTATTGATGAAGGGTCTGCTTCCGCATCGGAGATTGTATCCGGTGCAATTCAGGATTGGGATAGAGGATTAATTCTTGGACGTAGATCTTTTGGAAAAGGTTTAGTTCAACGCCAGTTTCCGTTATCTGATGGTTCGATGATTCGTTTAACCACAGCGCATTACTACACTCCAACAGGAAGATGTATTCAGAAGCCTTACGAGAAAGGTTTAAAAGATTATCACTTAGATATATTAAACAGATACAAATCCGGCGAAATGATAAGTGCCGATAGTATTCACTTTCCTGATTCGCTAAAATATAATACATTGGTAGAAAAGAGAGTTGTGTATGGTGGTGGTGGTATTATGCCTGATATTTTCATGCCAATTGATACAACTGCCAATTTTAAATATTTTAATTTATTGGTTCGTAAAAATGTGGTTTATCCATTTGTTGTGAATTATATGGATTCAAACTTGGGTAAATTGAGAAATAAATATGCGAAATTCGAAGATTTTGATAAAAACTTTGAAGTGAGTGAAGAGATGCTTCAAGAGATTGTTGCTATGGGGGAAAAAGAAGGGATTAAGAAAAATGAAGTGGATTATCTTGCTTCGGTTAATGATTTAAAACTTCATGTGAAAGCACTTCTTGCCAGAGATTTGTGGGAAAGTTCGGAGTATTACAAGGTCGTAAATAAGAATAATGATTTTATTAAAAAGGCTGTAGAAGTACTGAGTAATCCCAAAATTTATCTCAAAGAATTAGCAAACGAATAAGTAAAGATACTAACCGGAAGTTCAACTTCCGGTTTTTTTTATTAATATCTTCTTAAAAGCCTATGTTTTTAAGTGCTAAAGATTAATTTTGTACTCGAAATACGGATCGGAAGCTTTAGTTTTTGAAATGCATAAGGAATTGTTTTTCTTGTAACCGTTATTTGAAATGATTAAGAGACATTAAAAAAAGATAGTTTTGAAGACAGACTCGGGTAAATTCAGATTAATTGCAAAAACCTTTCAAGGTTTAGAGGAAGTATTGTTTCAGGAATTGGAACAATTAGGTGCAGAAGAGATTAGAATCTTAAAGCGAGCTGTGAGCTTTGTAGGAGATAAAAGCTTAATGTATAAAGCTAATCTACATTTAAGAACAGCAACCCGAGTTCTTAAACCAATTCATAAATTTACCGCTAAGGATACGGATGAGTTGTATAAAGGTATCCAGGAATTAGATTGGAGTGAGTACATTACAAATCGCGAAACAATTGCCATTGACAGTACCGTTAGTTCAGAAGATTTCAAACATTCAAAGTTTGTAACCTATCGTGTAAAAGATGCTATTGTTGATCAATTTTTCGATAAAACTGGAGATCGTCCAAATGTTCGTGTTGTTAACCCAAGTTTAAGAATTAATGTACACATTGACAGAAACACCTGTACAGTTTCTCTTGATAGTTCTGGTGAATCATTACACAAAAGAGGATATCGTATTGCTGAAACAGCAGCTCCTCTTAATGAAGTGATGGCCGCAGGTATGATTTTGCTTTCGGATTGGGATAAAAAAATGAATTTTATTGACCCAATGTGTGGTTCTGGAACTCTTTTAATTGAAGCAGCTCTTATTGCTTATAATATTCCTCCTGGATTGTATCGTAAAGAATTTTCTTTTCAAAAATGGAAAGATTACGATGAAGATATGTGGGAAGATATCTATAATGAAGAAACTGAAATTGATTACGAGGGAAAGATACTCGGATCTGATATTTCTGATAAAGCGATTGAAATTGCTGAGGCTAATATCCGAAATGCAGGTTTGCGTAGAAAAATAGATCTGAAAATTACTCCATTCCAACAATTTGTACCGCCAACTGAAAAAGGCTTGATGATTACAAATCCTCCTTACGGTGAGAGATTGAAAATTCAAGATCTCGAAGGATTGTATTCCATGATAGGAGAGCGTTTAAAACATCATTTTGCTGGATATGACGCATGGATATTAAGTTACTCTGAAGAATGCTTTCACAGCATTGGATTGCGTCCTTCTCGAAAAATCACATTGTTTAATGGTCCTTTGGAATGTAAATTTCAAAAATATTCGATGTTCGATGGCAAAAAGAGTGATAAATATAAAAGAGATTAATTTAGAAAATTGATTCTGGATCTACATCAGCTCAACGATATTTTATTATATTTGTCTAGCGAGTAACAATAACTATATTATTTATGAACTTTGATTTAAACCAGTGGTATTCAGAAAAGGTAGATGAAGATGCTATCTATAACTACATGGGCAGAGTTGAAGACGAAAATGTTACTGAAATCTTACAGTCGATTGAGAAGGTTTTGGAATCCAGAAATGAATCACCTAAGCTGTACCGGAAGATTTTTAACATATTAGTTGAATTGGTTCAGAATTTATATCATCACGGTGAGGTTCCTTCAGATTTTGATGTTACTTATGAAAAATTTGGTGTTTTAATTTTACGTGATGAAGGAACTCAATATCGAATTTGTGCTGGGAATTTTATTAAAATTGATGGATTAAGACTTATTCGAGATAGAATAGATCAAATTAATACATTGTCTTCTACAGAAACTCAAAGTTTATATCGGATTATATTAGATAACGAGCAGTTCTCAGATAAAGGAGGCGGTGGATTAGGTATGGTTGATATTGCGAGAAAAAGTGGAAATAATATGGAATACCAGTTTTTTGATTACAACCCAAATTATTTGTTTCTAGCTATAGATGTAATTATTTAATAACAAACAAAAATAGATTTTCATGAATTCACTTATTATAGAAGGTAGCCCCAAAACACCAAACATAAATTTTGATGGAAATGAAGGTTCGTTTTTAATTTCAGGACGGTCAATTCCTGAGAATTCGTTAGACTTTTATAAGCCGGTTGTTGAATGGCTTGATGCATATATTAGTGAACCAAAGGAAGAAACAACTGTAAATATTAGACTTGAATATTTTAATACTAGTTCTTCGAAATGTTTACTCGATGTGTTTAAAAAACTTGAGATTATATTTAAGCGTGGGCTCAAGGTTGGTATAAACTGGTATTATGAATCTGATGACGAGGATATGTTAGAAGCTGGAGAGGATTATCAGTCTATTATTAAGATCCCATTCACAATGATCGAAGAGGAGTAAATCTGTTAGATATATAAAAACCGCAAGTTTAACTTGCGGTTTTTTTTATGTGCTGATTTTTTTAAGATTTATCGTTCGAATCTTTTTTTATTAAATTTTTGATCAAAAATCCCTAAAAATTTCTTAAATAAACTGTAATACAGAATGATGTATAGAGAAAATGTAGATAGCCATATTACCATGATATTTACCCAATAGGTATCGTAATACTGTCCAAATATCCTTTTCTGTGGAGCGTAAAAATGTGCTTTAATAAAAATCCCGTCAGGGTTTCTGTAAATAGGATCAATTTTCTGGAATAACTTTCCTTTGTATTCAATAATTCGTTCAATGTCATTACTATTTCTCACAAATTCAGAAAGACCTTCGTTCGCATACGATTTTTTCATTTTCACAAATGATTGTTTGTCTACAAATTTTTTCTGCAATTCTACTAAACGTTCATCCTTTTTGCGATTCGAAACATTGTATAAATTGATGTAGTAACGATTCAATTTATCGAAATAATCTCGTGTCGTCTTAATAACCTCTGCATTTAAGTCGTTGGGATTAAGATGATCTAATTGATCAAATTGCATTGCAATCTTATCAAGTTCTTCTATCGAAAGTTCATTACGAAGAAGTAATAAGTTTTCAGCTAATTCTTTCTTCTTTTCGGGAATGTTAAGGTATCGTTCACTAGTATTTAATTTGTTCTTTAATATCGGTAACCAATAGTTTTTGCGATAATCCGCTTTACTCATCAACTTTTCGTATACATAAAAATTTGCAGTGTACTCGTTGTCTTTGTATTGTTTTACCGCTAATGCCTCATATGCCCAACGAGCAGTTATAATTTCTCCATACCAAGGAATGTTGTTTGGAGTTGAAATGGTAGGATTAAGTTTATCGAACTTTACGATTATACCACTCAGAATTAGTTGTGGTATTAGGATAAAGGGAATTAAAATGTAAATTGTAATAACTGTTTTAAAGCTGTCAGAGATAATTAAACCTAACATGTTGGCAAAGCACCAAGCACTGAATAGAGCTAGCCAGTACTCAAAAAACATTCCTTTAATCTCAAGTATTGAGTTGCCAATTAGAGTAAATAAAAAAGCTTGAAATGCTGATATTGAGAATAGAATGACGATTTTTGAAAGTAGATAACTAAATTTGCTTAAGTTTAGAAACCGTTCTCTCTTCAGAATCTTCCTGTCTTTAATAATTTCTTCTGCACTAAGTGTTAAGCCAATAAATAAGGCTACAATTACCGACATGAAAAGGTAAACAGGTAGGTTGCTGTTGTTGCTAAATGTATAACCTAAATCATTGCCGGCATCAATGTTGTAAAACTTAATAATATAGCTTAAAAGAAAGGCCAGTAATGGCGTTTCAAATAAATTAATAAATAAGTATTGACGATTTGCCAGTTTAGAGATTACATCTCTTTTTACAAATACACGAAATTGATTTAAGATATTTGGAATCTTGAATGTTACAGGAGGGAGTTCTGTTGTATCCTCAATTGTTTTAGTTACACTAACATATTCATGATACTTTTTGTACCATTGAGTTGGGGACACCCTCCTTACCTGAGTAGGATTACCATATTCATCTAATACTTCTGATTCAATAATATTGAAAATTTGATCAGCGTCAACATTACCACAAGAGGAGCATTCGCTTTCGGTGCGATTTGCCCGCATCGTTTGCGATTTAAAATAGGTTATTGCGTCAAGGGGATTTCCATTAAAAATTAGATAACCGCCAGTATCTAGAATTAACAAACGGTCAAACATTTTAAATATCTCTGATGAAGGTTGATGTATTACTACAAAAATCAGTTTCCCTTTTAATGCAAGGTTTTTAAGCAGATCCATGATTTTTGCAGAATCTCTTGATGATAAACCAGAGGTTGGCTCATCTAAAAACAATACAGACGGTTCACGAATCAGTTCCAAGGCAATATTTAATCGCTTTCTCTGACCACCACTAATTTTTTTATCTAATGGGTTTCCCACCTTAAGATTTCGGGCATCGTACAATCCTAAATCTTTAAGTAAGTTTAATACAATTCTAATAAGTTGAAAAGTGCGATATTTGTCGAAACAAAGTTTTGCGTTAAAATATAAGTTTTCGAAAACGGTTAGAGACTCTATAAGTAAATCATCTTGAGACACATGGCCGACAACACCTTCCAGTTTTGATTTGTCGGTTACAATATTATATCCATTAATTTCAACAGTTCCATCACTGGGACTTTCGGAACCGTTTAAAACATTTAAAAGCGTTGTTTTACCAGCACCACTTGATCCAATAATACCAACCATTTTTCCCGATTCTTCCTTGAAAGAAAGGTTGTGAATACCAATATTATTTTCTTTAAATCGATACTCAATATTTTTAGTTTCGAATACAACTCTTTTGTGTTCCTGATCGCGATGAAAGGTGGTTGCGATATCACTAAAATAAATAGGATCAATTTTAGGATTGCGGATGGATGAACCTTGGGTTAAAAGATGTACTCTCTCTGGATTAAGATTCTGCCCGTTCATGAACAGTTCTTCTATCCCTTTAAAGCGTAACACAAACATATCAACTCGCTTAAGGCGAAGAATTTTAATTTCACCAACTAATCCTGCACAGTAATAATGTTCTCCTATCTCAAATGATTTCTCTTCATTATTAACGGTAAGTAAACGCTCAGATCGAATGATTTCATCAAAATCGTTAAGAACAAAATTCTTTAAGCGATCATACCCGCCAGCAGGCAGGTTAAAAGTGTCGGCAACAGTTTCAACAAAGGCAAATTCCTGTTCACTAATTTCATCTTCCGATTTAAGGAATTCTAATAGTTGAATTAGAACAATAATTTTTTGGCGAACAACAAGTTCTTCGTTTATTTCTGTGCATATACGAAGTACTCTAACCGAGTTGGCTGAAGTATATTTTTTAATTTTAGTGTTACGAGTGGTACGTTTCTGGATTGCCTCATAGTGTTGATCATATAAGCTGAGATATTCTTCAGCTGTTTCATGATCAAGTTGTTGTTTGAGATACTTTGAAACCATTCTTCGCCTCTCGATTGCTGAACTTTTTGGGTGAGCAATGATTGCAAAAAGTTGCATTAAAGCCTTAAGAATTCGTTCACTCATAAAATCTGAGAGTTAGTGGTAATGGAAGATTAGAATCACATTATTGTTTAAATCCTATCAATAGAAGAACAAAACCTGATGTAACTTCTTTTTGATTTAATTTAGCTTCGATGGTACAATTCATCGAATTTGTAAATTGAAAATCCCAATACGGCGAATTTTGATGATCCTTATTGGAAAATAGTAAATGATTCTCTTCATCGTAAATTGAAAAAATTACATTTTTCTCCATTTTGCCAGTCGCACTAACTATTCGGTAGTAATTATTGGCATAAAAGGTTGTGTGAAATTCTGCAACTTCACTTCCAGATAACAAAGCCTTATACTGTTGCCCATCTGAAATAAAATTAGGCTCAAGATATTTTGTACAGTTTTGCAGTGTAACGTCCGACTGGGCGTTAGAATTAAGGCAAAGGCCTGTAAATAATAATATAAGCAAAAAGGTATAGTAGCGATTCATAAATTGTGTTTTTTTTTATTGGATTACTTGATGATGTGGTTACGAATAACACTTACTTTATCAGTAATTGCAGCTAATTGAGCTTTGTTCATGACCAACTCAGATTTACTTTTTACAATTGTTAGTTTGTTTCGAGGATCAGTGATTGGAGGAACATAGGTGTATTTTTCTTCAATTTCATCAAATGTGTAGGCCAAATCAATTAATCGATCAACTAAAAAGTAGAAATCTTTAGACTCATTAGAGTAAGGTACTAATATCTTTATTAAATTTTCAAGAGGTCTTTTCTGTTCAGAGATCCTCCCCATTAGTTCTTTGTTTGGGATCGTTTTGATTTGTTGGGTTAGAATATAAATGGATTCTATCCATCCTCCTGCTAGAATTAATGCTCCAGTGTTTTCTCTATCATTAGCTTTTAAGTAGTTATCTATTTTACGATAGGTATTACTTACGATAACTAATAATGAATCTCTGTTTTCTATATTATTTTCAATACGTTCAACGGTTTGTTTATCCATTGCGTTGTATAATCCAATTTCTTGAGAAATAATTTTTAAAACTGCAAAGTAACTCGCAGCATCTTGAGTTTGACGATAAATATTAATGTATCCTAAATCAGATCCATAAATACCGAAATTTACTGCTTTGCTGAAATTTTCAACGTAGTCACTTGCTTTGCTTGTACTATGCAACAAATCCTTATTGTATGGGATTCCTGATTGTTCAAGAAGCAAGGAAATTTGGTACGGAGATGGAAGACTAAAGAGAATATTATTGTATTTAAAAATATTCGCAGATTGATCTACATCTTCCATTATGGAAGCTTCTGTAGTTTCCTCCGCTTCAATTACATCATTCTTTGCACTATTCTGACGTAAAATCAAAAATGTAACTATCGCTGCAAGTACGATTATAATTAGAAATTTAACGCTATTAGGTATTTTTTTCTTCGGCATCTTGTCTAACTTAAAATTTATTAAGCCAATTTAGAAAGAATAAACTACTTCTCAAAGCTGAGAGTATGCGATACGACTGATTTGTATTGCTAATTCGCTATTGATTGAGTTTTTCGTTCTTACTTTGATTTTTTCCAAAGTAATTGGTGATCGTTTGGTTTAATTATTCTCCCATTCTTACTGTATTTCTAACAAAAAGGATACATTTGGAGACGAATTTTTTGAAAAGAAATATAACAACAACAACAAACACGATGAAAAGAATATTCCTTTTAACCTATTTACTAGTTATTTGTGCCCTTTTTTCGGCTACTAATGCTCAAACAAAAAAACTGAGTATGGAAGATGCTATTTTGGGTCAATGGGGCAAGTTTTACCCCGAAAACTTATCTCAATTATCATGGAAAGGCGAGAGTAACCTGATATCCTATGTTTCAAATAATGAAATTATGGCAGCTAAGCCAGGAGAAGAGGCGAAGGTCGTTTATTGTCTTGCAGATTTAAATGAGATCTTAAAGTCAGCAGGAATTGAAGAAATAAGTCGATTCCCAAAATATTCATGGATAAGTGAAGATGTGATTGAATATATTTATGGAGGTAAATTACTACAAATTGATTTGCTTACTAAGAAGCTTTTATTAAAATTGGAAATTAACTCTCAGGCAGAAAATACTGAATTTTGTGCAGGTAATTCATCAATTGCATATACGATTGAAAATAACTTGTACATAAGCAGTACGGATGGAAATGAGTTGGCGATAACCTCTGATGAGGATAAGAATATTGTAAACGGACAGACAGTTAGTAGAAGTGAGTATGGTATAAACGATGGGATTTTTTGGGATCCAAAAGGGGAGTATCTGGCCTTTTATCGTAAGGATGAGAGTAAGGTTAGCTCATTTCCGTTGGTAGATATCAGCACACGAGTTGGTGATTTAATGGAAATTAAATATCCGATGGCTGGAATGGGAAGTGAAGCGGTAAGTTTGGGTGTTTATAATCTTAAGGATAAATCTACAGTTTGGATTCAGCCTGATGATTTTGGTTCGGATCAATATTTGACGAATATCAGCTGGGGTGCAGATGGGAAATTTATTTATATTCAAGTATTGAATCGTGCATCGGATCATGCTAAATTAAATAAGTATGAAGCCGCTACTGGTAAATTTGTAAAAACTCTGTTCGAAGAAAAAGATGATAGATGGGTAGAGCCTTCACATGAACTGATTTTCTTAAAGAATAATCCAAATCAATTTATTTATCAGACTAATAATCGGGATGGTTTTAATCATGCTTATTTGTATGATGTTGAAGGTAAATTAATCAAGCAATTAACATCAGGAGATTGGGAAATTACCGAGATTTTAGGTTTCGATAATGGAGAGAAGAACCTATTTTTTGTATCCACGGAAGTGAGCCCGATAGAAAGACATGCATACAAATTGAATTTAAAAACAGGCAAGCGCATTCGATTAACGATGGATGAGGGGACTCATGCAGTTCAGGCTAGTGCTGATGGCAAATACATTATTGATAATTATAGTAGCTTAAATGTGCCACGGAAAATTAATATTGCTGATGCAAAAGGCAAAGTGATAAAAGAATTGGTGAATGCAGAAAATAAGCTAATTGATTATAATTTAGGTGAAATTTCTTTGGGAACAATTAAATCGGCAGATGAAAAAACTGATTTACATTACCGTATGGTGAAACCTGCAGACTTTGATCCAAACAAAGAATATCCGGTAGTTGTTTACGTTTATGGAGGTCCTCATGCACAAATGGTAACTAATAATTGGTTGGGAGGAGCATCTTTATGGGAGCAATATATGGCTCAGAATGGTTATTTAATCTATGTTTTGGATAACAGGGGATCATCAAATAGAGGGAAAGAGTTTGAAGCTGTAATTCACCGTCAGTGCGGTCAGCCGGAAATGGCTGATCAAATGAAAGGTGTTGAGTTTTTGAAATCATTGCCATATGTTGATGCCGATCGTTTTGGTGTTCATGGTTGGAGTTATGGTGGTTTCATGACCATTTCATTAATTACAAATTATCCTGATGTGTTTAAAGTTGCTGTGGCTGGAGGTCCGGTAATTGATTGGAAATGGTACGAAGCGATGTATGGAGAGCGCTATATGGATACTCCTGAAGAGAATCCTGAAGGATATGCAAAAACCTCGTTAATTGCGAAAGCAAAGGATTTAAAAGGAAAGCTTTTAATTTGTCAGGGAGCAATAGATAATACCGTTCTATGGCAGCACAGTTTGAATTTTGTTCGTGAGTGCATAAAGAATAATGTTCAGGTTGATTATTTTCCATATCCTCGTGCAGAGCACAACGTACGTGGGCGCGACCGTATTCATTTGAAACAAAAAGTGAGCAATTATTTCGATGACTATTTGAAATAAGAGGCAAAAAAAAGCTGTAAAAATAAATAAATCGTCATCCCAATTCCGATATTTTTCGGCAATTTTGGGATGACGATTTTTTTGTTCCAGTAGTGTTGTTTGTGATGATTGTAAGTGGCACTGATTTAAATAAATTACCAAATTGAAAACGCAAACCAGTTATAAAAGTATTTGGAAAATTGCATATCCTATTATTATAGGTAGTGTCGCGCAGAATATAATTGCTGTGACGGATACTGCATTTCTCGGGCATTTAAGTGAAACAGCCTTGGGTGCAGCTGCAATTGCGACAATCTTCTATTTTGCAATTGTTATGCTTGCCTGGGGTTTTGGATTGGGAGCTCAAATTGTTATTGCCAGAAGAGTTGGAGAAGGCAATCTAAAACTTGTGGGTAAAACCTTCGATCATGCTTTGTATTTTTTACTGGTTTTAGCTGTTCTATTGGTAGGATTTATGGAAATTCAGGCTCCACCTATTTTGAAAGCCATCGTGAAATCGAATGCAATATATGATGCCAGTATGGAATACATCTCGTATCGTGCATGGGGAATCATGTTTGCCTGTGTTAATCTATTGTTTAGAGGCTTTTACATAGGTGTAGGAAAAACAAAAATACTTGGTTGGAGTACTGCCTTTATGGCAATAATCAATGTGTTTTTTGATTACGTTCTGATATTTGGAGAGTGGGGATTTCCTGAGATGGGGATAAAAGGTGCAGCAATTGCTTCAGTAATCTCAGAAGCTTGTGTAATGGTATTTTTCATTGTTTATACGCTAAAAAAAGTACCTGTTAAAACATATGAGTTGTTCAAATTTATGAAGATTGATTGGGAGTTGTATACTCGATTAATTAAAGTGTCTTTTCCAATGATGATTCAGAATTTTCTCGCCTTATCGTGTTGGTTTGTTTTCTTTTTGATGGTAGAAAGGATGGGCGAAAGAGAACTGGCAATTTCAAATATTGTAAGAAGTATTTATGTGTTGATGATGGTGCCGGTTTGGTCTTTCGCATCCGCCGCCAGCACGTTGGTGAGTCAGGTGATTGGGGAGGGAGCTTACAATGAGGTGATGCCGGTAATTTGGCGAACAGTAAAACTCTCATTTCTGTCTGTTTTAGCATTGGTTGGTATCTGTATTATTATTCCAGAACAAGTCATTTCAATTTATACCGTGGAGCTAAGCTTGATCGCTGAAACGAAACCTGTATTGTATGTGGTTTTTGGTGCGACTTTGATTTTCCCTGTTGCAGTGACTCTTTTTCATGGTGTTTCAGGCAGTGGAAATACTTTTCATGCTATGTTGCTCGAGATGGCGGTTTTAGCTTGTTATTTGGGCGGAGTATACCTATTAATCGTAGTTTTTAAGATGCCAATTTCAGGTGTATGGATTTCGGAGTATTTTTATGCAGGATTTATGGGTTTGAGCTCATGGCTGTATCTAAAACATGCTAATTGGAAAGAAAGTAATATTTAGTTTTTTAGCATTGAAAAGAATCCATTACTATTCGAAAGGAACAACTTCTGGTTGAGTGACTCTAAAATCATTGAACTTAGGTCTTTCTTCCCCAGATATGCGATATTCAAATTGATTAAAATCGGAGGGCGCTTTTGGATAAAAAGCAAGGCGTAACTGTATGGTTTTAAAGACTAGATTTTCGTTGTGTAAACGAATACCAAATCCTACACCATAATAGAAT
>JAQBBZ010000356.1:0-3068 GCA_032125735.1 Labilibaculum sp.
CCCGATCTTCTCAAATTTCATTTAAAACAAACATTCTAATGATCTATATCATTATGAGATGATTAGTAACAAAAGGCTGTTCATAAACAATGACAGCCTTTTACGATATCTTTATTTAAGCAAAAGGAAGCTTTTAAAGGCTGAAAAATCCTTACTTATTAATATGCTCTTTTTTTCTTTCCCTAAACACTCCTGAAGGTAATCCGGCACTCTAATTTCAGTATTCAGTACCTTTTCAACTGTATCCTTAAATTTTGCAGGATGTGCTGTTTCAAGAAAGACGCCTACTTCACTTTCCGTATTTAAGTATTTTTTCAAACCTAAATACCCAACAGCACCATGTGGATCAAGAATGTATTTATTTCTATTATATACATCTGCTATCGCAGCCTGTGTTTCTTCATCAGAAAACCAAGCTCCTTTTACATCTTTAATGATATCCGCATGTTTCTCCTGATACAATTCCATCATACGGGCAAAATTACTTGGAGCTCCAACATCCATAGCATTTGAAATGGTTTGAACTGAAGCTTTCGGTTCATATTTCCCTGTATTCAAATAATCTGGCACAACCTTGTTTATATTTGCTGATGCAATAAATGAATCGATCGGCAAGCCCATTTGTTTTGCCAACAATCCTCCTGTAAGATTTCCATAATTCCCACTAGGTACTGAAAACACAACTTTTTTATCGGTTGGTTGCAATTGCGCCCAAGCATAAAAATAGTAGAAACTTTGTGGCAATAAACGAGCTATATTAATTGAATTAGCCGAAGTCAAACTCAATTTCGCATTTAAATCAGCATCACCAAAAGCTGTTTTCACCAATGCCTGACAATCATCAAAGGTCCCGTCAACCTCAAGAGCAGTAATATTTTGTCCCATTGTGGTCAATTGTTGCTCTTGAATCTTACTTACCTTACCTGCAGGATATAATATAACAACATTTACTCCCTCAACTCCTAAAAACCCATTAGCAACTGCACTACCGGTGTCTCCTGAAGTTGCAACCAAAATTGTTACTTCGTCCTGATCCTGCTTTGCAAAAGCACTAAGACATCGTGACATAAATCTGGCACCGACATCTTTAAATGCGCAAGTTGGGCCATGAAACAGCTCTAAAGTATTAACGCCATCTTCAATCGGCACCACAGGAATCGGAAAATTAAGCACCTCTTCGGTAATTTTCTTCAAATCAGCATCTGAAATATCATCACCAACAAAATGTCTGGCCACTTCAAATCCTATTTCCGGCAAGCTTAATTCAGGCAAACGTTTAAAAAAATCATCCTCCAACTTTGGTATCGAAACTGGAAAAAACAATCCGTTATCCGGCGCAAGCCCTTTAATTACAGCTTCCTTAAAGCTATAACGTATCTCTGTATTATTTGTACTAAAATATTTCACCGTAATTTCTTTCTTCAAGTTATTGAATTGAAATCTATCCGATTTCCTAACTAATTACTTCCATTTACAGAATTTTCACTCCACCTTCACTTACTTTGGACACGTATATTTTGTAATCTATACCCGTGCGTTTATACACAGTATCCATAGTGGCAGCAATAACATCTGCAGCTTCCTTTCCATTTGCCAATGCAAATACCGAAGGCCCGGATCCGGAGATACTGCAGCCCAAGGCTCCAGCTTCCATAACGGATCGTTTTAATTCATCAAATTCCGGAATCAACACTTTCCTTTGTGGCTCAATGATATGATCTTCAAGCGAGCGACCTATTAAATCGTAATCGGAAGTATAAAGTCCGGCCATTAAACCGGCTACATTTCCCCACTGACGAATTGCCTTTTTTAAAGGAATTTCAGGAGACAATATTTCCCGTGCTTCTTTTGTCTTGATTTCAATTTGAGGATGGATAACAGCACACCATAGATTTGCTGGTGGCTGAATATGAATTACATCCAAAGGATCATAAGCTCGGATTAGACAAAACCCACCTAGTGTTGCCGGAGCTACATTATCGGCATGAACATCACCCGACGCAACTTCTTCACCTTTCATTGCAAAATCGACCAATTGCATTCTGGTATATGGCTTGCCCAATAATTCATTTACTGCAACAACAGCGCCTGCAGCACTTGCTGCGCTTGAACCAATTCCACTGCCAGGCTTGATATGCTTAACAATCTCAACATCAAAACCCTGATCGCTTCCCAAATCATCCAATAAAGCCTGAATGGCCACACCTGCAACATTTTTCTTTGGATCGGTAGGAAGATCCTCATAATCCTTTACCGCTTGAATAATTATTTTATTCTGATCATTTTTTTTAAGAATCATTTCGTCGCCCACCCCATCGATGGCAAATCCTAATATATCGAAACCGCAACCAACGTTCGAAACGCTGCCTGGAGCAAAAACTTTCACACTATCTGACATGTTATTCAATTTTCTTTGTTGGTAATTAATTGCTGGTAATTCTAATAATATCGCCAAAAATCCCTGAGGCTGTTACTTCTGCACCAGCTCCGGCACCTTTAATAATCAATGGCTGATCGTTGTACCACTTTGTTTTTAACGAAATCACATTGTCTTTACCATGAATGTCATAAAATGGATGATCAGGCGTTACTTCTTGTAGGCTTACCTTGGCTTTGCCATCATTAAAGGAAGCAATGTATCTGTATCTGATATTTTTTTCAGCCATGACAGTTCTCCAAGCCTCAAAATGATCATTATGAGCCTCCAGGTCGCGGATCAGATCCTCTGCAGTTTTACCATTCAGACAAGATAATGGAATCATAGGTTCATGCTCTACATCCTGAACTTCCAGTTTGTAACCAGCTTCGCGCGATAATATTAAAAGCTTTCTTAATACATCCATTCCGCTTAGGTCAATTTTAGGATCCGGTTCGGTAAAGCCTTGCTCCATTGCCATCTTAACTGCTTCAACAAATGATTTACCATTATTAAACTCATTCATTATAAAGTTTAAGCTTCCTGAAACTACAGCATCAATTCCAACAATTTTATCGCCAGTATGAACCAAACTGTTAATCGTGCTGATAACCGGTAAACCAGCCCCAACATTACTTTCAAACATGAACTC
>JAQBBZ010000357.1:0-2548 GCA_032125735.1 Labilibaculum sp.
CATAACCACCTACCCGAAAACAAATTCAACAATTAAAAGAACAATCTCATTAACCTCACGTTTCGCTCTTTGAAAATCGGAAATAATTATTTAATCTCACGTTAATGGTCAGGCGAGAGGGTTGAAAAAACGATCGTTCCAGTTTGAACCGTTTTAGCAGGTATTGAACAAATATTCATAGCTGTAGTATTCAAGAGGCACGTCCAGAATATACAGGATATCTTTTTGCAACGGATTTAGTTCTGATACAAACCCTGCTACCTGTCCTCCCGACATAGGTATTTTACCACTTACAATATATTGAAATTCAGCAAGCATGTACTCGGTGCCTGGATTTCGAACATCTTTTTTGTTAGGCATGAAATTGTCCAGACCTCTATTTCGATTTTCAATATTGGCTCTGGCATTTCGTTCAATCAGTACGACTACTTGAAGAGCAATCTTAAAGAGAAATAGCATGGCCTCAATCCGTTCCGGGGTCTGTAAATAAATGGGCTCGAGATTGAGAGAGCTTTTGGCCCGACGATTTATATGTTCGCACTTGTATTGATTTTTGTGCGCCAGCATGGCCTCTTCAATAGACAAGGTATCTTCCGGCTTATTGGTAATTAAAGGGTAATATCCACATCGGGCAAGTTCTTTCTCAAACGTTGCCTGATCATACTGGAGTTCAATACTAAAATTGTCTGTTACAACAACGGTCTTTTCAGGTGTCTCACCTTTTACAGATCTGCCTTTTTTCTTGTTTTTGTAGGTGGTAACAGGATTGTTGCTGATGGTGTACTTAAAAAAATCAGATGTACGGTTTTTTTTCAAAATAGCATCACAACGCTGTTCAATGGCCGATTCTGTCTTCAGTTTGTATTTGTTAAGTTTTCCCTGAAGTTCTTCAAACATTGATTGTGTTTTAGTAACTCTGGCATCGAGCGCGTTGCGCTTTCTGGCAGCAACCTTTTGGTCATATAAAATGATCATCCGAAACGCGTAAATTTTATCTTCATAATCTATCTCGATAGGTGTCTCGAATCCCCTGTTAAATTGTTCTTTATATCGGATAAGAGTCTCTGTGCCGTGATTTTCAATGGCATTGTGTAGCACCGCTTTGTATGATTCATACATAGGTGCCGGGGCGATGAAAAATCCATCGTTGTTGTGGATTTTAGTTATATTTTCTTTGGTGATTAGCTTTGAATCTGTCACATATAAAAAATCCTGATAACCCAGCAAATCAATCAGGTTTTGCCATTGCTCAACATAGGTTTCAACATCCGCCTTGTTACCGCTATAAGCCTTTTGAAAAAGAGGAAAAGCACTGTCAGAGCTTACAGATAGAGACCAGACTAATTGCTTTAAATCCTGTCGATGTTTCTTGCTGTAGCCGAAGGTGATCTCAATACTGTTGGATGTTCTGTTTTTATCACAGTTACCGTAAGTTGATGCACTGGTCGTGTCGTTATGGCAAATATCATTTTTGATGTTAAATTCCCGGATCATGTGTTGAGTAATAAGCATTTCCGCATTGCCAATGCCATAGTCATAGATAGCATCCAGGGTGTCGGACAGGCGATCATCAAAGTATTCTTCCGGGGCAATGCCGGGTAAAATAACATCCAGCACTGTGGATTCGCTAGCAAATTTACAAATTCGGTAAAGTTGCAACACCTGGAAAAGGATGCTGGTAACCATAGCCACAGATGCTTCGCCGTGTGTAAGAATTTTCCGTCGTGGATCAAGCTCAATATTATCATCAATAATTTTGGCAATACCACACCGTTCAAAATAGCATTGCAGAATTGGAGCAAAACCAACGGGTTGTGTTGTAACTGATTGAACGACTGAAGTTGTCATATTTCACCTCTCTATGTAGTTGAAATTACTATACATATTAAGAGTGGGAAAGTCTAGTTTTATTTTCAATGATTACAGCATGTTACGATTGGTTTTGAGGGATTATCTGTGCAAATATTGTAAATATCATAGATTTTCTTTTATTATCATTGTTTTTCTACGATTTACTAATTATTGAAAATGTTATTCCAACAAGCGAAACGTGAGTTATCGGCATTCTTGGGGATGTTAATATCCACCGCAATTGCTGTGGGGGAGCTGTCATCTAAAATAAGCATGATATGAGCTAATAGACCATGACCACAAGCAAGATCCACAATCCTCCCGCCTCGGAATTTACGCCTGACTCTTCGTGCAGTTTCCCATGCTTCATATAATTCTTTTCTTGGCAATGTCCCTGCTTTGCAAACTGCCCTCGCAATCTTATCAAATAACGTCTCTTTTTCAAAAAGAAAAAGCTCTCTTTCTGTAAGTCTGTTTTTAGTCGAGCGATCCATAAGTGTGTACCCTGCTTTGCAATATTTATATTTCAATGAATCTCAGAAATGGAAATTAAAAAAGCGTTCATCTGTTCAGCTAAATCATAGATGTACTATAAATTTCAAGACTTGACAAATGAAGAGATTTAAATAATTTACCTATACACTTAGCTCCAGTAACCATAAATCAAAATTAAATATCTGGTGCGCAGAGCGCACCC
>JAQBBZ010000358.1:0-2513 GCA_032125735.1 Labilibaculum sp.
CCTATTCTTATTTCCTTAATATCACGAAGGGCGGCTAAATATGTTGTTGACAGAAGGCAGTTGAGAACTTGTATTATGTTTGAAAGTTATTTTGAAATTCTTAACGATTTTGTAGTAATTGGTTTCCAACCAGAGACAGGATATATGATAGCCATTAAATATAAAAAAAGGAAATAAAAATGAGATCAAATTCATCAGATTTTTTTAAATGCAAAAGATGTGACAATGAATTCCCAACTAAATATAATGTTTGCGGAAGATGCGGAGAAGTAGCCGGACCTTTCAATGTTTCGCAAGAAGAAAAAATTGAAGTACATTTGATAGAAAAATATCCTCAAGAACTTATCAAAAAAATAAGACATCAGTTGTCCGAAGAATATAAGCAAAGAGCAAAAATTGTTAGCATAAATAAAAAATTGGAAGATTTAATAACAATTCCATCAAATCACACCGGCTTTGTAAAAATTAATGCAAATGGATCTGATTTAAGAGTTTCAGAAGGAGCTTACAGAACAATTGTTCAAAAAGATGTAAATGATTTGGTGGAGCAATTAAATATCGCATTGTCTGCATTAGAACAATTTAATAACAGATTTAAATAAAATGATAAAAAAGAAAGAAATTGATTCATCGAAAGTCGAAAGAAACATTTTGATTCAGATGGTACTAAATACTGATTTTCTATTAAGAATTTCAAAAGTATATGAACCAAATTGTCTCAAAATGCCTTACTGTAATACTGTTGCAGAACTTTGCATAGAATATTACAAAGAATATAAAAAGGCTCCAGGGAAGTATATTCAGACCTTATATGATAACATAGTGAGGATTGACCCGGATTCGAAAGAATTAATAAAAACTTTTTTAATATCAATAAACAATGAAATACAAAATACACCACACGATAAATTACATAACACAGATTTTCATTTAAGAGAAGCAACTGATCATCTAACCCATCTCAGATTAATAAAATTTAGAGATGATATTGATAATGCAATTGCAGGAAGAGAATATCAAAAAGCAGAAGCATTGATGAAAGGTTTTAAATCAGTTACGCATCAAATAAAGAAATCAAGAGATGCTCTTTCTGATAAGCAATTCGCGATAGAAGCTTTTGATTCCGACAAGGCAGAAATACTTTTTACTTTACCTGGAAAAATAGGTGAAATGATAGGGCCAATAAGAAGAGGAGGGTACTTTATCATCCAAGCTGGAACCGGCATCGGAAAGTCATGGCTCTTGGCTTGGATAGCAACTCACGCAGCTATGTCAGGTGTTGAGACAGCTTTAACACCTCTTGAAATGAAAGATTCTCAAGAAAATCTTCGGCTACAGCATATTCTTTCTGGAAAATGTTTGTATAAAGAAGAAAATGATTTTGTCTTTATTCCGATTTGGGACTGTCTTCATAATCAGACAGGCGAATGCCCTCGCGGTTGTGATTCCATTGCTACAAAAAAAGAATCTCAGGAAAAGCAATCAAAATTTAGTAAGAAAAAACCAAAAACAGAATATATAATACCGACAAAAACACAGTTTGATCAATATAAAAACCATCAAGTATGCACTGTTTGCATGGGAAGGCCAGCAATTTCATCTGCATTAGGATTTAAGGTTTCAACATGGTTTAAAAAAATAAAAGTTGATTATGTAACATCTGATAAAGCAGTAGGATTAATAGATAGCTTAAGCTCAACAAATCAGATAACAGCGGGCATTCATGTAAATTCATTTCCAAGAAACGAACTTAGTGTTAGCGATTATTCTGCTTATTTACATAATTTATATCATTATGAAAATAAGCTCATTGATCTTGCTATTCCTGATTATGCAAATGAGTTCAAAAAAACAAAACAAGATGAAAAAACATCAATTGATGAAATTCATGGTGCATTGACAAATTTAGCTCAGGAAAGAAATATTGCAATAATATCTGCAAACCAAAGTAATGATTCCGGTTTGATGTATGGCAGCCGTAAGATTTCTCATTTAATTTCAGGAGGAATTAAAGTTTCTCAAACAAATTATGAAAAAGCAAGGGGGTATTTTAGAGTTGAAAGTATTAAGCAAAGGTTTGGCAAGAGCAATAGAGGGGAAGTTTTATATGTTACTCAAAGTTTAGAAATGGGAAGGCCTGTGTTAGAAGAGTTTTGGGGAATTTCGGAAGAAGAACAATAATTAACAAAATTAAAGGAAAATATGGAAATAAAAATAAACGAAGAAGCAGGATTAATAAACGCGATAATGGGAATGAAATTTTCATTTCAAAAAGAATGTCATTTGAGTGAAATCTTTAATTTTGATGATTTAAGATTGGGCAAAGCAGGGGTTTCCGAAAAAATAGTTTTCGATGACAAAGTCATAACAGCAAAAAAACTCTGTCAAAAAGATGGCGGTCATAATAAATTTTTGGAGCAAATCCAAGTTTGGATGACAATTAGGGCAAGTATGGATTGGTGGAAGCAGATGGACACATACAGAGTTGGGACATCAAAGCTTTCAAAATCAAC
>JAQBBZ010000359.1:0-3092 GCA_032125735.1 Labilibaculum sp.
CTCCCATACCAACCAAAGTAACTGGTTTTTCGATTAAGATGGTTGGCACAGCAATAATTTCTAATTTCTCATTGCTGAAGATTCCTGTTTCTAAAAGCTGATTTTCTCCAAAAAGATTGGTTACAGTATTCTGCAGATCCGCGAGTTCCTTTAAGCCAACTTCTGAAACTGTAAGATCTTTAGCCCAAAGCAAAACCTCTTTTTTATCGATAGCACCTGTTCCAGCCTTTGCTGCTGCAACGGTTGCTGCCAACTGCATTCCATTTCTATTCTGAGTCGGTGAAATTTTAAATCCTTTTCCCTGAAGAGTAAGGTACAAACCAAACATATGAAGTTGCATTCTGGAGCACTTGGTATATTCATAAATCTTCAGCATTCCTTCAAACAGGTTCGAACTATTGGTATTTTCTTCACATTTCTGTGCCAATTCGTCCTCACCTATCACTTCTAAAATATCGATTAATTCCCGTTCGTTAAAACCTAAACTATCAACACTTTCAACTAAACTATCAATTAAATATTTACGAATTACTTTATCTTGAGTTGATGCAACTTCAAGATGTAGTAAGCTATCAGGACAAGATTCTCTCCATTTTTCAATCATAGCTTTTGAAAAATCGATTCGTTCAGTTCCTTTGGTTCCATCATGAAGAGTTTCGTGAAGCATTTGATAACCGGAAAGAATAATATATTCTGGATTAATATCGCTTTGCGACATTCTGTTTGCAAAATCCTCGTCGATATGCAATTTAAAATTCAATGGATCGTAAGTCGCAATAAAACGATTCGCCTTCGGACATACAAAAGTTTCACCATTTAAAGTTATAGAATCACCTTTATCAAATTCAATAATCCAATGAATCAATGCTAAATCAGAAGAGCGATCGACCTTTGACGCTTGCTTAATTTCACCTTTTTCATCGTTTGTTAATAAATTAGGCAAATCTAAAAACAGTTTCGCCTGATCTTTGGGTGCAGAAGCGCAATGCACATAAACCGAATTCACCCCACAAACAGCCATCACGTTTGCCACAATACCGCCTTGGCCTCCCATCTGCATTTTGTCGTAACCAACATTTTTGTTTAGCCATTCAAAAACTTCAACATCTTCAATCAACCATTCTTCGGCAATTCCATTTTTAAAGCAATTCAGAAAACCACGTATTGCATCTTCGTTGGAACGGATACTACTCTCTCCTTCTGCAAGAATCAAATCTGTATTCAGGCTATTTTCAGCAATTAGGTTTTGAATTCCTTTGCCATTCACCTTAATTACAGCATCAACATTGGCATTAAAAGCACTAATCAGGCCATTAATCTTACCCATTTTTTCTAATTGAGCTGGTGCTGTTTTGTAGTTTTCAAGCCATTGGGCTTTTAATTCGATCGAAGACATGGGGTCCTATTTTAGAGTTACAATACTAGTTTTCAAAATTTATCAAGCAACAAAGAAATTGAATTAAATCTCAATTTATAAAAATTACGCATGAAAAGCGGTAAAAAATCTCCGCAATGGTTTGAAATAGTAAATAAAGATCAATACCAAATTCATATCAAAATGGAATCAGTAATATATTGATCGAATTTTGAGTTAAGCAAAAAATAAATCCTGCTCACAACGCAAGCAGGATTTAAATTTAACTGATATTAAAAATTTCGAAAAACTAATTCACCATTCTCTGCATCAATTAAAATCTTCTGATTAGGAGCAATGCTTTCCGACAAAATTTGCTTGGAAAGTTCATTAAGAACCTCCCTTTGCAGTACCCTTTTTATTGGACGGGCACCAAACTGAGGATCAAATCCTGCATTTCCAAGATAATTTACCGCAGATTCGCTCAACTCAATACTAATTTCATTTTTCATGAGCATCGATTTTACCATCTCAAACTGTAAGCGAACAATTTGCTTCACCTCTTCCCGATCTAACGGAGTAAATACGATGGTTTCATCAATTCGGTTTAAAAATTCAGGACGAATGGTCTTTTTCAACAAATCGAGAACTTCATTTCGCGCTTCCCAGATTAATTCGCCTCTATTCTTCGAGTTCATATTTGCAATTTTTTCCTGAATCAGGTAAGAACCTACATTCGAAGTCATGATGATAATCGTATTTTTAAAATCAACAACTCTTCCTTTGTTATCCGTAAGTCGTCCGTCATCCAATACTTGCAAAAGAATATTGAAAACATCAGGATGCGCTTTCTCAATTTCGTCAAGAAGAACTACAGAGTATGGCTTTCTGCGAACCGCTTCAGTTAATTGTCCACCTTCATCATACCCAACATATCCCGGAGGCGCTCCAATCAATCTTGAAACTGAGTGACGTTCCTGATATTCCGACATATCAATTCGAGTCATGTAGTTTTCATTATCAAACAGAAATTCGGCCAATGCTTTTGCCAATTCTGTTTTTCCAACTCCCGTTGTACCCAAAAAGATGAATGAGCCAATTGGTCTTTTCACATCCTGCAAACCCGCTCTACTTCTGCGAACAGCATCTGCAACAGCCGAAATTGCCTCCTCTTGGCCTACCACTCTTTTATGAAGCTCTGTTTCCAAGCCAAGCAATTTTTGCCTTTCACTCTTCAGCATTCTGTTTACAGGAATTCCAGTCCAGCGTGATACGATATATGCTATATCCTCACTTCCGACCTCCTCTTTAATCATAGCATCTGAATTCTGATTAATTTTCAGTTGTTCATTCAAACGCTTAATATCTTCCTCAACCTCCTTAATTTTTCCATACCGGATCTCAGCAACCCTGGCATAATCACCTTCACGCTCCGCCTTTTCGGCCTCGTACTTCAGATTTTCCAACTCCTCTTTATTCTTCTGAATGCCATCAATTACTTCCCGTTCGGCTTCCCATTTTGCGCGAAGACGATTTCTTTCATCATTCAACTCTGCAATTTCACGCGATAAATCTTCTAATTTCTTTTTATCACCTTCCCTCTGAATTGCCATCCTCTCAATTTCCAGTTGCTTGATTCGTCTTTCAATTTCGTCCAGCTCTTCGGGCAATGAATTCATTTCCAAACGTAATTTTGCGGCAGCCTCATCAATCAAATCAATCGCCTTATCGGGTAAAA
>JAQBBZ010000360.1:0-3318 GCA_032125735.1 Labilibaculum sp.
AATAACCACAGGAATACTCAGCGAAAGTGTTTTTTTGTATTCTCCAGCCTCTTGCTTCCAAAATTTCATATGATTATAATTGTGTGTTTTTGCCATATGGAACTTACCATGCTGGGAATAATCATCCCCCTGTGTGTCAAATCGCTTTGGCATGGACGTTTCATAATGAGTCTAAAATTGACATGCATATTCCCATAAAGAAGCTCAACCACCAGCCATATGTGTGCACCGATAGTAGGATCTGCTATTATTGAAATACAGATGTTGTTAATAAATGAAATGTGAATAAAACGAGACCTTTTCCTACGACTTACATCCTTTGTTTTGTACTCTTTTCGAAACTTGCGTTTCGGATTTCAAGGCGGGAAATGTGGCAAAACAAAAACCGGGTGCAAGTGAGTCGTTATATTTCTATATTCTGATTTTCTGCCTGCAAATATATTTCAGTCTAATGGCAATTTGCTTTACATTTGTTAAGTCCGAATCAAAAAATGTTTTTATGAGAAATGCATTGTCTGCCATCGATAGGTATTATAAACTATCAAACCAAAGCAAAAATCTTATCATGGATGAGTTCGAAGCATTCCGCATGAAAAAAGGAGAGGTCTTAATACAGGAACACAGTCCGTCGCCCTATTTGTTTTTTATTGAAAAAGGCGCTGTAAAGAATCATTATATCGACGAAAAAGGAAACAAACAAGTGGTCTGGTTTGGTTTCGAAGGCGACATCTGTTTTTCTTTAAATTCATATATCAATATGTCGTATATGCACGAAACAACCGAGTTGATTGAAGACAGCCTGTTTTACAGAGTGAAAATCAGCCATGTGAAAGCTTTGTATACGGATTATTGCGATTGGGCAAACTGGGGCCGTTGCTTTATCGAGAATGTTTTTGTAAAAACCGTAAAGGAATTGGACGAATATAAGGCCCTGAGCGCGAAAGAAAAATACCTCAGCTTAATGGGGAATAACCTGAATGTGAAAAAAAGAGTCCCCTTAAAAGATATCGCATCCTACTTGGGTGTATCACCCGTTACCATCAGCCGACTAAGAAAAGAATTGGAAAATGAGGAACCCATTTCCCATTAAGTCTGGCAATTAAAGATTACGGTACCGACTTAAAAATCGAATACTATTTTGTTCGCAAAATGAAACTTTCCATTCATGGGCATAAAAGGCAAAATAATTGTGAACAATAATTTTTACATTGAAAAGAAAATTAAATAATGGAGTAAGCCGAAAATCCTTTAGAGTAGGCTTTTTAATCACTTAATAATTCGTATTATGGACAAAGAAGATTTTAAAAATAAAGCGAAAAAAAGCATTGATGATATTTTCGAAAAGATCAATGAATTGGAAGCAAAACAAGACAAGGTTAAGGAACATATTAAAGCAGAGTATGAAGAGAAATTGAACATCTTGAAGACTAAGAAAAAAGAACTTCAGGCTAAGCATGAAGAGCTTTTCAATGCTTCTGATGAAAAGTGGGACGAGGTGAAAAGTACTTTTTCTTCTGCAGCAGATTCGTTTAAAGAGGGGTTTTCTAAAATTGCATCTCTGCTTTAATACAATGAAAGCCTTGGAGCCGAAAGCCTCCGGGCTTTAGTGCTAAATTGAAAATATGATGAACTAATCTCCCTATACCAGCCCATCAAATACAGGTTCAAGCAATAAACAAACTTTTTGTTAGTTCAAGTAAGACTGGTTTTTAAACTTTAAAATAACAGCATGAAAAAAATTATTATTCTATTCCTTTCTTTATTACCTCTTATCTCTTCAGCGCAAATTTCCTTTAACACAGGTAATGTACAGTTCGATTTAGATCTGAATACGATTAATGCGAGTGCAAATTTAGATTTTGGAGCCTTTCAAACAGATCTAAGCATAGACTATAACGTATCGGAAAAGAAAATAGAACACATGCGGGGTGCTTTGAATATGGCTCCCGGGGAAATATTCTTGGCACTGGAAATTTCAAAAGTTTCGAACACTCCGGTTGATCACGTAATCTGTAATTACGAAAAGCATAAAAGTAAAGGCTGGGGTTATATAGCTAAAGAAGCAGGCATAAAGCCAGGCTCTGCTAAGTTTCACCAATTAAAAAATAACTCTCATAATAAAAAAAATAAAGGGAAGGGGCATAAGCATTCTAAAACTCACGGAAATAGCAAGGGCAAGAAGAATAAGAAGTGATAGGTTTTAAATTTTCTCTGGCATCAGACTTTGTTTACACTCTAAAGAACGGACTACAATAGCGGGGCATTCGTGCATTGCGCTGATAAAGATCAATTCTGTTCGCGCTGCATAAAAAATCCACGCGTATAATTATTAGGACAAAACAAGAACCATGACTAAAGAAAAAAAACAAAGAATTTGCCCTGTAGAAATAGCAGGAGGATTGGATAATTCTTTTAGGAAGTTATTACAAAATCCTCAGAAATTATTAAATCAATATATTAGTGAAGGCATGGCAGTTCTTGATTTAGGATGTGGACCAGGCTTTTTCTCAATAGAAATTGCAAAGATGCTATGTGATTCCGGGAAAGTTATTGCTGCAGATTTACAGGAGGGAATGCTTGAAAAGGTAAATCAAAAGATTAAAGGAACTGAATTAGAGCAAAGGATTGAAATACATAAGTGTGAAGACAATAAAATTGGTGTTGCTGAAAATGTGGATTTTGTTTTGGCTTTCTACATGATTCATGAGGTGCCAAATCAAGACAAGCTATTTAGAGAACTAAAATCAATTTTAAAGCCCAATGGAAAAATATTCATCATTGAGCCGAAGTTTCATGTTTCAAAAAAATCGTTTGAAGACATGATTTTTAGAATAAAAAGCATTGGATTTGAAATTATAGATAGACCAAAAGTATTTTTTAGTCGGGCAGTTTTATTGACAATTGAGAAATAAAAAGCAAGAACCCCGCTGGTGCGCAATTAGCTTCGCTGATCTCCACTTCGTTTCGGCAGCATCGCGTTCCTTTATAATCCAAACCTCATAACCCTACACAAAGTAGGGGAGTCTAATAAAAGCACCCCAAACGCACCCACGTTTGGGGCGTTTTTATTTTATGCCTGTAAAAAAAATAATAAATAATTTTGTTAGGTAGTATATTCTTAAAACATTTTCACTAAGTTTAACAGTCTCTCAAAGTTATGTTGAAAATCTGAGGGTATCAGTCGAAGAGACAGCCATGTAGGCGGAAGCGATAGGAGTGTAGGTCGAAGCAGAAGAGATGTAGGTGGAAGCAACAGGAATGCAGGTTGAAGCAGACGAGATGTAAGTGGAAGCAACAGAAATGTAGGTCGAAGCAGAC
>JAQBBZ010000361.1:0-9563 GCA_032125735.1 Labilibaculum sp.
TCTATCAACAGTATTGGATGGTAATTTTATTCATCTTTCGGTAAAAGATACAGGCATAGGAATCAGTGAAAATGATCAGGATAAGCTATTCAGACTAGATGGTAATTTCACAACGAAAGGGACCAATGATGAATCAGGCAGTGGATTAGGTCTTATTTTATGCAAAGAATTCGTAAAGAAAAATGGCGGGAAAATTTGGGTTGAAAGTGAAGAAAATAAAGGAGGCACCTTCATTTTCTCCTTAAAATCAGCCTAAATTCTCTTAATTATAATATCAAAAGTCAATTTCTACTACAGAACTTGGCTTTTTTTTTTTTTGATGTTCACAATAAGAACTTATATTTGCAGGCTTAAACGCATTTACATGGAATTGTTTAGTATAATATTGCTTGCACTTGGCTTATCTGTAGATTCCTTTGCTGCTTCGGTTTGCAGTGGCTTAGCCATTAAAAGGATTCATTTCTTTCAAGCAGTTAAAATTGCTTTTTTTCTTGCCGTATTTCAAGGTGGAATGCCAATTATTGGCTGGTATACCGGATGGGGATTAAAAGATTTAATCAAAGATTTTGATCATTGGATCGCCTTCATTCTGCTTGCTGGAATGGGAAGCAAAATGATTTACGAAAGCATAACTGCAAAAGAAAAAGATTGCTCTTTCAACCCATTAAAATTAATCATTCTTTTAGGGATTTCCTTAGCAACAAGCATAGATGCATTGGTGGTTGGATTAAGCTTTGCCTTTATTGACGTAATTATATGGTTGCCTGCAATTATTATTGGCATTGTAACATTTATTGTTTCGATGCTCGGAATGTTGCTGGGTAAAAAAATTGGCAGTAAAATGAGTCAAAGATTTGAAATAATTGGAGGTATTGTTCTTATTCTTATTGGATTGAGAATTCTCATTGAAGATTTATTTTTTCAACTCTAAATTTTCCCGTTCGCTTTCAAGTTACTTAATAGTAAACTAGTCGATTTTACTCCCTTTGCCATTGATGGAGCTGAAATTGTAGCACCCGAAATTCCGTCAATATCTTTTCCAAATTCCATCCCCTCTCCTCTTTCTTTTCCAATAAACTGCTTCAACCATGATTTAGCCATAATTTCGCCACCAAAGGAAGATCGGTAAATTAATACTACGACTTGTTGAATTTCGAGATTCTCATTAAACAAAACCATATAATCAAAAAAGTCATTTTTCCCTTTTGAAGAGGCAAAACAAGCAAATCCTATTAATTCATCATTACTTTTTAGTGTACTTAGATATAAATCTTTTACTCCGTCACAATTGAAAGTATCCAAATTAAGATTGTCAACATCATTCATTACCAAACCTTCAACAGGGAAGGTTTTTTGAATTTCTTTATCAATTTTTTTCTGTATCGATTTAGGAAAGCTACTGGCTTTCACTTCAAATGTTCCACTAATCAATACTAAAATAACCACTAGCTGAATAATATCTCTCAGTCTCTTCATCAACAAATCTCCTTTACTTTAAAAACTTCAAAGCAAAATGGAAACCCAATATGCTTTGAAGTAAAATATCTTAACTGTTTTTGATTTAGAACCAAATGCCTACACCACAATTCACAAAGTTCTTTTTCACATCATTACCATCTTTTGACATTTGGTAGTCAGCTTTTACTACTGCACCTTTTGCCAAATGATAGCTTAATCCAAAAAATACTTCTTCACGATCGTAAGCTTTGTTTGCACTCATGTTTCCAGCAACTTTGTGGTGAGTGTTATAATTTTCGTAACGTACAAACGGGATCAAAGCCTGTTCTTTACCATGCAATAAATCATATCCTGCTTCTAAGTAATAACCTTGCATTTGCTTTCCAAGATCCTTACCTGTTTTATCATTGTACTCAGCTACATCGCTAATAAAAGAATGAATGTACTGACCTTTTAATTGCAAAGCGTTCACTTTGTAACGAACATCCATTCCGAACATGCTTATTCCAACACGGGTTGAATCTGCAACAGCTTCAGCAAAATCGTCATTCTTATCCAATCCATTGAACGCAGATGATTGAGTTTTACCGAAATATCCTGCCATACCAATATTTAAACCTTTCACTCCGTAGTAATCAAGTTTGGCAGATAAAGATGGAGATGTAAATGTAGATTCAGCACCCTTCTGACGACCTTTTCTAAATCCATCAGAACCTCTTAGTACTCCAGCACCATTATATCCGTTAAAACCATTCATTACATACAATTGATACTTTAAAGGAAAGGAAGGCATACGTCCGCTCACTCCAACTCCAATTTCACGCCATGTGGTAGGAACAATGCTGTTATCAACACTTGGACGTTCTACACCGTTAAAAGTAGTTGGTTCGTGATATTCGTTTACAATACCCATTGGCACCAACATTAAACCGGCTCTCAAATTTGTACTTGGACGAACATTATAGTTTATAAATGCCTGCTCAACGTACAATTCCTCTACGTGTTCAAATTCAATTTCGGTTACAAACGAGGTTTTATCATTAAATTGATATCCAAAAAACAATACCATTCTGTGAACATCCATATTTCCATTGTAACGGGTGTTTCCACTAATTTGCTGGTTATAATGAATCTCACCATATCCTCCAATACTTAATTTCTCATCTTTTACTCTTTCCAAGATAGTTGCACCAATACTTTTTGGTTCCTGAGTATCCTGTGCTTTTGCAGTATAAATAGCAGCAATCATCGCCACAAATAGTAATCCTTTTTTCATCAGTTTAAAACAATTAGGTTTTAGTTTCATTGCTCGTGTAATGAGCATTATTTCGACTGCTAAATTAGACTAAGTCTCAATAAGCATAAATACCTACATGTTGGTATTTTTAGACTATCAGCTCTTTTATTACTGATATACCTTATATATATATCCAAATAATTTAATACTTTTGAGTCTGAAAATGCTCCGAATGCGCTGTTTACCTTTAGCATTTCGGTTACTAATTGAAGCTCAACTATGGAATATATTAATCAGTTTTTTATAGATTTTATAGATATCTTAAATGAGATGTCCCCTTACCTAATGCTAGGTTTTTTATTTGCAGGAATCTTGAAAGTAGCTTTCCCCCAGAAATTTATCGACAAATATTTAGGTCCTAAAAATGGAAAATCCGTTTTATATGCAGCACTTCTTGGCATTCCACTTCCATTGTGTTCATGCGGAGTTATCCCTACCGGCATTTCATTTTACAAAAGCGGTGCATCCAAAGGATCATCGGTTTCCTTCTTGATATCTACACCTCAAACAGGTGTCGACTCTATTTTAGTTACTTATTCTCTATTGGGTTTGCCTTTTGCAATCATTCGCCCATTTATTGCATTGGTAACCGGATTGTTTGGTGGATTACTCACCAATCATTTCGATAAAGATGTAAAATCAATACCTGAATTAAATACCGAATCTTCTTGTTCAACCGAGAAAGAATCGGACTGTGGATGTGATGGAGATTGTAGGACAGAATCTAAAAAGAAGAGATCACCATTTTACACAATGTTTAAATATGCTTTTGTAGATTTTCTGCAAGACATTTCAAAATGGTTGATTATTGGACTTCTATTAGCGGCTGTAATTTCCGTACTAATTCCAGACGATTTTTTCTCAAGTTATATTGGAAATGATTTTATTGGAATGTTGGTAATTCTTGTAGCATCCATTCCTCTTTACATTTGCGCAACCTCATCGGTTCCTGTTGCCGCTATTTTAATGATGAAAGGTATTTCTCCAGGTGCCGCCTTGGTATTCCTAATGGCTGGCCCTGCTACCAATGCTGCTACAATTACTGTACTAAACAAAGTTCTTGGCAAGAAAACAATGTGGTCCTACTTAATCTCAATTATTGCCGGCGCCTTGCTTTTTGGACTATTAATTGATAATGTATTCCCACGAGAATGGTTTACGATGGGTCCTTTACATGATCATATGGGGGCACACGAAGGACATTGGGAACTTCCCAACTGGCTGAAATGGGGAAGTAGTATTTCATTGATCTTATTGATAATTAATGGATATTTACGAAAATACATTTCTGGAAAAAGTGAACTTAAGATTATTGAGAACGTGAAAATCAACAACGAAAAATTAGTGATTGTAAATGGTATGAGTTGCAATCATTGCAAAAACAGTGTGGAAAAACACATTGGAGCTTTAAATAATATTACTACTGCCGAAGTAAATTTAGAGCAAAAACTTTTACGAATAGAAGGCGAAAATATCAACATGGAGATTATTAAAAAAGAAGTAGAAAGACTTGGTTTCGAATTTGGAGGCGAAGCAAAAAAGGATTAAAAAATTACTTTCAGTAAGTGAAAATTCCTTTTACGAGGATTACAAATACAAAATCGGCTCAAAAAAAACCTCTATTTCAGTTCATTTACAGGCTCATTTCGGTAGATTCTTAAAATTCCCTTACTTGTTCTTCAACATACTTGGCGTTTTTCACCCATTTTAAAGATTTTCTTAAAAAACAGCTCCAACACTGTCAGACCAGCACAATTCAACATACTGATTTACAGCCACCTTCGACAAGATTAGAAGATGATGATTTATGATCAACACATACAGACATCTTTATATTTAATTACTTGAAAACTTCGAAATTTTAATTACTTTTAAATGTTCTACAACATATTCATGTTGTGCATTATTCTTTTTGGGGAAATATTTCTCTAACTATCAGAAGGATTAGTTGATTAAAAACAAAGCTGTTACAAGCTTTTAACGAAGACCAAAAATATGATCAAGAAGATTTCAAAAGTCCTTGTTGCAAACCGAGGAGAAATTGCTCTGCGTGTCATGCGCTCATGCAGAGAATTGGGAATTCTTTCTGTTGCTGTTTACTCCGATGTTGATCGAACATCTATGCACGTTCGATATGCCGATCAGGCCATTCATATTGGAGCAGCAACATCATCAGAAAGTTATTTAAATATTGACAAAATTATTGATGCTGCAAAACGTACAAAAGCCGATGCCATTCATCCGGGTTATGGCTTTTTAAGCGAAAATGCAGAATTCTCAAGACGCTGTGAGAAAGAAGGAATCATTTTTATAGGGCCAACTCCCGAAGTAATCGCGACTATGGGTGACAAAATCACCGCTCGCAAAACGATGATTACAAGTGGCGTTCCTGTAGTTCCCGGCACGAAAGAAAACCTTAAGGATGAATCGACAATACTTAAAATTGTTCGTGAAATCGGTCTGCCCGTAATGATTAAAGCCTCGGCTGGAGGTGGCGGAAAAGGAATGCGAATGGTCGACAAGGAAGAGAATATTCTGGAAGGACTAAGAGCGGCTAAATCGGAAGCCATGGCCTCGTTTGGCGATGACGCTGTATATATCGAAAAATACATTTCTTCCCCGCATCACATCGAGTTTCAAATCTTAGGTGATAAACATGGTAATGTAATTCATCTTTGCGAGAGGGAATGTTCCGTTCAAAGACGACATCAGAAGGTTGTTGAAGAAACTCCCTCTCCGCTAATGACCCCGGAATTACGGGCTCAAATGGGAGAACATGCTGTTGCGGCTGCTAAAGCTGTGAATTATCACGGTGCTGGCACCATCGAGTTTTTAGTAGACAATGACCACAACTACTATTTCCTCGAAATGAATACCCGCCTGCAAGTAGAACATCCTATCACCGAAAGGGTAACCGGATATGATCTTGTGAAACAGCAAATTTTAATTGCAGAAGGACACGAATTAAAAATGAAGCAAGAAGATATTTTTCAGTTCGGACATGCAATCGAGTGCAGAATTTATGCTGAAGATACCGACAACAACTTTATGCCGAGTCCGGGTGTGATTACCCACATTACCGAACCCATGGGATTAGGTGTTCGCACAGATGGCTATGTATATGAAGGATATGAAATTCCAATTCATTACGACCCTATGATCTCCAAATTAATTATTTGGGCCAGAACAAGAGAAGAAGCAATCGAGAGAATGCGCCGAGCACTGTATGAATACAAAATTACAGGTGTAAAAACCTCAATCAAATATCTTGAAAAAATCATGGATTGTCCCGACTTTAGGAACGGAACCTATGATACTCACTTTATTCAAAACAACCAAGATTTTCTGCTTGCGGCTGATGAAGCAAAGCATTCGTTTGAAGATCTGGCCATAGTTACTGCCTTTATCGACTATCACCGTAAACTTAAAAACACTCAAATTTGCCCAAAATCGGCACTGAATAGCAAGTGGAAAGAATTTGGACGAAGAAGAGGAATGTTTAGAGCAAGTGAAAATTAAAGGATAAACAAAAAAAAATAAGATGGCAATTGAAATAAAATTGGGAGAGCGCTTGGCAAAAGTCGAACTTCTTGCCGAAGACGGAAATCTGATCAAAATAATGGTCGATTCCAAAGAATATAATCTGGATATGATGCAGGTTGAAAATGGCGTTTACTCTGTATTGTATAAAGGGCGCTCGTATAATGTAGAATTGATTGAAACCGATTCTCCAAAAAAGTATTCAGTCAACACCTTCTATCATTCTTATGACGCTGAAATTATAGATGCTGAAACCAAATATCTGCAAGCAAGAAATTCGGACAATCTCGAAACTGCAGAGAGCACAATTACCTCACCAATGCCTGGGAAAGTTGTAAAGATTCCTGTAGAATTGGGTAGCGAAGTAAAAAAGGGAGATACCGTAATTATTATATCAGCCATGAAGATGGAAAGTGAATACAAAGCCATGAAAGATGGTATTGTAAGGGAAATCTTTGTTTGTGAAGAAGATATTATTGGCGGAAATCAACCATTGGTGTATATTGACTAAGTAAAATTATGAATTTCCCAACCGATTAAAGACACTCGTAATTTATCATTCAAAATTTATAATTCAAAAGAAATGTTGACACTTGAAGATAAAATCAAAAAATTTGAAGAATTAAATAAAGCCGCCGAAGCAGGTGGTGGACCAGATAGAATTGCCAAACATCATGCTGATGGTAAAAAAACGGCCAGAGAAAGAATCATGGATCTTTTAGATCCCGAAACGTTTACTGAAGTTGACAAGATGGTTACGCACCGTTCCACCGATTTTGGAATGGAAAAAAACAAAATTCTTGGAGATGGAGTGGTTTGTGGCTATGGCAAAATAGATAGCCGATTGGTATATGTTTTCGCTCAGGACTTCACCGTTTTTGGTGGATCTCTGAGTAGTGCCAACGCCAATAAAATTGTTAAAATAACGAAACTAGCCATGAAAATGGGAGCTCCCATTATTGGCTTGAATGATTCCGGTGGTGCACGAATTCAAGAAGGTGTGCAGAGTTTAGCTGGCTACGCTGATATTTTCTATCAAAATGTTAGAGGGTCAGGTGTAATTCCTCAGATTTCTGCCATTATGGGACCTTGTGCCGGAGGAGCTGTCTATTCTCCTGCTCTAACCGATTTTATTCTGATGGTGAAGGATACAAGCTACATGTTTGTTACCGGACCCGATGTAATTAAAACAGTAACTCACGAGGAAGTTACCAAAGAAGAATTGGGTGGAGCAATCACTCACAATTCAAAAAGTGGCGTTGCACATTTTACAGCTGATAACGACGAACAAGCCATGATGATGCTTCGTGAGTTGATTAGCTATCTTCCTTCAAATAATATGGAAGATCCGCCTATAAAGCCTTGCTCCGATAATATTCATCGTGAAGATGAGAAGCTTCAGACAATGGTTCCTGTTGATCCAAACAAACCATACGATATTAAAGATCTTATTGAGACTGTGGTTGATGATCACAATTTTTTTGAGGTAATGCCGCTATATGCTCAAAACATATGCATAGGCTTCGCCCGATTGGGTGGAAAACCGGTAGGGATTGTAGCCAACAATCCTGCTTTTATGGCTGGTGTTTTGGATATCAACAGTTCGGTTAAAGCTGCTCGATTTGTGCGTTTCTGCGATGCTTTTAATATTCCTTTAATCACTTTCGTGGATGTTCCCGGATTTCTTCCTGGTACCGCTCAGGAATTTGGAGGAATTATTAAGCATGGAGCTAAACTTCTGTATGCTTTTGCAGAAGCTACTGTTCCAAAAATCACGTTGATTACACGTAAAGCATACGGTGGTGCTTACGACGTAATGGCGTCGAAGCACATTGGAGCTGATATCAATTATTCCTATCCAACAGGCGAAATTGCTGTTATGGGTGCCCAAGGAGCTGTTAACATTATGCACAAAGGACTTACAGAATCGGAAAGAGCAGATGCAATTGAAGATTATCGTGACAAATTTGCAAATCCTTACAAGGCCGCAGAATTAGGATATATCGATGAAATTATTCAACCCAAACAAACTCGTTATAAATTAATTCAGGCTTTGGAAATGTGTGCCAACAAAAGCGAACAAAATCCACCTAAAAAACATGGTAACATTCCATTGTAAATTAAGAATATAAACCTCATTAATGGAAAGCATGGCTAATCGCTGTGCTTTCTCTTTTTATAATTTATTCCTAAAATTGAGTTTATCGCAAAATATACAAACCCAAGTCTGTAGCTCCATACACCTGCACCGCTAACGATGTTAGTCTATTACGGAAACAATTTCAACATGATAAATATTGGCCTACGTAAATTAAAAACAAAAAGCTAACATATAAATAACTCAACTATATCAAAGATTTCGTAAATTAGTTTGATATTAACTATTTAACCCCGAAGCCATGGATATTAAAAATGAAGAACTTAGAGATGTTTGCGTAGAGGCATTAGCTTGTTTGAACAAACCTGGAAATGCTGCTTATGATGAACTAAAATCAAAATTAGAGTACGTAATTGGTAGCTATAACTACGATAAAAACCCTGTCGGGCTATTCGAAATTGGTAATCTTGCCCTTACAGCCCTAGAAGAAATTAGTGCTGAAAAGCCAAGCAAAGTAAAAAAAGTACTTTTGAAAAATTTAAAAGAAAGTTTACTTCAAAAAGTTGAAGCTTAAAAAAAACTCTTGTAATAAAAAAAGAGCTTGTCCAATTATGAACAAGCTCTTTCAGTTTTGTCTCCTTTAAAAGCGATATCCTGTTTTTTGCAATTCCTTTACTGAATTTAGTGGTTGATTTGGCTTGAATTATTTTGCCTGAAATTTATAGATCTTCACTCAAATTTATTTAGCCTTTTTGGTATCCATTCTACCAAAGGATTGTTCTCCATGCACATCCTTGAATATTTCATCTTGAAATTGCTTTCCATTTACGTTTAAAAACTTAATTAGATGTTCAACTTCCCGAACATTAATATCGTTAGTATTGGTGTGAATTAACAATGGTGTATTATGAAATTCATGGGCATTCCAAGCTAGAGAACGACGACAATATTCAGCTAAATTATCATGATTTGTGAAAGAAGTAGCAGAGCACCACTATACTATTTTAGAAACACAACTACACCAATTCCAATTGATATATTTTTGTGGTAGCATTGGTGATCTTGAAGCGATCGTCCATACGGTAACCAAGAACCCATACAATTTTATTGCCCGAAAGTAACAACCACGTATTTTCCTTTTCCTGAATGGAAAATTTTTGGTCGATGAAG
>JAQBBZ010000362.1:0-12314 GCA_032125735.1 Labilibaculum sp.
CCTTAAAGAGCTGGAAGAATATATAGATTATTACAATAATGTTAGAATAAAGACTCGTTTAAACGGAATGAGTCCGGTAAAATACCGAACTCAATCTTATTAATTTATTTTATAACCGCCCAACTTTTGGGGTTCACTTCATTCCTGTTTCGGGTTTTTTATTTAATCCAATTTGCTTGTTCAGCGCGCACCCAGTGTCCTGCATTTGGGAAAAATACTGATATAAGCAATGAATATAGGTTTTGAAATCTGAAAAGTGAGCCATGTAAGCTTGCACGGCATACTTTCCGAAAACAAAATGCCCCTTGTAATCTTACAAAGTATACTTTTCAAAATAGAAATGGTCTTTGTAAGCTTGCAAACTATACTTTCCGAAAAGAAAAATCTGTTTGCAAATTTTCATCGAAATTATACTGGCACAGCTTATACACTGATATTGGAACTTTGTGCAGAATGGCAGATATCTACCTACAATTACTCAAATGTTTAATCCAATACAAAATATTCTACTGTTTTTACCAAAAGGCTTGCTTGTTCTGCGTGCACCCAGTGTCCGGCATTAGGAATGGTTGTGATTTGCGCCTTCGGAAATATGGTTCGTATTAAATTGTGGTCGTTGTCGGTAATGTAATTCGATTTTTCGCCGCGGATGAACAGAACCGGAAATGCTGTGATTCCTTTTCCTTCAGCAAAACGATCGCCATCAATTCCGTCCATTATTTGAGGTAAGTAATCGTGAATGGTTTTAATATTTAGTTTCCAGATAAACTGTTTGTTCTTGTCTCTTTTCAAGTTTTTAAGAAGAAATTGACGAACCCGTTTACTACTTATACTTTCTGATAATTTTTTATCAATCTCCGTTCTGTTTTTGAAAACTGATAAATCCAAATTGAGCATGGCTTTAACTATACAGGCATGGTCTATAGTTTGCGGTGCATAATCCGAAATCTTACTGTAGTTTTTAGGAGCAATATCCACAACAAGTAAACTACTGACTCTTTCGGGATAATCGGCAGCAAAAAACATGACCGTTTTCCCGCCCATTGAGTGCCCAAGCAGAATTGCCTTTTCAATTTTGTGATCGTCCATGAATTCCAGAAGATCTTCTTTCAAATCCTGATAGGTATGTGAATCGGAATGAGGGGAGTCTCCATGATTTCTTTGATCGATAATATAAACTTCGAAGTTCTCAGAAAGCTCCTTGGCAATGGTCAGCCAATTGTCCGACGCACCGTAAAGCCCATGAAGTATTAGTAAAGGATGACCTTCTCCAAGTTTTTTGTAATTGAGTTTCATTTACCTGAGATTAATTTCGGAAATAAAGATAAGAACCAAATCGGTAAGGTGATTGGCTAAATTGAGTTTTTTAAGAAGATTCAGAAATAGAAAAGGATGCCTTGTGAGCATCCTTTTGAATATAGTAATCAGTCTCGAACTATTTTAAACATCTTAAATACATCTGAATGGTGTTTTCCAAGCCATAGTATAAGGCATCTGAAATAAGAGCATGCCCAATAGATACCTCTGTTAAATTCGGAATATTGTCGTTAAAATATTTAAGATTTTCCAAGCTTAAATCATGTCCCGCATTAATTCCCAAGCCTAATTCGTGAGCTCTTTTTGCTGCAATCACAAAAGGACGGATAGCTTCTTCTTTATTCTTTGGATAATCTGTCGCATACGGTTCTGTGTATAATTCAATGCGATCTGTTCCTGTTGCAACAGCACCTTCAACATTAGACAGATCTGTATCGACAAAAATAGAGGTTCTGATTCCAGCAGCTTTAAATTCCTTGATTATTTCGATCAAAACATCACGGTTTTTAACCGTATCCCATCCTGCGTTAGAGGTTAGAGCCTCTGGCGGATCTGGAACAAGAGTAACCTGTGCCGGCTTTGCTTTTAGTACCAAATCAATAAAATCCCGGGTTGGATATCCTTCAATATTAAATTCGGTTGTGACCAAAGATTCTAAATCCCGAACATCCTGATAACGAATGTGTCTTTCATCTGGACGAGGATGTACAGTAATGCCTTCAGCTCCAAATCTTTCACAATCTAAAGCTACCTTGCAAACATTAGGAGTATTCCCTCCCCGGGCATTTCTTAATGTTGCAATTTTGTTTATATTTACACTTAGTCTAGTCATTTTATAAAACTTTATTGGTAGATTGATGGATGAAATAATTACAAACTTACTGTCGGTAATTAAGTTCTTCTTAAAGCAAAATTAAAAGTAATTCCTAGAAAACAGGTATGTATGATAGCAAAAGATTTAATTTCTGATGTTGTTCCGGTATTAAGGGAAACCGATACTGGGATCCAGGCTCTTAATTGGATGGAAATTTTTCGGGTTTCTCATTTGCCAATTGTGAAGGGGGATGAATTTTTGGGGCTAATTTCAGATAATGATATCTACGACTTAAATAAAGCGGAGGAACCTATTGGCGATCAAAAATTATCACTGTTTAGTCCATATGTAAACGAAAATCATCACATCTACGAAGTAATAGAGATAATTTCGAGGCTAAAGTTGACTGTTATACCCGTTTTAGAAGATGAGAAAACCTATGTTGGACTTATAACTTTAAATGATTTGATGCAATATATTGAACGAATTTTTTCGGTTCGCGAACCGGGAGGAATCGTCGTGTTAGAACTAAATTCTATTGATTATTCATTAAGCGAAATATCTAGAATTGTAGAGGGTAACGATGCTAAAATTCTCAGTTTGTATGTCACATCGTCTGCGGATTCAAGAAAAATTGAGTTAACAATTAAAATAAATCGAACGAATATTACTTCTATCATACAAACTTTTTTGCGATACGATTACACCATAAAAACCACCTATGTTCGTGAAGATGAAATGAAAGATATGATGGAAGATCGCTACAATTCGTTTATGCGATTTTTAAATATTTAGAAACGTAATTTTAAAACTTCTTTTTCTGTGCAGAATTCTTGCCAATAAACAGATTACTCTATCTTTGCGCAAAGAATTAGCCAATGCTTATGTTTGAACTTAATAGCTAGGTTTTATAGCAATAGTGGTGGATGGAAAATTAAAAGGGTTCAGAATTTTAGAATTCTGTTGCTTGAGCCAAATAAACAAAACACAAATTTGTGAAGTATGAAAATTGCACTTTTTGGTAGATCATTTAATGAAAGTTTTACTGAAAGCTTTATTTCGATGTTTGATGTCTTTACCAAATACAATATTGAAGTAATTATTTATGAGCCTTTTTATGATTTTCTAATCAGGGAAATCAATTTTAAACCTAAGGTGGAAGCATGTTTTCATAATTATGAAGATTTTAATAAAGAAATAGATTTCTTTTTCAGTATTGGTGGAGATGGTACTTTTTTGGATGCAGTAACCTTTGTTCGCGATTCGGGAATTCCATTGGTTGGAATTAATAGTGGGCGATTAGGTTTTATGGCCGATATTGCTCAAGATGAAATCCCTCAGGCTTTGGCTGATATTGTGGATGGAGAATATTGTTTAGAGGAGCGAAGCTTATTGCAATTAGAAACATCTAGAAATGGATTGTTCGAAGAGTTTAATTATGCTTTAAACGAATTTACCGTTCATAAAACAGACTCGGCTTCGATGATTACCATTCATACTTATTTAAATAATGAATATTTAAATTCATATTGGGCCGATGGTTTAATTATTGCAACACCAACCGGATCCACAGCATACTCCTTAAGTGTAGGAGGTCCAATTTTGATTCCGAATACTCAGAATTTTATTATCTCACCAATTTCGCCACACAATCTTACCGTTCGCCCAATTGTAGTCCCAAATTATCATGAAATTACACTTCGGGTAGAAGGTCGAAGTGATAGTTATATGGCTTCACTTGACTCACGTTCATGTACTTTTGAATCGAGCATTGAACTTAAAATTAAGAAGGCTGATTTTCAGATCAAAGTCTTAAAATTAAAAACGCATAGCTTTTACGGAACCTTGAGAAACAAGCTAATGTGGGGGGTTGATAGACGTAATTAAGGATTCGTTTTATCTCGTTTTTCATTTTAACAAAATTTAACTGCGGGTTGGCGTTATTTTATTTCATTGATAAGGTTTTTTAAGATTATATGTTACTTTTGTAGCTTGTGAATAAATTCAGGCAGATTGCACCCTCTTCAAACCAACGGTTTTAGGAGCTTAGGCATAAATTTTATTTGTTTGCGAGATGAAAATCACAAACTTGATTTCATGTATAAATTGATATTAGGAATACTGTTTTTTGCGATTGGAAATTCAGCTTTTTCGCAGACCAAAGCAGAGCTAGGCTTCTTTGGTGGAGTCTCTTATTATATGGGAGATATTAATCCGCAAAAGCAGTTTTATTCAAGTTCAGTTGCGTTGGGAGGAATTTACCGGTATAATTTTAATTCTCGGTATGCCTTAAGAGCTGGGATGTTGTTCTCTGGTTTAAAAGGAGAGGATAGGGATTTTAATAATTCATATCAAAAAGCAAGAGGTGCATCATTCAAAACAGATTTAGTTGATTTATCCTTACAGGTTGAGTTTAATTTTCAATCTTTTTGGTCACCTAAAAAAACGAAGAGTCAGACTCTCGTTCCTTATGTGACAGGAGGAATCGGATATATTGCTCCGAGTAGTACTAGTTCTTCATTCACGATTCCGATGGGAGTTGGTGTAAAAACAAACTTAACAGGCAGATGGACTGCTGCTTTGGAATGGAGTTTTAGAAAGACGTTTACCGATGATCTGGATCATCTTGATGACCCAAATGATCTTAATACAAGTAGCTTAATGCACAATAACGATTGGGCATCATTTTTTGGAGTAATGATAAGTTATAAGTTATTCCCCGACAATGAAGAATGTCATTCATACGATCGATTTGTAAAATAATATATGTCACTCAGAAATAAAATAGTAAAGGAAAAGCTACCGATTCATCTTGCCATAATTATGGATGGAAATGGTCGATGGGCAAAAATGCGGGGAGAACATCGTATTATTGGTCATCAGAACGGGGTTGAGGCAGTTAGGCAGACTGTTGAAGCAGCGGGGGAGCTTGGAATTTCTTATTTAACCCTATATGCATTTTCTACTGAGAATTGGAATAGACCAAAGGATGAGGTTTTAGGACTGATGTCTTTGTTGGTTGAAGCAATAGAAAATGAAACTCCTACTTTAATGAAGAACAATGTTCGACTACAAGCAATTGGCGATCTCGCTAGTTTGCCAGTTGAAGTAAGAGATAAATTAGAGGGGACGATTTCTAATACATCTAATAATTCAGGCCTGACTTTGATCTTGGCTCTTAGTTATAGCTCTAGATGGGAAATTGTAAATGCAGTTAAAAATATTGCAAGTCAGGTTAAAAATGGAGATGTTTCTCTGGATGATATAAATTCCGACTTGTTTTCTAATCATCTTACAACAAAAGGGATTCCTGATCCGGAACTTTTGATTCGGACGAGTGGAGAAAACAGAATTAGCAATTTTCTTTTATGGCAAATAGCTTACTCTGAATTGTATTTTACTGAATTGTTCTGGCCTGATTTTAATAAAGAAGAACTTTATAAGGCACTTCTTAATTATCAGAACAGAGAGCGTCGGTTTGGTAAAATAAGTGAACAAATAAAAGATAAATAAGCATTAACCATTATAATTCAAGTAATGATTAAAAGATTAGCATTCATTTTTACTCTATTTTTAAGTTTTAGTGCATTAGCACAAGAGACCGATACTATTTATAATCCTGCAACCTACTATTCTGCTCCAAAAAGTTATGAATTGGGTGGGGTTACAGTAACAGGAGTCAAACATTTGGAAAATAATGTTCTAGTTCAAATCTCAGGTCTTCGTGTAGGGACAACGATTGAAGTTCCTGGAGAAAAGGTCACTGATGCAATTAATAAATTGTACAAACAAGGTCTCTTCTCAGATATTCAAATTACAGCGACTAAGATAATCGATACAAAGATTTATCTGAATATTCAACTTCAGGAACGTCCTCGATTGTCACTTGTAAATTATAATGGGACAGCAAAAAGTGAGACTACCAAGCTAAAAGAGAGATTGAAGCTTATGAAAGGTATTCAGGTAACTGAATATTTAATCACAAACACAAAAACCATTATTGAAGCATATTTTAAGGAGAAGGGGTTTTATAACACTACAGTTTCTGTTATTCAAAGAGACGATGCTTCTGAAGAAAATAGTGTGATTCTCGATATAAATATTGATCGAAACAATAAAATCAAGATTAAGAATATTATTGTTGAAGGAAATACGGCCTTCTCTGATAAAAAGGTGAAAAAGGCGATTAAGGATTCGAAAGAAAAGACGATAATGAATTTCTTGAAATCTTCGAAGTATATTGAAGAGAAATGGAACGATGATAAATATGCTTTGATTGAGAAATACAATGAAATAGGTTATCGGGATGCGGTTATCGTATCTGATAGTGTTGAACAGATTTCTGCAGATCGGGTAAATATTCACATAAAGTTAAAGGAAGGGAATCAGTATTTTTTCAATAATATTGATTGGATTGGTAATACTGTTTATCCAGGTGCTTGGTTGCAGCGAGTTTTGCAGATTAAAAAAGGGGATGTTTATAATCAAACCTTACTTGATAAAAGATTAAGCAGTGATGATGATGCCGTAAGCAATCAATATCTTGATAAAGGATATTTATTTTTTAATGTAAACCCTGTAGAGACGATTGTTGGTAAGGATTCGATTAATTTGGAAATGAGAATTGTTGAAGGTAAACAAGCAACAATTGATCGTATAAATATTATAGGAAATACCAAAACGAATGAACATGTTGCTCGCCGAGAACTATATACATATCCAGGAGAATTATTTAGTAAGTCGGATATTATTCGAAGTGTTCGAGAACTTGCTCAATTAGGTCATTTTGATCCTGAGGCAATTAGTCCAGATGTTAAGCCTCACCCAGAAAGTGGTACTGTTGATATTAATTATAAGTTAGAAGAAAAAGCCAATGATCAGATTGAGCTTTCCGGAGGATGGGGTGCAGGTATGATTATTGGTACCGTTGGTTTGAAATTCTCTAATTTTTCAATCAGAAATATTTTTAACAAAGAAGCATGGAGTCCTCTTCCAACTGGAGACGGGCAAACTTTGAGTATACGAGCTCAAACGAATGGTTCATATTATAACTCTTATAGTATGTCATTTACCGAACCTTGGTTAGGTGGTAAAAAACCAACTTCATTAAGTACATCAATTTATTATTCTCAGCAAACAGGTTATAGTCGTTCTTATAGTAATAGCTATAGCAATTATGGTGGAAGTGGAAGCAATTCAGATCAAAGTCAGAAAGTATTTGGAGCAAGTGTTGGTTTGGCTCGTCGTTTAAAGTGGCCTGATAATTATTTCTCTTTGTATAATGAAGTTAGCTATCAAAACTATAGATTAAAAGATTGGCAATATTATTTAATATCTGACGGAACATCTAATAATTTCAGTTTTACAACTACGCTATCAAGAAGTTCTATTGATAATCCATTGTATACAAGAAGAGGATCATCTTTTTCATTAAGCGCAAAAATCACACCACCATTTTCATTTTTTGATAATGTAAATTACGCGAGTGGCAATACTAGTGATCAGGAAAGATATAAATGGATTGAATACCACAAGTGGGTATTTAAAGGAAAAATGTACACTTCGTTATTGAATAGTACTGATAAATTGGTTTTATATACAGGAACTGAGTTCGGGTACCTGGGTTATTTTAATAAAGATAAAAGATCACCTTTTGAAGGATTTGAAGTCGGTGGTGATGGTATGTCGGGTTACAGCATGTATGGAAGCGATAATATTGGACTAAGGGGATATGAAAATGGTTCTTTAACCCCAGTAAGTGAGACCGGTAGACGATTGGGTGGAAATATTTATTCAAAATTTACAGCTGAGGTTCGTTATCCATTATCATTAAGTCAATCGGCAACGATTTATGCTTTGGCCTTTGCTGAAGCTGGCAACGCCTGGTATGATTTTGAGCAGTTTCAACCATTCAATTTAAAACGTTCTGCCGGTGTAGGACTTAGGATATTTTTACCTATGTTTGGATTGTTAGGAATTGATTATGGATATGGTTTTGATGAAGCGAATCAGGCTGGACAAAATGGTGGCCAATTTCATTTTGTGATTGGACAGCAATTTTAACATATTTTAAGTCACTGTACTTTGGAGCTATTATAATTTAAGTTATTTTAGATTTTTATTTTAAATAACAATCAGATGAAGCGTTTAGTATTAATAATTGGATGTGTATGTGTATTGGTTGGGAATTTATATTCTCAGCAACGATACGGATTCGTTGATACGGAATATATTCTCGATAAAATGCCGGATTATAAAAATGCTCAGGAACAACTTGATCAGATATCAAGTAACTGGCAAATAGAAATTGAGAAAATAGCTTCTGAAATAAAAGAATTGCAAGCAAAATTTAGAGCTGATGAAGTTTTTTTATCTTCAGAAATGAGAGAGAAACGAGAAAAGGAAATTTTTAACAAAGAAATTTCAGCTCAAAAGTTGCAGCAAAAGTATTTCGGAATAAATGGAGATCTTTATAAGAAACGTCAGGAATTAATTAAACCAATTCAGGATGATATTTATGAAGCAATCAAAGAAATTGCAAAAGATGGAACCTATGGTATGATTATTGATCGTGCTAATGGACCAACAATAATATACAGTAATCAAAAGTTTGATTTAAGCGATAAGGTGCTGTATAAGTTAGGTATTAGAACTAATTAAAATTAAAATAGAAACTAACTAAGTGATATTATGAGACATTTTTTAAAGGTAACTTTATTAGCCATTATTCTTTCTGCAGGTTCAAGTACATTTGCTCAAACCTTAAAATTTGGCCATATTGACTCGAATAAATTGCTGTCGATTATGCCTGAAAGAGAAGTGGCTCAAAAGCAACTTCAAGCTGCTGCTGCTGAGTATGATGTTCAAAATAAGGCTATGAGTGAAGAGTACAAAACACTTGTAAATGCCTATTTAGAAAAAAGAGAAACACTTTCTGAAGCGGTTCGAACAATTAAAGAGACAGAAATTCAAGAATTACAAAATCGTATGCAAACATTTGATGGATATGCACAGCAAGAAATTCAAAAAAAGCAAAACGAATTAATGAAGCCAATTTTTGACAAGGCTTCTAATGCGATAAAAGCTGTTGGTGCAGAGAATGGATTTATATACGTTTTTGATATTAGTACTGGTGTAATTTTATTCAACTCAAATAACAGTGTTGATATTATGCCATTGGTAAAAACAAAATTAGGAATATTGTAAATAGTTTCAGGAAATTGTGAAAAGGTGGTATTTTTAATACCACCTTTTCTTATTTTTATAATGATGATAAAAAATAGTCAGCCAATTGGTGTTTTCGATTCGGGATATGGTGGTTTAACCGTATTAAATGAGCTACTTAAGGCGCTTCCTGAATATGATTTTATTTATTTGGGAGATAATGCCAGAAGTCCATATGGTACCCGATCCTATGATGTAGTGTATGACTACACACTGGAGGCTGTTGAGCAACTTTTTTCGATGGGATGTGAGTTGGTTATACTTGCATGCAATACTGCTTCGGCAAAGGCGCTTCGTACAATCCAACAATGCGATCTACCTAAAATAAACTCTAATCGTAGAGTGTTGGGCGTAATTCGTCCTAGTGTGGAAGAGGTTACTCAATTAACTAAATCAAGACATATTGGGGTAATGGGAACCGTTGGTACAATACGATCCAATTCTTATCCATTGGAGATAGCAAAATTGTTTCCGGATGTTGTTGTGGTTCAGGAGGCTTGTCCGATGTGGGTACCTTTGGTTGAAAATAACGAGATTGATACCGATGGTGGAAGATACTTTATCAAAAAGAACATTGATAGTTTATTGGCGAAAGATCCTCTTATTGATTCGATAATATTAGGATGTACTCATTATCCTTTAATGCAGGCAGAGATTAGGAAAATACTTCCAGATCACATTCAATTGATTTCTCAGGGGGCGATTGTAGCCCGAAGTTTAAAAGATTATCTTTTTCGCCATCCTGAAATGGATGTCAGATGCAGTAAAAACTCAAATTGCGAATTTTTCACTACAGAATTTGTGGATAGTTTCGAGGAAAAGGCCGGTCGTTTTTTGAATACGAACTTGAAAGCTCAGCATATTAGCTATTAAATATGGAATTAACGTGAGTTATATGACTCAAGCGAAATCTTTTTTTTGTCTGGATACTCTGTTGTTGATTTCTATCAATTACAAATTGAAAAAATATAGGAGAGAGATTTATTGTTCTTTTAAAGTGATTTTACGACTAATTCATGTTATTACAAAGAACAGAGCCTTTCAATTATTTTAATTGAAAGGCTCTGTTCTTGATTGAAGTTAGCTTATTTGTTCAAAGTTTCTTCATCTTCTTTATACCAACTTGCATACATGGCATAGCTGTTGGCAATGCGATTTATTTCGCCTTCTAAAAGTTCAGGACTCAATTCCTTTATCTTTTTTGCAGGAGAACCGGCATATACGCTTCCTGATTCAACATGCGTACCTTTCGTAACAACAGCTCCTGCAGCAATAATTGCATTGCTTTCAATAATGGCGTCATCCAGAACTACAGCTGACATGCCAATAAGAACGTTGTCTTTAATTGTACATCCATGAACCACTGCATTGTGGGCTATTGAAACGTTATTCCCAATGGTAGTTGGTGATTTTTTATAAGTTGCATGTATTGTTGCATTGTCTTGTACGTTTACATTGTTCCCAAGACGAATTGAATGAACATCACCACGTAAAACCGCACTGTACCAGATACTACAATCATTACCCATTTCAACATCACCAATTATTACCGCAGTCTCTGCTAAAAAGCAATTTTCTCCGAATATTGGAGTTTTCCCATTTAAGTCTCTAATAAAAGCCATTGTTATTTAGTTTAATTATAAATACAAAGATAATCAAAAATATATTTGAGTAATATTTTCTTAATATGTTGTGGAAAAAGTTACGCAAACGTTAACGTGAATGAAATTGAAAATGAGAACAATAGCCTTGTGTTAATTTGAAAGCAAATCGTGTTATATATTGGTAATTTGATAGTTTAAAAGTAGATATTAACTTTAATTTAAAAGGTTTACAATAAAAAAAGGTTTGATAATTTAACTTTTTTTTACACTTTTGATATTGCAAAGTAATTATGGTACATAAAATCTGTCATTTTTAAGAAGATTTAACTAATAGAAAGAATATGATTTTTAGTAGAAACAATTCAAAAGCGTTCAATTTATTGCTTTTATCTCATTAATTTAGGAGATAAATGGATTTATATATAAATGTGTATTAATGTTAATTAACCACTAACTAAAGGTTTATGAAAAAAAGTTTATTTTCGATGTTAATTCTATGTGTTATAGGATTACAGAGCGTTTTAGCTCAAAGTCGAGAAGTTTCAGGGGTGGTTACTTCAGCCGATGATGGGCTGTCTATCCCGGGAGTTTCCGTAATTGTTAAAGGTACAACCATCGGTACCACTACTGACTTCGATGGTAACTACTCCTTAAATGTTCCTGGAGACGGAAAGATCTTAGTTTTCTCTTTCGTGGGGATGACTATGCAGGAGCGACAAATTACTTCTTCTACAATTAATGTTGTTATGGAGTCTGAGTCTATAGGAATGGACGAGGTTGTTGTAACTGCGTTGGGTATTAAGAGATCTAAAAAAGCTCTTGGGTATTCAGTTCAGGAAGTTAAAGCTGAAGAATTACAAAAGACTGGAACGTCTGATTTGGCAAAAGCTCTTCAGGGAAAAGTTTCTGGTGTTGACATTAAAATGTCAAGTGGTATGCCAGGAGCTTCTTCGCAAATTGTGATTAGAGGATCAAGATCTTTTACTGGAAACAATACACCATTATATGTAATTGATGGTATGCCAGTTGCTAGTACTGCTGCATTTAGTACAGGTAATAGTGTTACAGGTGCTGATGTTTCAAATAGAGCATTAGATATCAATCCTAATGATATTGAGTCGATCAATGTATTGAAAGGACAAGCTGCGGCCGCTTTATATGGTCTTAGAGCTTCTAATGGAGTTGTAATCATTACCACAAAAAGTGGTAAAGGTGGTGCTGTTGGTAAAACTATTGTTTCGATCAATCAAACAACAAGTTTTGACGTCGTTTCCCGTACTCCTGACTATCAAAAACAATGGTCACAAGGATCAAAAGGCAATTATAGTTCCGGAACATCTATGTCTTGGGGTGGT
>JAQBBZ010000363.1:0-7049 GCA_032125735.1 Labilibaculum sp.
TGCCTCGCCAGTTTCATTATCCAAAACAACTCCAGATAAGCTTGTTGTTGTTAATGTTGCCATTTCAGCAACGGCCATTTCTTTATCACCCTCGGGTGTAACTACTTTTACAGCTTGACTTTCAAGACCTAAAACAAGTAGAGCAACAAAAAGGAATACTAGCTTTTTCATTTTATATTTTTTCAGTTTAAGAAGAACACTCGATCTTCAAATGTTTTTTTAATTAACTTAAGTTTCTTACTTTAGAGGGGAATCAATAACTCATTTAATTACCATTCCCTTACACCAACAAATGTATGGTAGTATAATTTGAAAGAGATTAGAAGAAGCTTATTAAACAATTAAATTAGAGTTAAATTTTTATTGAGAAATTATTACAACCCAAACTACATGACTTTAAAAAACTCTATATCAATATGGTTTAATGACTTTGTTAATTTGTTTTACCCCAGACTGTGTGAGGCTTGTGGTAATTACCTATTGAAAAATGAAGAAACAATTTGTACCAGCTGTTTATTTCATTTACCCAAAACTGATTTTCATTTAAATAAAAACAATCCGGTTTCAATATTATTTTGGGGACGGGTAAATATTAATTATGCTGCTTCGTACTATACTTTTAGTAAAGGGAGTCTATTTCAAAAATTAATTCACAAATTGAAATATCACAATAAAAAGGACATAGGAATTGCATTGGGAAAGCATTTTGGAGAAAGCTTAAAAAATTCAGATTTTTTTAAGGATATTGATATTATTATTCCGGTGCCGCTTCATCCAAAAAAAGAGAAAATAAGAGGATACAATCAGGCCAATTTAGTGGCCATTGGCCTTGGCAGCTCCATGCAAAAACCTGTTGACACAAAGAGTCTAATTCGATTGATTCATACTGAATCGCAAACTAAAAAAAACAAATTAGAACGATGGCAAAATGTTGATAACATCTTCGAGTTGGTAGAGCCATCGAGTCTAATGAACAAACACATTTTATTGGTTGATGACGTTGTAACCACTGGCTCTACATTAGAATCGTGCGCCCATGCTTTATTAAAAGCCGAGGGTGCGAAAGTTAGTATCGCCACCTTGGCCTATGCCTAATTTACATCAACAAACTTGTATCCTACTCCTTTAATGGTTTGGATAAAACGATCGCCAATTTTCTCACGGAGCTTTCGAATATGTACGTCGATTGTTCGATCTCCCACAATAATTTTATCACCCCAAATAGAAGCATAAATATCATCACGAGTAAATACTTTTTCAGGACGTGATACTAGCAATAATAACAATTCAAATTCTTTTCTTGGCAATGAGAATTCACTTCCATTTTGAATGATAAGATAACGTTCCCGATCAATCGATAAATTTCCAATGGTAATCAATCGGGTTGATGGATTGGAAGTATCATCTGATATACGTCCTGATCTTTTCAGAAGAGCATTTACCCGGCTAATAAATACCTTAGGTTTAATTGGCTTACTGATATAATCATCAGCTCCGGCTTCAAAACCTGCAATTTGGGAATAATCTTCTCCTCGTGCAGTTAAGAAAGAAATCAATACATCCTGAAATTCAGGTATTGATCGAATTTTTTCGCAAGTTTCTATTCCGTCCATTTCTGGCATCATCACATCTAAAATAATTAAATGGGGATGAAATTTTTTCGCTTTTTCGATGGCTTCAACACCATTTCCAGCTGTAGCAACCTGAAAACCTTCTTTCTTTAGATTATAACTCAAAAACTCAAGAATATCAGATTCATCGTCTACCAATAAAATCTTGTAATCACTGCTTTCCATTATACTTTTGGTTATTTAGTTTTGTTTATTTCGCTTTATCCAGTGTAAACGTAAAACTGGAGCCCTCCCCATATGTACTACTAACATTAATACTTTGATTATGAGCATCGATAATGTGTTTGACAATAGCAAGGCCCAATCCTGAACCACCCATATTTCTGGATCGGCTTTTATCTACTCTAAAAAAGCGTTCAAAAATTCGGGGAAGATTATCTGCTTCAATCCCAATACCGTTATCCCTTATTTCAACCAGAAACTTTTTATCCATACTCATTACTTCGATATGTGTAGTTCCTTTAGGTCGACCATATTTAATCGAATTTACAAGTAAATTATTTAATACCTGAAAAATTTCTTTTTTATCAGCATATACAAATTTAGAACTGTCGTTTTCTTGTGCAAAAACAAGCTTAATATTATTCTTTTTAGCTTTCATTTCCTGCATTTCCAAAACTTCATTTATTAAATCGATAATATTAAAACGTTCAAAATACAATTTCAATTCACCTGATTCGAGTTTTGAAATAACCTCGAGATCCTTTACAATTGTAATCATACGATTGATACTTTTCTCGGTTCGCTCCAAATAAGTCCTATTTATTGATTGATCTTCCAAGCCACCATCCAATAAAGTGAGAACATAACCCTGTATATTAAAAATAGGTGTCTTTAGTTCATGAGAGACATTACCAATAAACTCTTTTCGGTATTTTTCTTGCTGTTTTAACTGCGAAACTAAAGATCCTCTGTTTTCGCTCCATTCCATTACTTCCATTTCCACTGCATGCAGTGCATCGGTTCCTTTAACTTTTTCGGCCAAATCTTTATCTATAATCTGCGTATCATGAATCGTCTTGTAAAGCATTCTAATTTTAGAATACAAAAATCGATTTACGAGATACTTACTCATATTATAAACCAAGAATCCACTCACAATTGCATATAGGAACAGATACAGAAAGTTAAAGGGTAGGAAATAGGTGAGGCAATTGAATACTACAACTAGTACTACTACAAATAAGCTTAGATAGCTATTAACCTTGTTTGATGAAATCAATTTCATATGATTATGATTTGTTTTTTAATTGCCATATGGAACTTACCATGCTATGATAATCAGCTCCTTGTGTGTCAAAATCACTTTGGCATGAACGTTTCATATTTAATTAAAATCTTGGTATAATTCTTATTCAATATATATTTTAAACTGAATCATAAGACTTATAAATAATGTATAAAATCAGCCTGATTGTGAGCTTAAATTTCAATTGACAAATATTTAAATAAAAGTAAGATAATAATGAATATCAGTGTTAAGTTTTCATTAATCTTATTGTAAGTCAATAGTTTAAATTTTAACAAAATCTTAATATTTAAGACATAAAACATTTTAAACTAAAAATTTAGACATTGAAAAAAGAGAACAATCCGAACCAAATTTTGAATCATTTTTTATCGAAAAAAAATAAAATTTGAAAAAAAATCACTCTTCAAAAAGATTGTAATATTACCGAAATCTCATTGTAACAATAACGAAACAAGTAGGAATAAAAGACTGGTTTCGTGTCTTTTGCACTTAAATAATCTAACTGTTTTAAAACCCTATTTAACTCTCTCTTCATATTTGTTTTACATACGAATCAATCCCTAACCTAAAATTAACATGATTACCTGAATTTGATAATTTTTACTTAAAACGGTCTTATCGTTCTGATCATACTTCTTTCCTAACATCGCAATGTGATTTAGAAAGAAAAACGTATTGACTTATTTTTTTAAAAATGATTAAACAAGTATTCCTAGTTTTAGTACTTAGCATTTCATCAATTGGTGTGTTTGCGCAAAAGGGAAGCGTAAAAGGAAATGTGAAGGATGGAAAAACCGGAGAAACATTAATTGGAGCATCGGTATATGTAGACGGTACTACGATAGGAACCGTAACTGATTTTGATGGTAATTATACACTCCCAAATATACCAATAGGGATTGTCACTCTTACCTGTTCTTTTATCTCTTACGAAACCCTATCGAAAGAAAACATCACTGTTCGTGAGGGAAACTCCGTGAGTCTCGATTTTGTGTTAGGATCTTCGACAGTAGAACTAAACGATGTAAAAGTTTTTGCAAAAGCAAAACGAGAATCGGAAGTTATATTACTTCTGGATCAGAAAAAATCTGCAGTAATTAAACAATCTATTGGGGCGCTGGAATTAGCCAACCAAGGTGTTTCCAATGCAGCTACGGCCGCAACTAAAATAACAGGAATTACAAAACAAGAAGGAACCAACGGATTAAATGTGCGTGGATTGGGAGATCGTTACAACTCTACAAGCTTAAATGGTTTGCCATTACCATCAAACGATTCGGAATTTAAAAATATTGATTTGAAATTATTTTCAACCGATATCATTGAATTTGTTGATGTTCAAAAAGTCTCTTTGGCTAATTTATCTGGTGATTTCGCGGGTGCTAATATCAATATTATTTCGAAAAAACACAACGGAGAAAACTTTTTAAAGCTGGGTCTAAAAACAGGTTTCAACTCAAGCATGCTTGATGCCGATAAATTCTATAGGAGTGACGGACCTAATTTAACAGGCTTTTACAACTCCGATTATCCAACTGATTTTTCAAACTACAAATTTGAGAACAAATGGAACCCTCAGGAAAAAACAATTTATCCAAATCTGGGTTTATCACTATCAGGAGGAAAAACCTATGATTTTGGAAATTCAAAACTAAATGTTTTTGGAACATTGTCCTTCGATAATGAATACTACTATGGAGAACTTACTGAAAGAAAAATAAATGGCAGTGATGATTTGAGAATGGATTTATCTGGTGAAGAGTACCAATACGATACTCAAACAACTGGAATGATTAATTTAAATTACAATTGGAGAAATTCCAATATCTACTTGAATTCAATGTTTTTAAATACTTCGGAAGATTGGATTGGAAGTGGTACAGGATACATTAAAGATTTGGCTGAAGAAGGTGCATTCGTTCGGAAAATGGAATTTGAAAGAAATACTGTACTCGTGAATCAACTGTTGGGAGATCATAAGTTAAATTCTAAAACAGATTTCCATTGGGGAGTTGCCTACAACACCGTAAATAACATTGTACCCGACAGGAGATATATTACCATGGAAAATGGTACTGACACTGAAAAAGAATTTACAACAAACGATCAGGCCAATAATAACAGATATTATCATGATTTGGTGGAAGATGAAATAGCAGGCAATTTTAATCTCGATTATAAATTTGGAGAGGGATTTGAAGATGCCGGTTACAAAGGTAAATTAAGTGTGGGCTATTCCGGAAAATTCAAAACAAGAAGATTTGAAGCAGTTCAGTTCAATCATAAAATTTTGAGCAATAGATTTACAGACATCAACAATATTGATTCGTATTTTGATAATGAAAATCTTCAAAACAACTTTTTTGACTTAAAAGTAAGATCAAGTGATTTTGTAATTCTTTCTACTTACGATGGAAAACAAACCATCAATGCAGGATTTGCATCTTTAGAATACAACTTTACTGCCCGCTTTTTACTTTTAGCAGGAGTTAGACTTGAAAATGTCTATCAGCAAATTGAATACAATACAGCTTTAGGAAAGGGAAAAACAGATTTTACCGAATTCAACGTATTACCTGATTTATCTTTACGATACGCCTTAACTAATAAATCAAACCTACGATTTGCAACAGGTGTTACTTATACGCTTCCACAATTTAAGGAAACCGCTTTGTTCTCATTTCAAAATAAAAACGAAGCCAGTTTGGGTAATCCATATTTAACTCCATCGAAGAACTACAATGGAGAATTAAAATGGGAAGTATACCCAAAATCAAATGAATTATTTTCTGTTGCTGTTTTTGGTAAATACATTGTCGACCCAATCAATAAGTTTGTAATGGCATCAGCGAGTAACGATTTTACCTATGCAAATACAGGAGACTGGGCTTATGTATTTGGAGTAGAGTTAGAAGCTAAAAAAGATATTCTCACACTTTCTTCCGGAAATTCCACGAAAAAATTATACACAACAGCCAATCTTACTTTAATGAAAACGGAACAGACATTGGATAGTGAAAAAATTAATAAACAATCGAACCAAACAGTAAGTGCAAATTTCAATAAAGATAAAGAAGAATTACAAGGAGCGGCTCCACTTATTGCAAATGCAAACCTAAGTTATAAATACTCTTGGAGCACAAAGAATTCAATAACCTCAACGATTTCTTACAACTATGTTTCCAACCGATTAAATCTAATCGGATATGCATCCTTGGGAAATCAAGTTGATCAGGAAATTCACAATCTCGATTTTGTTGTAATGTCTAAATTGAAAAAATTCGGAGTAAATCTCTCTGTAAAAAACATATTAAATCAGGATGTAGATAGAATTCAAGAAAATGAAACCCGAAACTGGGTAGTTAAACACAATAAAAAAGGAGTCAAATTCAGTTTAGGAGTAAACTATACATTTTAAAAAAAATATCCATTTTATAATTAAAAAAAAGAAAAAGATGAAAAATTTATTGTTATCGATGTTAGCGATCTCTGTGATTGCTTTATCAAGTTGTTCTGATGACGACAATACGATTGAAAACCCACTTGAGAAATTTACAGTTGAAGATTTTAAGGGGGATGTTACCGAAAACATTACATTAGATGCCAGCAAAATTTACAAGTTATCAGGAAAACTTCTTGTGAAATCGGGTGCTACTTTAACAATTCCTGCCGGAACAAGAATCGAAGCTACAACACCAAGCTCTGCTGATAGTGATGTTCGTTACATTGCTGTTGAACAAGGTGCAAAAATTAATGTGAATGGTACTGCTGCTGCGCCGGTAGTAATGACTTCTCTTGTTAAAGAAGCAGAAGCTTGGGGAGGACTTGTTGTTTGTGGATATGCACCAACAAATAAGGCTGATGCAAGTGTTGGTGCCGAGGTTTCTGGGTTAACTTATGGTGGTGATGTTGCTGCAGACAATTCAGGAAGCATTACTTACCTGCGTTTGGAATATACCGGTTATAAATATACCGACACAAAAGAATTCAACGGACTTTCTTTATTTGGTGTAGGTTCTGGAACGACTATCGATTACGTTGTTTCTTACAAAGGTGGTGATGATGGTATGGAGTTTTTTGGAGGAACTGTAAATGCTTCTCACTTGGTATCTGTAGATAGTGAAGATGATGGAATCGACTTTGCTGACGGATGGTCAGGAACTGGA
>JAQBBZ010000364.1:0-2531 GCA_032125735.1 Labilibaculum sp.
AATATTGTCTTTCTGTTTTCCATTCTGTAACTGTTACCATCTAATTTAATGACTTCACATCGATAAAGCAATCGATCCAAAAGGGCTGTTGCCAGTACTTCATCGTCGAGTGTTTCGGCCCATTGTTTTGGAGATTTATTGGTGGTAACAATGATGGAACATTTCTCGTGCAAGTGGTTGATCATATTAAAGAATGCTACTGCTTCGTTCTTCTTCATAGGGAAGAGCATGATGTCGTCAATGGCTATTACGTTTGCTTTCAGCAGTCGGTTATAGGCATTCATGGCCGACCCTGTCATCTCTTTCATTCGTAATATGGTTAGGAGTTCTTCCATTGTTTTAAAATAGGCTTTGTACCCGGATTTAACGGCATCGTGGATTAAACCTGATGCAATAAATGTTTTCCCCGTTCCCGATGGCCCCATTAGTATCAGGTTATAGTTCTGATCCAGCCAGAGCAGTTGACGAAGCTCCTTTAGTTGTGGCTTGCTGATGCCGTTGGAATGATTAAAATTGTACTGTTCAAGGTCATTGTCTTTGGGCAAGCGTGCCAGTGTTAAACGGCGCTCAAGGTCTGTTTTTTGGCGCTGTTTTATTTCTCGTTCAAGTAACTTCAGTGTAAACTCAAGGTAGCCAGGATTGTTGATCTGGGCTTCATGAATCAGTGACTCCGGTTGATTTTTTAAAAGGGTAAGCCGCAGATAATCGGCATATTGACGTATTTTCTCAATCTCTTTCATTGCTGTATGATTTTTTCGTAAGTGTTGATTTTACTGGTTGCAGGTGTGATGCTAGCTTGTTGTGGTAGATGTGACTTCCCGTGACTGTGAACTGTTGTAGGTTCCTGATCCTTTTTAAAGTAGGTAATCAGCTCAGTAAATTTTAAGGCATTGTAATAATTGTTTTCAAGGCAGTAGTCTATTGCCTTTGAAACAGCGACTGTGTCCTGTAAATTTGCTTTAAACAGGATCAGTCTCAGGTTATCATTCAGGTAGCGTGGCTTGTCCCGGCGTATGCCTTCGATAAATTCTTTGGCCTTATCGGTATTACCCAGTTTGTTGATGACTAGTACCATCTTTTCTGTGATACCTGATGTCTTATCCCTTGTATGGTCACTGTTCCTGATGTATTTCCCTTTCAAAATACTGATGGTATGTGTGGCAATATGATCTTTTTCCAGGCTTTGGATCGCCAGCTTATCTTCTTGATGACTTACCAGTACTTTCGTGTTTTTACCTTTATAGGTGCCTATTGGAAGACTGTAAAAATTGCCTTTGTATGAGATGGTATGGTCTTTTAAAACGGTATAAGACTTACAAAATCCAAACTCATGTTCTTTAAAGATGTTTTTAATCGGCAACAAATATTCCTTTTCTTTAAGCCATTCATGTTGAGGAACCAGACGTGTCGATGAATGTTTTTTACCGTTGCCTGTACGTTTAAGCCAGTCTGAAGCAGATTGGTTCAGACGATCGATGTTGGCAAATTCACGACCACGTAAAAAGTTATACTTCACGTATTTTATCACATTTTCTATTTTGCCTTTCGTTTGGGGATCAGCCTTGCGGCAAAACACCACCTCAAAACTTTCATTTTTTACGTAATGTTGAAAATCACTTGTTAAAATTAAATCCCCAAGGTTTTCATCAACCATAAATACCCTGTCTTGATCGTAAAGAATATGACGGGGAACTCCCTGATAATACTCAAAGGCCAGTTGATGTGCATAGATGGAGGTAGATGTGGTAAATGGACTGGTTTGAAAATAAACGAACTTCTGGCGAGAACGACTTAATACCATTGCAAATATCCAAACCTTTTGATATCCGACTCCTTGTTTCAGCATCTTGGAAACTCCAAAATCAACCTGAGCCTCATCGCCATAAGCCGTTTCTTCACGCTTTTCAAATTCACGGCAATGTTTGTTTTTTGGTTTGGCTATTTGATGAGTAGATCTTATCGATTGGACAAAATTATAAACCGTCTTAGAGTGTACTTGCGGTAAATCGGAAAAGTGTTCCTTTAACCGATCTTCGATCTGTGAGGCTGAAAGGAAAGAATACTTTTCTAATTGTTCTTTTACAAAATCATAGTACGGTTGTAACTTTGGAGGAAGGTTTTTCCTTTGACCAATCCATTTATAAAATTCTTCTTCGTTCATTTCAAGGTAATGACGAACGGTCTTGCGGTGAATGCCAACTTCTTGTGAAATTTGGCTCTTATTTAATCCTTTTGACCATAATTCTTTAACTTTGTGCCACATAAGTGCCTTCTTTAGGTGTTTATATGCCTTCATCTTTTTTTCGGTTTTAGCACCTTAAAGATGAAGGTTTTTTTATTTCCTAACTGGTACTTTTCATTTGCGAAAAGTTGACACTTCAAAGTTGCTGATTACATAATTTAACACTTGCATTTTAAATAAGCTGCTCTATGTCCAAAAAGAGAAAGAAAACAAATACTTCGCAAATAAGAAAACGGGATAACAATCCTCATAACAATCCGGTACTTAAAAAAAAATATTTAAAAATTTT
>JAQBBZ010000365.1:0-2635 GCA_032125735.1 Labilibaculum sp.
AACCATAAATTTGTACGGCCGAAGGTTGGAATGACCTGGCTATCGAAATGAGGAAATATTTCAGCAAGCATTTCGGGGTATTTGATGGTTACGGGCAAATTTTGCTGTGATACGGATTTCCAATACAGGCGACTGAATTGATAGACTTGATCGACAATGTCTTTCATCGTTCCTTTTTTATTAAAAACTTCATCATCTGTTGACCGAACAGTTAGTTTAACGGGTAGTGGATATCCTTCAACACCGTTGGGCATTCGGTCGTCGTAGCGTGTGTTGTTGCACAAGAGATATTGTTTGCGACCAATGTAAATGACTGTACCGCTATTGGGAATTAACTGCGGACAGTCGAGATCGAAAACAACGTAGTCTTTTGATTCGGTTTTGTTTATAGAGACAATAATTACCGGTATATCAAGACCTAAATCATTTAAGGTATCTTGTATGGGTTTTAGCTCCTTATGGCTCATTCTTTTGTAGAAATGAATGATTACTCTTTTTGTTTCCGGATTGTTTTCCCTAAACTTTTCAATGGCTTTTTTTACTGAACCTGCAAGCATTCGAGTATCGTTGGCCGGTTGGCATTGAAATTCCTGAAAGTGACCATCGCCAGAGAAACAGAATGCACTTCCGATGTACCTCGTTCCTATTGCTTTCGATTTAAATGCACCTACTCCAATAACCAATTCATTGTTAAAAACACGATTTAAACGCCAGGGCTCTCCTTCCAGTTTTGCCAAAATAGCGACAGCTATGTTTGGAAGGCTATAGTGGAAATCTTTGCTCAGAATTTTTTCTTTGGTGACTACCTGTGAAGTGATGTCGTTTTTTAAGAGCTCCTCTTTGATTTGATAGTAAATGTGCTTTTTTGATTTGTCTGTTTCATTCTTACTGTAAGGACTGATGTATAATGCCAAATAAGAAGCGTTGGAGGCCTGATAATTATTCATTTTAATTTGCTCCCTAATTTGATCGATTGGATTTTCTCTGTTTGTAAAAACGATGTGATCCTCCTTGTTGGCTGTAAATGATAGAAAGGCATACTTTTTAAGGCCTTTGAAATGTTTGTATTTTTCGGGTTGATTGGGGTCATCTTTTCTGCCAGCCAGGTATTTTCCTAATTGATTGGCAATCTCTTTATCCTCTTCGTGACAAATGTAAATGAATTTGATAACAGGATTAGTCGCTAATTTGAAAGGGCCTGATTCATTTAAGCCTGCATTGGGATTAAGGTTTGTTTTTTGGTTGTGAAATTCGAGTATGTTACTTCCTTTTGTGGTGCTAAAAACCTGATGCTTTTCAAGGGTATAAAAATCGTCGGATGAGATAGGAAATAAGGCCTTGAATTCATCGGTGATGAGATGGTTTCTCCGAAACCAATCAATTTGCCCGTAATAGGATTTTATTTTGTTTGGATTTCTTTTTACAGGAATGGTGATCTGCCAATCGGTTTTTAGTTTGCTATTTAGAATGGGATAAATTTCTTGTAAATCGGAACGTAATTCAATAGGCATTTCCTTGTACCGGTATTCTTTTTTTTTGTGGATTACCCAATCAACACTATCTGTATTGTAGTCTTCGTTCCACATGTTTTGCTTCATTACTTTGGCGTTGCCATCGTAAGAAATGAGTATTTCGGGACCTTTTGAGATTACCCCAACCTGAACCCGCAGTATGAACTTTTTGTAGGTGTTGTATTTTGAATGGGTTTGTGTGGTATCGAGAAACCAAAGTTCGATGTCGTTGACAAAATTGTAGTTGGTTACATCAGCCAAGGTTTTGAAATATGCATACAAGAGGTTTGCATAGTAATGTTTTGCAAAGAGAATGCTCTTGCCGAGATCTACCTCGAAGGTAAGACTCCCCGGGTTATCGGATTTAAAATCGGTGTACAGGTTTTGTGTATCCTCAGGCAAGTCGGTTGCATCTTCGAAAATACCAATTGGAAATTCATGCTTCTGCAGTGGATAACGACCCTCTCCTGTTTCGGTGTAGAAATTAAAAGTTTTCTTTTGTTCGGGATGATCAAAAGTGATCAGGTTCAATTTAAGGTTTTGTTTCATTGTTTTCTATTTATTAATGTTATTGATTACCTGAATTAAGAACACCAACTACACAAAAACAACACAAAACGCTACAAACAGGCTTATTACATATTGAATGTACAAAAAATAAGATAAGTAGAGCTATTTTAAATAAAATATTATTGATTGTTGTTTTGATTGGGGCAAAGCTATTGGGAAGGATTTAAGAGATTATAGGAATGGGGAAATGTAGGAAACGGGGGATTTGGAGGTGTTTAAATGTTGCTTTTTGATTGGGAAGATTGCCATGTTCCTGAGAATCGAGGTAGACTGTGCTCCTTTTAATGATTGGCAGGATTATAAACCACCGTCAGGGTGAAGAACCACTGACGGGGTTGTTTGGAATCCGATGTTTCCTATGAATCCTATGTCCTATTTGGGTTGGAAGGCGTTTTTTTCTGCATGGGCAGAGCACGAGCTACAAGCTCGCGCTATCAGGAAGGTATCTGGGAACAGTCCAAAGATGCCCTAATGGTGCTTTAGTGAGTAAAACCTTATCGATAGTGCCATCCACAACCCAATAGTTGATGTTTGTGTTGATGAAGGTAATTTGG
>JAQBBZ010000366.1:0-2723 GCA_032125735.1 Labilibaculum sp.
ACTTTCCTGTTGTGCTGAATACACGTAACAATCTCTTTCATTTCATCATCAAGTCTTACCCTTAAGACTTCTTCGATGAATAAATTCCAATCATTACGCCACGCTTCGAACTTTTCTTTAAATAATTGTATGTCTTGTTTACTTGCTGCCATATTAAATAGGTTCAGGCATTAACGGTAATCTAATAGCTAATATGCTTGATCTACCTTCCACGATTGATTTTAATAGTCGGTGCCATCCATCACAAATGTAACCAGTATCATCTAAGATAATTGGATAGTGCAGATCAGCTTTATTCATTCTCTTTATATGATAGGCCATAGACTTAATAGTTAATTCACCCCACGGACTTAACCCGATATCAATACCGGCTATTGGAAGATCAAATGGTTTATAGTTCTTTGATAGTTCTACTAAATCAGATACGCTATACTCTTTTCCACTTCTGGTATATGAGTTTTGTTTGAATTCGAATTCGTTTATTCCTAATTTATCCATCTGTATTTTATTAAAAAGCGAATCTACCAACTCAATAGTGGATTCGCTCATTCTTTTTCTTATCAGTTCAAATCTCTTATTTTTCACTATAAATTTGGTTCTTCTAATTTACAATTCTTCAATATATAATCACAAATTGAATTTGTATCATATCCAAGCAGGTAACCAATTAAAGCATGTTCGCTCGGGGTCTCTGGCTTCATTGGCATTTCTGCTATTAAATATCTAAGTGTTTTGTTTTTATAAATGTAGATTGTGCGCCACCCTTCACTGTTAAGCTCTGATGAATAATATAGTCTATGTTCATTGATTATACTTACAATCTCGTCGTAATATCTTTCCTGGTGTGGTAGTAAGCTCAATGGCTTTACTCCACGTTGCACCATTTGACAATGTTCTTCAATTTGTGATTTTAAATATTCGTTCATGCAACAAAGATACTAAAAAAGACCGACATAATGCCGATCTTTTAGTTTAAAGAGTTTCGAGTCTGATCTATACCAGATTCCCGAAGTAGTCACAATAAAACAACCACATTAAAGAGTGACTGACTCTTTTATTATTTTAATTAAACTCATCCCAATTATCTGCTAGGTATAGGTGACATTCGCGCTCGGTCATTGCCTCTGAATAATAACCAACTTTAGTCATCGTGTCATTTTCAATACCGTGGATAATCTTTTTCTTTTTATTTGGTTTAGCTAATACAAAATAAAAATCATCCCCCTCAAAAAACTCAGTACCATAAGTATTAATATACAAAGGCTTCTTTTCTTCGATAATTTCACGCCATAATCCAGTTTTAATTGAGAATATCTCAGCGCCGCCACATCTAACATTCCATATTGATGTAACTTCAATTCCACATCTGTTTAATTTAAAGCTTCCAAACTCTGGGAATTCTGTATCTGGAACAATAATAACTCCTTCTTTATATCCTCTCTTCTTAGCCTCGCCAATTAAAAGCTTTTCTACTTCTTTCATGTCGGCAGGTTTCCACATCTCAGGAGCATATACAGTACTAAAACACCACCTACCAGTATCACTAAATCCAACAATTTTTCCAGCACCTAAAAATAAGCGAGGTTTATTCATAATTCCATCGCAAACATACCACTCGCCAACCTTCAAGACTGGCTCCTTACTCTCAAAAATAATAACACCATCTTCAATTATTACTCTGGTGTTTTCTGGGATTGTGATTTTTTCGTTCTTCATAACTTAATTTGATTAAATGATTCACAACAAATCTACTAAAAGTATTTGATTAAAGCAAACTGAGCCTACTTTATTATGGTAGGCTCAGTTCTTTTTTTAAGCCCACAATTTAACGGCGATGTTGTATTTTTTAGTTAGCTCATTAACTTTCTTTTTGGCGTAAGTTAACGAATATGAATGTCTCTTTTCAATGGTCCCTGTTTTCAATCCCTTGTGGTAATCAGTTGCCTCCTCTAATTGTATTTCGAAGAACTCTAAGCTTTCTGGCATTGATAAATCTATTTTGTTCGCCATACTTTCCCAATAAGAAGTGCGTTCTCTGTATGCTTCTGCCTTGTCAAGTTCGCTCATCGCATTACTAAATCTATTGTAATTTCGCTCAATTAGTGCGCGATGTCTTTTTTCGCTATGGTGTCCTACTTTTATTGGTTCTGCAAGTGTCAAAAAATCTTTTCCTTCATTGCTTTTTTCTCTCCAATCAGCACTGCGCTTATCTGCATTATCTGCATAGCCGTTTAATTTATCAACCTTGTTTTTAGCTCTTTCCTGGCTGTCGAATCCATCAAGGCGAGTGATTGAATAACAATACATTGGATTTTCTTTTGTCCCAGTATAGCCTAAGAAGTTGTGTACTACGTGTTCATTTTCTTTTCCGTACTTAGTTTCTATAATTATTACAGATCCTTTTTCTTGTTTTTCTTCGCATTGCGCTACAAATACATTTGGGCAATATTTTTTATAAGTGTTCATCTAATTTGATTTTTAATTCGCTTGCAATATATAAACAATTTTATTAATATCCAACTATCGAACACAAAAAAAACCGAACTAAATTAATAGTCCGGCTCTAAAATCAATAATCATGAAAAAAAATCAAAGAAGAAAGTATGCATTTATATTAACAGGAATCGAACCTGTGCGCTCTAGTCATTGGCAATATCACCGACCCCAAGCTTAGATATTTCACCTTTAGTCCTCTCAGGAATAACATATCTGCACAACAAATG
>JAQBBZ010000367.1:0-3860 GCA_032125735.1 Labilibaculum sp.
TCTGATTCCATTCTTTTTTAGGATCAATCTTCATATCCAAATCGTCCAAATTCAACTTCCCTGCATCTGCTTCCTGACCAGCAGAAAGATCCGTAATTCCGTAAGTAGAACCTGCATGATACAATATTTTATCACCATTCCCAGTTAAAGAATAATCAGAAACCTGATCCAAAATCACCTCATCTTTTTCTTTCTCAATGATGTAATGATGTAAAGCTCTCTCTCTAGTGTAAAGAATTCCTCCATCAACAGCTTCTAGCTTATTGTAATCGCCCGACGATAATGGAAATGCGGCAATTCGATTTGCAATGCCTTCGAAATCAATTTCAACTTTTACTTTCTCTTCCGGTTTATCGTCCTCTTTTTTCGAATTCTTCTTCGATTCAACCACTTTAGGCTCTTCTTTCACTTCTTCAACATCGTTCTTCAAAGCAAACAATTTAGGACCGTCTGCCTTTAAGGATATTGCGAAAATTCGAGTTGCATTGTTGTATAAATAATCGAACTCGAAGCTTGAAAAATCGAGATTAAAATCACGATTTGACAAAAAGAAGATGAAATTTCCATCTTTTGAGAATACAGGTGATGAATCACCGAAAGTATCATCCGTTAAAGGAAAGTTATTGCCGGTAGACATCTGATGAACCCAAATGGCACCTTGATCATTATTGCTGTCTTTCACATAAGTAATCCATTTCGAATCTGGTGAAAATGAGAAATCGTTAATCTCATTTCGTCTGGCTGCATCTACTATTTTTACTTCCCCACTTTCAACGTTCAGATATTTTAACTTCAAGCTGCGATCGAAAAACAACATGTACTTACTATCAGGCGACCACTTGGCATCATACATCCAAGCCGAAGATCCAAATGTAACTTGTTTAGCTTTTGCTCCTTTTTTGTTCTCCAAAAGATAAATTTCGTATTCACCCGTAGCATCGGAATAATAAGAAATGTATTTCCCGTTCGGTGACCAGCTTGGAGACGTTTCGCGTACTCCCTGGGTTTGTGTCAGATTAATACTTGGGCCGTTCTTAGCTGGGACAGAAAAAATATCACCACGAGCATCAAACAGTGCACGTTTTCCGGAAGGAGAAACGGCAACACCATCAATAAAATCTTTTACATTTTTATAGTAAGGCAGCGTATTCGGATTATCGAAGCTGATATTCACAACAACGCGTTCCTCTTTTCCTGTTTCCAGGTTTAATTTGAATAGTTGACCGCCATTCTCATAGGCAATTTGTCCGTTTTCACCGGATGGCCACATCACATCAAATGTTTTATGGTGTGTAATTTGAGTAATCTCTTTGCTATCAACATCATATTTATAGATATTCAACTTCAAATCACGATCCGATGCAAAATAAATAGCATTCTTGTACCAGGAAGGAATCTGATCGGAACCTACAAATGTTGTGATTCGCTCTGACAGATCCTTTTCCAAATCATATATCCATAAATCGGCGGCACGACCCCCTTTGTAACGCTTCCAAGTACGAAATTCACGACTGATTGGCGCAAAACACATCTTTTTTGCATCTGGAGAATATACACCAAATCCACCTTCAGGAATTTGTAAAGCCTGCTCTAATCCCCCATCGATACTTACTTTGTAATACGTTCCATTACGCTCACCAAATGGCGTGCGATTCATGCGTACTAAAATGGATTTACTATCCGGATTCCAGTCTAAAATTGCATTGTCAAATCCACCACGAGGTGGCATCATCCCAACCGAATTGTAATAGGTTAACTGCTTAGGAGTACCTCCTGTTGCAGGCATTACATAAACCTGACGGCTCCCTGAATATTCGGCAGAAAAAGCAATCCATTGCCCATCTGGAGAAATTTTAGGAAACAATTCCATTCCCTTGTGCGAGGTCATTCTTTTGGCATCACCTCCATTGGAATCTACTGTCCAGATATCGCCTGCATAAACAAAGGCAATTAAGTTTTTATTGATATCAGGATATCGCATTAAGCGAACATCTTTCTCGGCATGTACACTTCCCATCATCCCCAAAAGGACAAGACAAAATGTTGCCATTTTTAAACTAAGTTTTAGCATTGTTATTAAAAGTTTGTGTGAATATACTTTAGTTGTAAACTTTTGGTCTTTCTCTGTACTAAAGAAAGTATGGTAAAATAGCATTCATTAATTTAAAATATTCATAATATGTAAGAAACTGTTTGAAAATTTAATGATCTCACTAAGACTTTGCTTATTTCAGTAAAGCTTTGGTCTTTTTATCAAAGGCTTAACTGGTTTTACGAAAGCTTTGGTCATTTTATTAGAAGCTTTCATTATTTTACGAAAGCTTTGATAAATTCATTAAAGATTTCGTTTTTTCACCAAAGGTTTTAATGAATTCAAGAGAGCTTTACTGATATCACCAAAAACGCTTCTAACTTTTCGTGAATCTATAAAAAAAGTGGCAAACCTAAAAAAGGAATGCCACTTTAACGCAATAATAATTCGATACTATGTGAATAATTAGTAGCTAGTCAATACCTAACCTACTACTCCTAAATACATTTTGTCCTAGAGCCGGACAGGCTCTTACTTTTTTTTTGGCAAAAAGTAAGCAAAAGCCCACCGCGCAGAAAAAACACTAAAAATTATTCCATTCCGCTAAAACCCAGAACTCGTCCTTTTAGCCTTTCATTCTTCAAGTCTAACGGTCCTCAAACAAACTGGGTTTCTTTACGCTATACTTCCATAATTTTCTTCACGCTCTTTTTTCTGATGCGGAATCCCAGTCATCGCAACGACTTACTTCTCCTAATTAATTTTAGCAAATGAACTTTCAAGAACCTTCTTTAAACAAGAAATATTAATAAACCTATTGATATAAAACTATAATTCAATAAGGCTTATGGCTGCGCCTCCACCCTCAGCTAAATGATACTTTAAACTTGAAGTACTATCTACTTCCATTTCAACAATCTTAAATTCGGTTGGATTTTGATCCCAATGAGCATTTTCCCCATCCAAATAAAGTGTTGCTTTGTATTTTTTACCGACCGTAAGGAAATCTAAATTGAACTCCATATCGCGGGCATTTTCATCGGTAATGGAACCAATAAACCAATTTTCAGAATTACGGTCTTTACGCGCGATTGTCACAAAATCACCAATTTCACCGTTCAACACTTTACTGGTTTCCCAAGTAACAGCTACATCACGAATAAACTGAAATGCTGCGTTTCCTTTGTAGTTCTCAATTAAATCGGGAACCATTTGAATCGGGCTGTTAATCACTACGTACAATGCCAATTGCTGCGCCAAAGTTGTGTTCACCTGATTGTTTGGCTTGTAAGGTTTCAACTTGATATTAAAAATACCAGGAGTATAGTCAATCGGACCTGCCAACATACGTGTAAATGCTACTATTGACAAATGCTCCGGCGGATTTCCTCCATCACTTGCCCAGGCATTAAATTCCTGTCCGCGCAAGCCTTCCCGGGAAATCATATTTGGATAAGTACGACGCAAACCCGTTGCCTTTATTGGCTCGTGAGCATTAACTGCCACTTTATATTTAGCACCTGTTTCAACAGCCCTTTGATAATTGTTTACCATCCACTGTCCGTGATGATATTCTCCTTTCGGGATAATTTTTCCAACATAGCCTGTTTTTACTGCGTGAATCCCCAAGGAGTTCATGAGCTGATAGGCCGTATCCATTTGTTGGTTGTAAGTTCTTGGAGCTGCCGAGGTTTCGTGATGCATGATCAGTTCTACTCCTTTTTCCTTTCCGTAACGAACCACTTCTTTTAAATCGTAGTCGGCATATGGAGTAACAAAATCGAAAACTCCTTCACGATCTTCAAAACCGATCCAATGCTCCCAACCG
>JAQBBZ010000368.1:0-5327 GCA_032125735.1 Labilibaculum sp.
GTACCTTCAATCAAAATCATGGATGAGGAACCGTGGCGGGTAATCATGTCATCGGAATTCACGAACTGGTCTCCGTAAGGAATGCTTTCAAATTCTTTTCTGTAATCTTTCTTTATGACTGCATGTTTCAAACATCTCGAAAAATCCTGAATGATCGTTTGTGCATTTAATTCGCCACAAGCATCGGCCTGATAAAAGATATCCTGAGCCGTTTGGAAACGGATAAAACCATATCCAATGTCTTTTTTTCCGGTAAAGGAGAAATTGGTTCTCAGAATGTATCCGTTAGGAGCCTGAGCCGGGTCGTTGGCATCGAATTTGGTGAAAGTTTGATTGTTAACCTCGTAAAAAGCTACGTTTCCTTTCGCGTCGAGAACACCAAAGTGAGCCGCCAGCCCCATTGGTTTTGGTCTGTTTGTGAGCAATTGTTCAAACTCTTCCAGATTAGCACAAGTTTGCAAGGCAAGCTTCATAAAATATCCTTCCTGATCTTTAAAAGCAGTGGTATCGGTCAGGTTCACGTTGAATGATGCGCTGTTCATGATGGCAAAACCTTCGGAATTAGAACCGCCCCAAACCTGTTCACCCTTTTCATCATTGGAGTTGATCATGCCGATGTAAGGATATTTGCCATCGGTGAAATAGTTCAGTTTGTTTTCGAAATTCTCTGTGTCGCGTAGTTTCCAGATCATTGGACGCCCATCTTTCGTGTATTTGCCCGAAATTACAGCTGTTGTGCAGGCAATGCCTTGATAGCCGAATACGACGATAATGAGTAGTAAGCTCAGTAAATTTTTCATTGGTTAGTGTTGTGATTTAGTGTGTTTGTTTTTTTAGTAAACGGAAGGTCTAAAATACAATAAATATGAATTATGAGTGATAAATTAGGAATAATTAGTTCGATTTAAGCATGAGATTTTTCCTTTGGAAAAAGAAGCCGATATAACTACAAAAAAATGGCCATCCTGCAAAAGAATGGCCATTTAGATATTTATTTAGTTGATTGGTTTTGTTGATCTTGAGTTTGTAAATAAATCTAAACTCTCAAAGCTAACATCTCCTATCTAATCTTTCTATTTCAATTGCTTGAACAATTTTTTCATGCTTACATGATCTTCAATAATAGCATACAATTTAGAGATCTCAACACGCTCTTGTGCCATAGAATCACGATGACGAACGGTAACCATGTTGTCTTCTAAAGATTGATGATCAACAGTTACACAGAAAGGAGTACCAATGGCATCCTGACGACGGTAACGCTTACCAATTGAGTCTTTCTCGTCGTACTGACAGTTGAAATCGAATTTCAGGTCGTTGATAATTTCACGGGCTTTTTCAGGAAGACCATCTTTTTTCACCAAGGGCATCACACAAAGCTTAACCGGTGCCAAAGCCAGAGGCAATCGAAGAACAACGCGCTCGTCAACTTTACCATCTTCTTTCTCAATTTTTTCTTCGATGTATGCTTCCGACATAATCTGCAGGAACATACGATCTACTCCAATCGAAGTCTCAACCACATAAGGAACATAGCTTTCGTTCAACTCAGGATCGAAATACTGAATTTTCTTTCCAGAGAATTTCTGATGCTGACTCAAATCAAAATCGGTACGGGAGTGAATTCCTTCCACCTCTTTAAATCCGAATGGGAATTTAAATTCAACATCGGTAGCCGCATTGGCATAATGAGCCAATTTATCGTGATCGTGAAAACGGTATTTCTCTTCGCCAAAACCAAGAGCCTTGTGCCAGCTCATGCGGGTTGCTTTCCAAGCATCGAACCATTTCATTTCCTCACCCGGACGAACAAAGAACTGAAGCTCCATTTGTTCAAATTCACGCATGCGGAAAATAAACTGACGGGCAACAATCTCGTTACGGAAGGCTTTACCAATCTGAGCAATTCCGAAAGGAATTTTCATACGACCGGTTTTCTGAACATTCAGGTAGTTCACGAAAATACCCTGTGCTGTTTCCGGACGAAGATAAATTTTACTGCTGCCATCGGCAGTAGAACCCATATCGGTAGAGAACATCAGGTTGAACTGACGAACATCGGTCCAGTTTTTAGATCCCGATATAGGACAAACAATCTCATTATCAACAATGATTTGCTTCAATTCGTCCAGATCATTTTTATCCAGAGCATCAACAAAACGAGCATGCACAGCATCCATTTTCGCCTTGTTTTCCAACACACGAGTATTGGTTGCACGAAATTGAGCTTCGTCGAAACTTTCACCAAATTTCTTCTTTGCCTTCTCAACTTCCTTGTCCATTTTACCTTCGTACTTGGCCAGCAATTCCTCGATTAAAACATCAGCTCTGTAGCGTTTCTTCGAATCTTTATTGTCAATCAACGGATCGTTAAAAGCATCAACGTGGCCCGAAGCTTTCCAAATGGTAGGGTGCATAAAAATAGCAGTATCGATACCCACTACATTTTCGTGTAGTTTTACCATTGAGTCCCACCAGTATTTTTTAATGTTGTTTTTTAATTCAACACCCAATTGTCCATAGTCATATACGGCACTCAATCCATCATAAATCTCCGATGATTGAAACACGAATCCGTATTCTTTACAATGAGCTACCAGTTTTTTGAAAACATCTTCCTGAGCCATAAATCTTATATTTTGAGGTTAATTTTTTAAGCTATTAGCTTTTAGCCATTGGCTATTAGCATTGTATAATTTCCAAAGGGAAAGGCAAAAATACGATTCAATGGATTTACATCCAATTAATTTATAGCGTTTTTATAGATATTTGGAATAATAAATTTAGGTAAGTGTAATGTTAAAAAGCTAATGGACAACTACCAATTACCAATAGCTATTGGCTTAACATTTAATCTTTTACTTCTTCGAAATCAACATAGTCGCCCATATCTTTTTTATGTGGATCACCCGTTTTCCCCGATGGTTTATCGATGGTAACTTCACCTTCTTTTTTTGTTTGCTGCTGCTGTTGTTGCTTCGCTTGTTCCTGTAATTTGTCGAAGGTTTTTTTCACCAAAAACGGGAATATTGCCTTTAAAATCCACTTTAAGATATAGTAGATCCCAACCGCGATGATTATAAATTTTATAAATGCCATATTCTATTCTTTTGAAAGGCAAATATAAGCATTTCATTTTTTTTTTTTGCTATTCTTCGGTATTTGCTTTTTGGGCGTTCCCTTCGGGCGGGCTTTTCGCTGCAACTCCTCGCTCATTCTTCGCTGTGGGGTTTTCACTGCAATCCCTAACGCATTTTCGCAGGCATGGTAACACCTATCAAGCAATATTCCTTTTGTCGCGCCGTTCTGTCAAAACTTTAGTTCGAAATCAATAACGAGTAATTAAGAACTTTTACTTCGTGGTAAATTGCTTTTTTTGACAAGATTTGTCCTTCTTTTGCCCTATTGTTGTTTCTCTGTGTCAAAAAATCTTGTCCTGCGGTGCAATCAGTGAAATCTGTGGTTTTATATGCCCTTCTGCAGGCAAATCAATACGTTCTGCGGGCAATTCAATACGCCCTGCGGCAAAATATGTAATTCTGCGGGGTAAACCATCCTTCCTGCAGCATTTTACGCCTTCCTGCGCTATAATCACCTAGCCTGCGCGCGGGTTTCAGAGGTATTAAACTTGGTGCAACATCCTTATTCATATCAATAAAAAGACCGCCCCGCAAGGCAGTCTCGAATTCAAATTGATGTAAACTCTCCGTAATGGAGTACTAAAAATCGGTTTATTTACTTTTCCGGGTTCGAATATTACCTGCTTGATTAATAGATACTCTTTTAATTTTATCAGGTTCTTCAGTCGGAAAAGTTACCGGTAATCAGCTATCGGCAAACTAAAGACTAAGTTCTAATTACTATGTACTGCTTTATTTTAGGTATTTGGAGCCCATCGCAATTCATCTGTTTATTGAGTGTTATAAAATCGAACAGAGTTTACTTGTACAATGGCTTCTTTTTGTTTTTAACTTCATCCTCGAAAGAGCAAGAGTCTTTTTTCTTCGTTTTATCCTTACAGCCAAACAAAAAGTTAATTCCGAAACGAATATTTGCCAGGTGAGCAGTATTTGGTTTAATGGCCGCCATTACATTGTCGCTAACCACATAAAATTGTGTTGGACCTAATTTGGTTGCCAGGCCAAAGCCAAGGTTGTTGTACGAATTGTTTACCACCGAGTAACTCAATGTAGTGCTTAGGTTTCTGAAAAAACGTGCGTTGGCCGAAAATGTTAATGAGGATTGAATTTTGCCATTAAAAATTTCGGTTCTGCTTAAAGCTCCTACATTAACTCTTTTGTTAAGATCGTGTGTTCCACCTAAATAAATTTTGGTAGGCAGGCCAACTCTGTATGACCCGATTCCATTTGTTACGCGAAATTCGTTAGCAATGGAGTCTGTTAAATCATCAAATACATCTTCAATTTCCTTGTAGTTTGGGTCTTTTGAATTCCCCGACTGCGACCAGTCTGCACCCGTCCAGGTAAACGAGCCTTTTTGCGTAAATTCATGACCATCTGTTTTCCAGTTAATCGATCCAATATCCAATACACTGGCGTATAAGCGGGTTTTTTCATCCATTTGGTAAGTCATACCCAAATCGACTGCGAAACCTTTATTTTGGGTGTTTGCAAAGAAATCTGCATCGTAATCATCACCATCCATGTTAATATCATCAACGAATCCATCAGAATCTAATCCAATTTGATTGATTGGCATGGAAACAAGAAGGTGGTGTTCCGAATTTAAAACAATTTCGTTGCCCGAAGCAGACGTGAAAACAGACATGTCGGAATCGTCCATGTGCATGTTGGCAATACCGAACAGCATTTTACCTTTAATACCTACTGTCCATTTATCATCTATTTTTTTCGATACTCCTAAGGCAACTTCGTGGTAGTAACTGGCATCCAATCCGAGTCCGCCCCAATTGGCAGTTCTTCCTCTAAAAGGGTAGTTACCATCTTTCAGAAATGTTACCATTTCTTGATCGAAACTGAATCGGCTATCTTCCTTTTCAATCACATCGAGTGTGAAATAGTAATCTTTTGCACGTATTCCCAATGCAAAAAGAGTGAGTTCAAATTGCTGCGATACAAAGTTGGTTGTTTGCAAGGCATCATGAAAACTATTGATATCAACAACCAAAGAATCTTTTTGGTTTCCGGTGCCATTTTTAATAATATCGCTGTAAGCAAAGCTGCTGTTGCTATAGTTCAGGTAAATAGAACTAAGGACCGGAAATCCTACGAAAACTTTGCATTCGGGTTGAATGGCCGGATTCAGCTGATTTGACTGAGGAACATTTTGCAATAGATACAACGTGT
>JAQBBZ010000369.1:0-7406 GCA_032125735.1 Labilibaculum sp.
CGCGGACAGGCATATTGACATCAAATGAAATCGTGCCCCCGGCCGACCCGATATTGGAAATATCAAGGCCGCCATTTATTCCATCTGACAAAAAGGGAAAAGGATTGGTTGCGCTGTTTATCTGAGTTCTTCCGGTTTCTATTGAAAAATGGGCCGCATCCTGAAGGACCCATGATTGCAACAAATTCCCCCTTATTAATATCCAGGTTGACATTATTTAATGCCGTAGTTTCCACCTCATCGGTTCGGAAAACTTTAATTAAATTTTTAGTGTTAATCATAGCCATATCTATTTAAACATTCACTTATTCATATTTTAGTACACGTGCTGGAGCTTTTAAAGCCAACCTCCATATTTGCTGATAAACAGTAATAAAGGTTATCAGTAGAGATACAAATCCAGACAGAATAAAAATCCCAATTCCAATATCAATTCGATATGCAAATCCATTCAACCACCATTCCATCAAAAAAAATGAAATTACCCAAGCGATGGCATTAGAAAGCATTATCCATTTAAAAAATTCTTTTAACAACATCTGAAATACTGTATCCATATTCGCACCGAAAACTTTTCTAAGTGCCATCTCACGAGATTTCCGTTCTGTAACAAAAGAAACGAGTCCAAACAAGCCTAAACATGAAATAACAAAAGCAATCAGAGTAAATGATACAAATATTTTACTCATTCGTGTTTCTGCCCTGTAAAAATACTTAAAATCCTCTTCCAGAAACCGATAGGTAAAAGGAACATCCGTAACTGTTGAGTCCCAAACTTTTCTTATGTCATTTAGAATCGGATCCACATCTTCCCCAATTCGAATTCCGATGTATTTAAAAGCCGTTGGGTTTCGCATCATAATTAAGGGTTCAACTCCAACCTGAAGACTATTAAAATTAAAATCCTTAACAATACCAATCACCTCGCCTGAATAACCCCAAATAGACAATGGCTCACCAATCGTGTGTACCATATTCAGCTTTTCTGCAGCAGATTCATTAATAATAAATTTCAAACTATCTTCTCCGTACAATTTAGAAAATCCCCTTCCTTGAATTACATCCATTTCAAATGTTTCAATAAAATCGTAATCCACAAAAGACAATTGAAACAGTACATCTTCAGAATCTTTCGTTTTTCCCAGCCAATCTACATCCCATGTAGAATTAGTGAAATTCACAGGCATTTGGTTTGCCGCTGTTACCCAATAAACCCCTGGAATTTTAATCAACTCACTTTTTAATGTGGGATAAATTGAATTAAAATCATCCACCAGCTCAATGTAAACCAAATCGTTCTTATTGTAACCAACATCCGACTCTTGTAAAAATTCCAGTTGCTGATGAATAATACCTGAACAAATAAACAAGGCTATTGACATGGAAAATTGAATAACCACTAAAACTTTTCTTAACAAAGCTGAATCTTTTCTTGAGACGCCTCTAATTACCTGAATTGGCAAGAAAGAGGACAAAAATAATGCAGGATAACTCCCGGATATTATGCCTGTTAGCAACACCACCACGGAAACACTAAACAGGAATTTTATATTATTTATCCCCAATGATAAATTTCTGCCGGTCAAATCGCTAAAACTCGGCAATAATAATTCAACCAAAACAACAGCTATTCCTAAGGCTAGGAATGTGAAGAAAATTGATTCACTTAGAAATAATCCGATTAACCCGCTTCGCTGAGCTCCAACGACTTTCCGAATAGCAACCTCTTTTGCTCTTTTTTCTGATCTGGCTGTGGCCAGATTCATATAATTAAAACATGCAATTAGAAGAATCAATACAGCTAGCAGCAGAAACACTCTCACATACCAAATTGGACCCATTTTATTTGAATCAATAGCATAAAGGTGATATCTGGCAAAAGCCTGAAGATCCAACTCAACATTTGAATTCTTAATACGGTCTTTTATATATGTTTTTAGTGGGTCGGATAATTTATCTGAATTAAGCCCATCTTCTACTTTAATAAATGTGTGAAAAGTATTCGCCTCCCAATCATTTAAATCATACGCCCACAACTTCTCAAAAAATTGAAATGGAAGAATAAAGTCAAATGTTATTGACGAATTGGTCGGCGGATTCTGAATTACTGCGGAAACCTGATATTCAAACTTCGAATTAATTTCAATCACTCTTCCAATGGGGTCCGATTCGCCAAACATTTTCTGAGCAAGTCTCTCGGTAAGTACAATTGAATTTTCCTCTTTAAATGGATTATCCTCATCTCCATTTACTATTGGAAAACTGAATATTTTAAAGAAATCTTCATCAACGATTTTACCTCCGTCTTCAACAAAACTTTTACCATTTACCGAAAGAGCCAATTGCCCCCAGGTGGTAACCATTCTTGTAGAATACTTAATTTCAGGAAACGCTTTTTTTATTGATTTTGCCAATGGTCCAGGTGTAGAATATACTGAAAAAATATCTCCATCAGCATAGTTCTGATTCTCATACACACTGTAAATCTGATCTATATCGTCATGAAATTTATCAAATCCCGTTTCGTATTCTACCCAAATTAAAATGAGCAATGTACATGTTACACCAGTTGCTAAGCCTAAAATATTCATTAAAGAATAGGCTTTTTGCCGATATAAACTTCGTAAAACAGTATTCAATAGAATTTTTAGCATCCATTTACTTTAAAACCAATTTGTCAACATCACCATAAGACTCATAACTATTCGTTATAACTCTCTCCCCAGGTTTCAAACCCTCAAGAACCTCATAATACATTGGATTCTGATTCCCCAACTTAATAGCTCGTTTTGTGGCAAAAGTACCACTCGGATCAACAACAAATATCCATTGTCCCCCTGTACTTTGAAAAAAACCTCCTCTTTGAATTAAAATTGCTTCGCGTGGTTCTCCCAATTCGATTTTTGTTCTAAATGTTTGCCCCGTTCTTATTCCTGGAGGAAGATCGCCGACAAATTTCATATCAATTTCGAATTGACCACCTCGCACCTCCGGATAAACTTTATAAACCACTAAATCATAATCGATTCCACTAAAACTGAATTTAGCATTTAATCCTCTGTTTAATCGTGCAATGTAGAGCTCATCAACCATTGCATTTATTTTATAATTATCCAGTACATTCACCTGACCTAAACGTTGACCTCTCGACTTAGACTCTCCCAACTCAACATTTAACGATCCTAATTGACCATCAACAGGTGCTTTTACATTTAGATTTTGGAGTTTTGAACGAACCATTTCCAAATTATTTTCCATATTTTTCAAATTGGCATCCAATCGTTGAATTTGAATTGTACGTGAGAGGGAATCAGTTCTTTGTCTCTCCAAAAGCAACTCTCTTGTTTTTTGAAAATAATTATAATTATCATTCGACTCTTCGAATTCTTCACGAGAAATTAAATCCTTCTCAAAGAAAATTTTGTTTCGCTGATAAGCTCTTTTACTCTTTGCTAAACTTAAATCGATATCCAACAAACTTCTTCTTACATTCAAACGATCTTGCTGCATACTCAAACGAGTATCCCTTAATCGATTTACTTGCTCCGTGAATCCAGCTTCAGAATTTAAAATCTGCAAATTTAACTCTGAATTGCTCAAACGAAGAATTACATCGCCCTTTTTAACCATGCTTCCTTCTTCCAGCAACACCTCTTCTACACGTCCTCCTTCAATAGCATCTAAATAAACGGTGGTAATTGGGTTTACTGTTCCTGTTCGCGCAATGTATTCCTGAAAATAATCAGTTTTTACATCTCCAATTGAAATTTTCTCAATATCAACGCGTAGCCGGGATCCTGATTCACCCAAAAATGCTGTATATAAAATAACAATACCTAGAATGACTCCTGCTAAATACCAATTCTTCCTCAGTAAATACCAGGGTTTCTTATCAATAATTCTATCCATTATAATCTGACTTTTTTAATCCTTTTTCAAACACACCACCAATATAACCACTTTCATGCCAAAACACATTTAACATTGATTAACAACTTTTTAAAAAACACAAACCTATTGATTTTCACACACCTGTGAACGAAAACAATACAAAGACTGTACGTATGCGAACATTTTTCTTTTAATTTCAAAATTTTAATGATAACTTGAATTCCTAATTCAAGCATTAAAACCTGAAACGACAAATTAATTCATATTATGGCAAATCAAAAAAACGGAAAAATATTAGCTATTGATGATAATGAAGATATCCTATTTTCTTTAAAGCTCCTTCTTAAGCAACATGTTGAATTAATAAACACCGAATCTGATCCGGAAATGATTCCGAAACTAATGAAACAGGATCATTACGATGTTGTATTACTTGACATGAATTTCACCAAAGATGCAATTAGTGGGCAGGAAGGATATCATTGGCTAAACAAAATACTTGAAATTGATCCTCAGGCAGTAGTTCTGTTCATTACGGCCTATGGTGATATAGAAAAATCGGTAAAAGCAATTAAAGCAGGCGCTACCGACTTTATACTGAAACCATGGCAGAACGAAAAACTTCTTGCCACGATTTCATCAGCAATAAAACTTCGCAGATCAAAAGATGAAGTGAGTGAGTTAAAGACAAAACAAAAAGAATTAAATGCTGTTCTCGATCAGCCATTTAATGATTTTATTGGCACATCTCCTGAAATGCAGCAGGTGTTCACAACCATCACAAAAGTAGCCATAACCGATGCCAACGTATTAATTCTTGGTGAAAACGGAACAGGTAAGGAGTTAGTTGCAAGAGCATTACACAGAAATTCAGCAAGAAAAGATGAAGTTTTTATTAGTGTTGATCTTGGTTCAATAAATGAAAATCTATTTGAAAGCGAGCTATTTGGACATGTAAAAGGTGCATTTACAGATGCTCGTGCCGATCGTCCTGGTCGCTTCGAAATTGCCTCTGGTGGCACGCTGTTTCTTGATGAAATTGGAAATTTAAGCCTGCCAATGCAAGCAAAACTGTTAACTGTTTTAGAGCGAAGAGAGGTGATTCGTGTTGGATCGAATAAGCCAATTCCTATCGATATTCGGTTAATATGCGCAACCAATATGCAACTAAAACAAATGGCATCAGAAGACAGATATCGTCAGGACCTTTTGTACAGAATTAACACTGTTGAAATTAGTCTTCCTGCTTTACGGGAACGATACGAAGACATACCACTTCTGTCGAATCATTTTCTGGATATCTATTCTAAAAAATATAAGAAAGCGATCAATCCACTATCAAAAGCCTGTCTAAACAAATTATACGATTACAGTTGGCCTGGAAACGTAAGAGAGCTACAACATTTAATGGAGCGAGCAATAATTATGGCAGATGATCGAAATCTGGATCCTGCCGATTTTCAAATCAGTATTGAAAGAAATGGACAGGATGATGTTGAGTTTGACTCGTACAACCTTGAAGAAGTTGAAAAAAATATCATTCAGAAAGTTTTAAAAACAAATAAAGGAAATATTTCCAAAGCGGCTGGCGAATTAGGTCTTACACGCACATCTCTTTATCGAAGACTAGAAAAATATGGTTTATAAAAGCTTCCGGATTAATTTTATAATAAGAATTATCGTGCTCTCGGCGACGATATTCTTACTATTTTACTTAGTTGCAAAAAAGAGCCTCTACTTCACAGCAAGCCTTACTTTCATTGCAATTATCTATCAGATTTATGAAATTATTAAGTACGTTGAAAAAACCAACCGCTTGCTTAAGAATTTTCTGGAATCCATACGATATTCTGATTTCACGCGAAATTTTCAAGTACAAGGTCTCGGGAGCTCGTTCGACAAATTGCAAGAGTCATTTAATGCCGTAATTACTGATTTTCAAAAAATAAGGGCTGAAAAAGAAGAACACTACTTCTATCTACAAACTGTAATTCAGCACATTGGAATTAGTTTAATTGCCTTTCATCGTGATGGCAAAGTGGAGATGATTAATAATGCATCTAAAAAACTTTTCCAGGTTAGTAACCTTAAAAAAATTCAGGATTTAAGTAGTTTCAGCGAAGAATTGGTGAATTGCCTATTAAGCCTTAAACACGGAGAAAACACACTTGTTAAGGTTGTTGATAATGAAGACATTTTAAAGCTTGCTATTTACGCTACCGAGTTTAAAATTAACAATAGGCAAGTAATACTTGTTTCTATAAAAAACATCCAGTACGAATTGGAAGAACAGGAAATTGAATCGTGGCAAAAACTAATTCGGGTATTGACTCATGAGATCATGAATTCTATTACACCGATCTCTTCCCTCTCGACCACTCTAACAACAATTCTTGATGATTTTGGTGAGAACAATACCAACAAGTTTCAGGATGAAGATCTGGAGACTCTAAACGAGGTTAAACTGGCCCTTGAAACTATTCACAAAAGAAGTTCTGGCCTTTTGCATTTTGTTGACACCTATCGGAATCTCACTAAAATTCCAAAACCAAATTTTAGTATTTTTCAGGTACAAAAGCTTTTTGAAAATATTCATCGTTTAATGCAGGAAGAAATTAAAAGAAAAGGCATCGAATGTGAGATTAGAATCGATCCGGAAAGTCTTGAACTTTCTGCCGACGAACAACTTCTTGAACAAGTTCTAATCAATTTAATTAAAAATTCCATTCACGCTCTGGAACACACTACAAATCCTAAAATTGAACTCAAAGCCTTCATGAACAAGAGAGGCAGAATATCAATTCAAATAAGTGACAATGGACAAGGCATTATAAAAGAAGTACTTGATAAAGTTTTTATTCCATTTTTCACAACAAAGCCAAAAGGCTCTGGAATTGGGCTTAGTCTTTCGAAACAGATAATGCGTTTACATGGAGGAACGATTACTGCACAATCAATTCCAAACGAAAAAACAAGTTTCACCCTCACTTTTTAACCTATTTTAACACCCCAATAATTTTAAATTAACAATTACTTTCGTTAAATTTAGAGAGCAAATCAATTTCTAACCTTTAATTAAAACTTAAGAGCGTATGACTAAGACAATCACATTCAATGAGTTAAGAGAAATTAAAGATCGTTTACCTGAAGGAAGTATGCAAAGGATTGCGGAAGATTTACAATTGGAAATAGAAACCGTTAGAAATTATTTTGGTGGTACCAATTTTGAGGATGGTGAAAGTACAGGAATACATTTTGAGCAAGGACCTTATGGAGGTATTGTAGAACTCGATGATACAACTATTCTAGAACATGCAATTAGTATTCTAGAAAATCCTTATTAAATTGAAAGCATCAAAAAATAAAAAAGGGCTATTGAAATCATTCAACAGCCCTTTTTTTTATTTTTATCTTATCGTGTCTTAAAGAACTTCTCTTCTGTCACTATGTAATTTATTAAAGATAATTGCCAGATTAGAATAAAGCGTTGTGTTTTGAACAATGATATCTTCAGG
>JAQBBZ010000370.1:0-8335 GCA_032125735.1 Labilibaculum sp.
AAGTGCTTCGGCAAAAGGTGAAATGCCAGCCGATACCCGTGTTAGTTTAACAAACACTGATGCTGCCGACGGATATCCTATTTCAAGTTTCACTTGGTTAATTATCTACAAAGAACAAAACTATGCCGACAGAAGTGAAGAGCAAGCTATTCAAACTATAAAATTAATCGATTGGGTGATTGGTTCTGATGCACAAAAAGAAACGACTAATGTTCATTATGCACCACTTCCTGAAGCTGCTGTAGCTAAAGCAAAAGCTGTTTTAAGTTTGGTTACCTATAATGGTAAATCATTAAACTAAGAATCTGATTAATTACAATATTGAGCTTGCTTCCAATTTATTTTTATTGTTGCAATAAAAAAGTTCTCCAAACTTAATTTGGAAGCAAGCTCTTATTTAACAGGAACCGTTCAAAGCTTATGAACAGCGAAAAAATATTTCGATATCTTTTAATTGGTAGTGGAGTTCTTATAGTACTAATTGCTTTAGGAATCGTAACTACCCTATTTATTGGGGCAATCCCCTCATTTAAGGAATTTGGTTTTGGTTTTATTTATTCCGCTGACTGGAATCCTACCAGAGGAAGTGAATCCTATGGAGCTCTCCCTTTTATCATTGGAACACTAGTCACTTCAATTCTTGCATTAGCCTTAACATTTCCATTCGCCTTTTCAATCTCCTTGTTTTTAGGCGAATATTTCAGGAATGGTGCATTACCATCCTTTTTACGATCAGTAATCGATCTTTTGGCAGGAATTCCATCCGTTGTATACGGTTTGTGGGGATTTTATGCTTTACGACCCATAATTACCGACTTAGGGCTAAACGCTCAGGGATTCGGAATCTTCACTTCTTCCATAGTGCTCGCAATCATGATCATCCCTTACGCATCCTCTCTTGGATCGGAAGTTATTTCGATGGTTCCAAGTAGCTTAAAAGAAGCGGCCTACTCCTTAGGTGCTACCCGATTCGAAGTTGTAAAAACGGTTATTATCCCCAATGCAGGATCCGGCATATTTGCAGGTTACATTCTTGCATTAGGAAGAGCAATTGGAGAAACAATGGCAGTAACCATGCTTATTGGTAACTCCAACAAAATTCCAACAGGGATTTTCGATTTAGGAAACACAATGTCGAGTTTAATCGCCAATCAATTTGGAGAAGCCGATGGTTTAAAATATTCTTCATTGGTTGAAATAGGATTGCTCTTATTTGTAATCACAGGTATTGTAAACTACATCGGCAAACTAATCATGAAAAAATTATCGGCGTAGCCGAAATAAGATAGATCAAATGAATACATCTGCTCAAATATCAAATGCTAAGCTGAAAGGACGATTGCTTAAAGATAAGCTCTTCACCTACACGCTTATATTTTTGGCATTCCTTTCAAGTGTACCTCTTTTCTTAATTCTATTCGAATTGATAAAAAAGGGATACAAGCAAATTAACCTCAGCTTTTTTTACAAAGTTGCCCCCGACACCATGGAAGCAATGGTAGCTGTTAAAAATAATGAAATTATTCCTGGAGGTATCGCCAACGGAATTGTTGGTACACTTATCATCGTAGGAATGGCCTCATTAATCGCAATTCCACTGGGAATTATTTGCGGTATGTATTTGGCTGAAAATTCGAAGGGAAAGTTCCCAGGTATCGTTCGATTTATTGTAGATATGCTGCAAGGTGTTCCATCTATTGTTCTTGGAGTTATTGGATACATCTGGATTGTAAAACCAATTACCGGAGGCTTTTCGGGTTTGGCAGCAAGTGTGGCACTTTCTATCATGATGTTGCCCTCAATTGTTCGTTCAACCGAAGAGACACTTAAAATGATACCCGAAACCTTGAAGGAAGCTGCACTTTCCTTAGGCGTTCCCTATCACAAAACCATGTTAAGAGTTGTGCTACCATCAGGTATTAGTGGAATTCTAACAGGTGTGATTCTTGGGGTATCACGAATTGCAGGAGAAACGGCTCCTTTAATGCTAACGGCATTGGGATGTGCTGCAATCAACACCGATATTACACAACCATCAAGTGCTATTCCGCTATTAGTCTGGGAGTTTTACAACGATCCAAATCTGGTAGATATGATTTGGAGTGCATCCCTGTTCTTGTTGATTTTGATTTTATGTTTAAACCTTACCGCTAAAGCAATCGCAAAAAGATGGAAAGTACAGTATTAGAAAAAAAGAACGTTGAAAAAATAGTTGAAGAAAAAACAAATAAAGTCAACAACATGATGCAAAACCCAATAGAAAAAATAGAATCTCCTATTATTAACATCGATAAACTTTCCGTTTCCTATGGCGGAGATAAATATTCCATTAACGATGTTACTGCGGGAATTGCAAAAAATAAAATCACAGCAATTATGGGTCCGTCGGGTTGTGGAAAAAGCACTTTGCTTAGAGCCATTAACCGAATGCACGAATTGTATCCTGATACACACAACAAGGGTACTGTTTATCTTGGCCAAGATGACATTTATAAGATGAATCCTATTCTATTGAGAAGAAGAATTGGAATGGTTTTTCAACGCCCCAATCCTTTTCCAACCATGAGCATTTACGACAATGTAATTGCCGGTTATCTTTTAAATGGAATTAAACTAAAACGATCAGAAAAAGACGAAATTGTAGAAAGGACTTTGCGTGAGGTAGGTTTGTGGAGCGAGGTAAAAGATTCTCTTCATAATAGAGGTACATTTCTGTCGGGAGGACAGCAACAACGATTGTGCATTGCCAGAGCACTTGCCTACACTCCTGAAATTATTCTTTTGGATGAACCTACATCTGCTTTAGACCCTATTGCAACGGCTAAAATAGAAGATCTTTTGGTGAAATTAAAGAAGGATTTTACCATTGTTTTGGTTACTCACAACATGTCGCAAGCGGCAAGAATATCCGACTATTCGATGTTTATGTACTTAGGTGAATTGGTGGAATATGGTAAAACAAAACAGATGTTTACCATGCCAAAGGACAAGCGCACAGAAGAATACCTAACGGGGAAATTTGGTTGATTTTCATTGATTAACTAATTTTTATACTAACAATTCAAATTCGCATACAATGTCAATCAAAAAAGATAAAAAATTTGAAAAGCTCGATAATGATTTCGCAAAGATGCAATCAGTGCTTTTTGAGCAATTTGAACTTCTGGAAGAAGTTGTAAATAATGGCTTGGATAAAATTGAAAAGGGCCTTGTGGACACCTTTAAAAAGAATGAAGTAAAAATTGATCAGTTTGAGGTTAAGATGAGTGATCTTATTATTCAAACAATAGGGCTACAACAACCAATGGCCAGTGAATTACGCCTTTTGATTTCCTACTTCAGAATAATTGGTCATGTAGAGCGCATTGGTGATCAACTGAATAACATCATGCGGTTTTTCCATAAAATGGATCCACCCACAATTCATGACAATCATAAAGACTCGGTTTTAAACATGCTGTCGATGAGTGAGAAAATGGTTAAGAAAGCATTAATCTCCTTTGAAGACGGAGATCGTGAATATGCGATTTGGACCATTAAAAACGATGAGATTGTGGACGAAATGCAATCAAAAATTCTGAAAAGAATGGTTCGAAAGAATTCACCCAAAAGCAGTGAACCGACCGAGATTTTCAATCTACTAAACTTCAACAGCATACTTAGCAATATTGAGCGAGTTGCCGACCAGGCAACAAATATTGCTGAGACTTCAATTTATTACCTGCAAGGCATTGATTTGCGCCATAAGGAATTGCCTGAAGAGGATCAATAACAAGCAATTAAAGTTGGTGAACTACTAAAACTTAAAACTCACCTAGTTACTTAAAAACCATGAAGGATTTAAAAATATTAGTAGTTGATGACGAAGAAGATTTATGTGAAATCCTTCAATTCAACCTTAAACAGGAAGGATTTGATGTGGATGTTGCCTACTCTGCCGAACAAGCATTAAAATTGGATCTTCACACCTATGATTTCTTTCTTTTGGACATTATGATGGGAGAAATTTCAGGACTCGATTTAGCAAAAATAATTCGAAGAAACCCCGATCTGGAAGCCAAACCAATACTTTTTATTACAGCAAAAACAAGCGAGGCCGATAAACTCATTGGTTTTAATTCAGGTGCAGATGATTATGTTTCGAAACCTTTCTCGATAAAGGAAATTATTGCAAGAATTAATGTAATTTGCAAACGCGTTTTTTCTGATTCTAAAAAAGATTTTGAATTTGATAAATTCAAAATGATCTCCAACTCAAAAAAAGTAAGCATTGATGGAAAAGACATTGGGTTAACAAAAACCGAATACGAAATACTTCGCCTGCTAATAAGTCATCAAGGACGAATATATTCCAGAGACGAAATAATGAGTATTATCTGGGCAAACGACAGCTTTATTGGTGACCGCACCGTAGATGTTAATGTAAGACGAATCAGAAAAAAAATTGGTGAATATCACAACTTAATTAAAACAAAATCGGGCTACGGTTACTATTTTGAACCCAAAACAAATTGATGACCCAAATCTATAATCTCATGCAAAAACCCATTCAAAAATCCGGATCGAAATACAAAAAGAGGTTATTCTTTTTCTTCTTTATTATTGTATTGATATTCTCTGTATTAATCGGCGGATTTCAATACAGTCAGGAACGATTGTACCGACGAGAGAAACTGGAATATGCTCTAAACATTTACACCCAGCAAGTACATGAGCTAATTCGAAAAAAAGCTTTGAATGAAACTCTTAATTTTTCGGAAGTTGATACATTGCGAGCGTTAATGCCTGATAAAGACATTAGAATAACAGTAATTACCGCAAAAGGAAAGGTTGTGTATGACTCTTATGTAGATAGCCTGGAAAGTCTGGACAATCACATCAACCGACCCGAAGTTCAAAAATCATTACATTCGCAAAAGGGTAGTAACATTCGTTTATCTGGTTCTACCGGACAATCGTATTACTACTATTCCAAAAATTATTACGAATATTTTGTGCGGACTGCCCTTCCTATCAACGAAAGTGTATTAAGCTTTTTAAAGGCGAACTCTCTCTTCTTCTACTTTTTGTTTGGCTTATTTGGCGTAACCGTAGTTTTTCTAATTTACGCCACAGAGCATTTTGGAAATTCCATTTCTAAGCTTCGAAAGTTCGCCATTGATGCAGCTCAGAATAGAGAAATAGATCCCAATGAGGATTTTGGGAAAACCGAATTAGGTGAAATTAGTCACCAAATTGTAAAAATTTACCGACAACTAACAAAAACAACCGAGGCTCTTAGCCAAGAGAAAGAAAAACTGATTATGCACCTTCAGATTGCACAGGAAGGTGTTGCCATATTTGATAAAAAGAAGAACCTGATTCTCTGGAACAGTCATTTTATTGATTACATCAACTATTTGGCTCACATTTCAAGTCATAATTACCAGGAACTGTTTGAGTTCCCTGAATTGAAGGAAATCACCCATTTTATTGATGCAAACATCAAAGAATTGGGAACAAATTACATCCCGAACATTGATATAATCAGTACGAAAAAAAACATTACAATCGGACATAAAATGTTCTTGTTTCAGGTCGTTGTTTTTACAGACGGAAATTTCGAAATCTCGGTTAACGACATCACGAAATCGGAAAATGAGAAAACCATTAAACAGGAAATGACTTTGAATATAGCACACGAGCTAAAAACTCCTGTTACTGCAGTTTCGGGCTTTCTAGAAACCATTAAGGATAATCCAAACATGCCTGAAGACAAAAAGGCACAATACATAGAACGTTCTTGTCTGCAGATTAATCGATTATCTAATTTAATTCAGGATATTTCAATTCTTACTAAAATTGAAGAAGCCAATGAGCTATTCACCATTGAAGAGGTGAATGTAAATGAAATGGTAAAAGACATAATAACCGATTTTGAATTGAAATTGGATGAATCTAAAATGGATATTGAGCTAAACTTCCCTTCAGATCTTCATGTAAAAGGTAATTCTGAGCTATTGGATTCCATTTTTAGAAATCTGATTGACAACTCGATAAAATACGCCGGAGATGGATGTAAAATTGAAATTAAGCATTATTTCGAAGATACAAATTACCATTACTTCTCAGTTAGCGATAATGGAATTGGAATAAAAGAAGAACATCTGCCACGTATTTTCGAACGATTTTACCGAGGGGATCAAGGTCGTTCAAGAAAAATGGGTGGTACAGGCTTAGGTTTATCCATTGTGAAAAATGCAGTAGCCTACCACAAAGGGAGAATATTTGTAAAAAAACGCAAAACTGAAGGTATTGAATTCTTTTTCTCCATAAAAAAGGCATTATAAAAAACGAATACTTCTTACTCAATACATTAAAAACCACAGAAATTTCTGTGGTTTTTAATTTTTAGCACCTTCTCTAAAAGATTATATTTTGATGCTCTCTCAATCAGTAAGCATTAAACTTTTCTTACTATCTTCGCTCATTGCGAATAAAAAAAGAATAAGTATGTACAAAGCATCAGAAGACAGATATAAGGATATGCCCTACCGCCGATGCGGGCGAAGTGGTTTATTGCTGCCTGCAATTTCTTTAGGACTGTGGCACAATTTCGGACATGTAGATGTCTATAATGAGTTCAAACAAATTATTTTTCATGCCTTCGATCGTGGGATTACACATTTCGATTTGGCCAATAACTACGGACCACCTCCAGGTTCTACCGAAGAAAATTTCGGGAAAATTCTGAAAGAAGATCTAAAACAGTATCGCGATGAGATGATTATCTCGACCAAAGCAGGATATGGAATGTGGCCTGGACCCTATGGGGATTGGGGTTCACGAAAATATTTGGTTTCAAGTTTGGATCAAAGCCTTAAGAGAATGGGACTCGATTACGTTGATATCTTCTATTCTCACCGTCCCGATCCAAATACTCCGTTAGAAGAAACGATGAAGGCGCTGGATCATGTTGTTCGTCAGGGAAAGGCATTGTATGTTGGTATTTCAAATTATAGTGCGGATCAGACACGTGAAGCATCAAGAATATTGCGTGAACTGGGAACTCCTTGCCTTATTCATCAGCCAAAATATTCGATGTTCGAACGTTGGGTTGAGAATGGTTTGTTAAATGTTCTGGAAGAAGATGGAATTGGTGGCATTGCCTTCTCTCCTTTGGCACAAGGAATGTTGACCAACAAATATTTGAAAGGGATTCCGGAAGGTTCGAGAGCAGCCAAATCGCATGGTTTTTTACAAAAAGATCAAATTACCAGTAAAGTACTCGATAAAGTAAAAGCTCTGAATGCAATAGCAGAAAAAAGAGGACAAAGTTTGGCTCAAATGGCAATTGCCTGGTTGCTAAAAGATGAACGAATTACTTCGGTATTGGTTGGAGCAAGTTCGGTGAATCAACTCGAACAAAACATCAATTCGGTTTCAAATTTACATTTCGAATCATCCGAGTTAAAAGAAATTCAAAAAATTCTTAATTAAATTAATACAACTACAAAAAGGATTCCTGCTTTTTAATAGGAATCCTTTTTTATTTTAGTCATAAAATATTTTTATGTATTTAATGTATTTGATCTTAAAAGGGATTTTGTTAATTTCATTCATTAATGTTATTAAATATTAAACTAATATTACACACATGAAATTATTCAAACCCTACGTTAACCTTACAAAATCGGCATCTACAGGTATTTACACTCTGAATTCAGTAGTTTCGTTGCCTAAAGGATATGCCCTTAGCTCTTTGGTACAATCTGAAATTGAAAGAAACGGTCAAAAATACTGGGCAGTAACCGCCACTGTAACAACCAATGGCTCTATTGAAACCGATATGGCTGAATTTTCGGTTCCCTTACTACAAGGACCAACTGAAGAAATTAAATCAACCAGTATGGTTGTAGTAAATTCATCATCTTTGAGTTCTTCAATGAGAAATCCTGTGGAAGAAAACAAAACTGATGTTGATTATGATGATGCTCAAGGTGATCTTGTTTAGGAAAATATTATTTTTAACATCTCAATTTTTAAAGGACGCTAATACAAAACTTAGCGTCCTTTTTATTTGTCCCTTAAATCTAATTAGAATAAATCGTCTATTGAAAAATTAACAAAGTTTTATGCTGTTAAAGAAAACAGAACCGATGTTAATTATGCAGAAATTGATGTTGTGTAGCTAAGGATATTAAACTTATAAGCAATTATTCTAAAATTGTATTTTATCAAAGACAACTTCTGAATTAATTTTATTTTTAGCATGACATATCTGGATATCAATCTTATCCAGATATGTTATTTTTTTTATTCACTATCAAAGAAAATCATATTTTAGATTCCTTAA
>JAQBBZ010000371.1:0-2811 GCA_032125735.1 Labilibaculum sp.
GATTCTTTTTTACACCCAAAGATGAATCCCTGGTTGATTGATGATTTATCAACAAACAAACAAACAAACAATGGCCGGCCAGGGAATCTCTGAAGGTGTTTTGTTATAATGTTTTGTTGAAATTATTGAACAGGATGTGTGAAAACCGCTCGATGCTATCGAGGGGAACAATGAAGGTATCGATGTCCTTTTCAATTTTTTGATTGGGCATTAAATAGGCCAAAGTTTTCTTTTGGCGTGGAAAATAGATGACCTTGAAATAGTATCCCGGAACTGCGACCTTACCGGGGCCAATTGCTCCCTTGTTGTGATGAAATAAAGGGCCTGTTATTACGTAAAGGGAATCGTTTTCGACTGTTAACTGACGAACTTTTGTTTCCAAACTCTTCCATTTCCCCCGATTGAAGGCTGGTACCTGTGGTGACATGTTGCTCATGAAAAAGCTTTCGCTCATGGCCTGGTCGTTGATACTCATGGCTGCGGCAGGACAAAGATGTCCGCGATCGTATCCTGATCCTTTGTAATCGGCTAAGCTTGCTGAGCCTGTTTTTACATTTGGATCTTCCCTGAAATCATTTTTACGAACTGCAGAACCTTCGACCATTTCACGGGTGAGCTTGTAAGCCACCCAGTTTGCCTGTTCCCAATCTTCGTTATAACTGAGCGTATAGTATTTGTGTTTTACGAATTCGCCTTCTGATTTAGGAAGCCAATATTGAGCTTTGGAAGAGAATGACAGTAGGATAAAAAAGAGGACTAATGCGTTTTTCATAAGCAGCATGTTTAAGATTTCTGAAACAGGCTGTAAATCTAGAACTAATATTGATAAAGTAGCAAGCGAGAAGCTTCAAGTTCCAAACTTCAAGGAAAATCCCAGTTCCCGGGACCAGCAAAGCTGGAGATACAAATTCCAAAATTCAAAGCGGAGATACAAGCTCCAAGGTTAAAGTGGAAAAGGATAAAGGAAAATAAAAAAGTAAAAAGATTCAAGAAGGATTTGTGAGACGTAGCATGCCAGGTCTGCACAAATGGTGGAGTGCTGCATCGGTACAAATGGAATGGAGATGATAATACCCGGGAAGAATCCCGGATGAGTCAAGCCTCAAGGAAATTAAGAATTGGCGATGAGCTGAAGGCTTAGGGCATATTGTGTGAAGCTATCGAGGATTTTCTTTTTTTCTTCTTCTTTTGATTTTTGTAGGGATTCTTTTTTACACCCAGGGATAGATACCAATTTTACAATAAAACAACAAACAAACCAGGGTTAACTTTTAGCATGAATGGGAATAGCTAACTTGGTTCTTAAATAGTTGCATCACAGACTCTTTTAATCGCACCATACTGGAATTGAAATACAACACATCAACAGGACTGTCTTTTTCCGATAACCTCTCAATCACACTATCATGTATTGGTAATGGTACAGTGGCTTTCTCTATTTTAGAAATTTGACAATAAATTCATCACAATTTTTTTAATGATTCTTTTTCTCCTGCCTCAACCTTCTCCTTAATCTTCTCAATGACCAGTTCATTCCTGTTCACATGAAAAACCGTATCCAATTTTAGCAAGCCTTTAGAATCAACACCTCCTTGACTCTGGATGTATTTAAACTTCAAATCATTGTCCTTCAACTGTTGATTATTTACAAATAGACCGATACCCCCTAAAAACAAAACTGCAGCGATGGATTGCCAAACCACCAGTTTTCGAAACATCAAGCTTCTTTTTTTATTCTGATCGCTTAATTCTTTAATTCTTTGTTCCAGCTCTTTCGTTTCCTGGATCAGTTGATTGAACTGCTTCAATGCAGATTGATCAGACAACGAAATTTTCTGCTGTATTGACTTGTCAATTGACTGATAAATAAACTCCAGCAGTTGTCTTGGAATCATTTTTTGTGCTTCTCTTTCTGCAGGTTTTTCCTCTTCTATTTTTTTTTGAATAAGCTCCAGGCTTTCTTTAATCTCCTCAAACATTGCTGGTACAAAATCATTCTTTTTCATAGCTGTTTCCAATATTTATTAATGCCTAAGACCTTTCTTTTTAGGTTTTTTCCCAAGTTTTTGTTTTCGTTTAGGATAAAACTCATCCCTGTAATTTTGCTTTTGAGACTGCATCAACAATTCTCTAAGAAATCCGTTCGCTTTCAGATTATTTCCTGTGCTTGACAATATTTGCTCTTGTACATTTTGTTTTAATCGAGCATCTATCTTCGAAAAGCTGAACTGCCGGTCTATTTTCGAACCAGTAAAACTCAATCCATTTTTAATAAACCGAACACCTTGCACCTCCATTGTTTTCCCCTTGGTTTTAAAGTCAATGCCAATGCCCTGCTCTTCTAAATTCATGGCTAATTTAACCCAATCGTCACTTTCCTTGATATATTTTTTCAAGGCATTATAAATCTCATATTTGGTCTTGTCCGGTTCTTTTAATCGCTCCACTTTAACCTGCTCCTTCCCTTTGGCAAAATAAAGACCATACTTAAGTGTAATTTCCTTGCAGATTTTTTCACTTCTGTGCCTGTCATTCCGGTCCGAAATTGTTTTTCCATGATAGTTCACCCGATTGATGATCATATGAAGGTGAGGGTGCTCCTTGTCAAAATGACGGGCTATCAAAAACTGTGTTTCACAGATATTCATTTTCCCCAAGTATTCTTTGGCTACCTCTGCCATCAATTCATTCGATAAAAGCTCCTTGTCGTTCGCCGAGAATGAAAGGGAAATATGATACACCGATTTACCAAGTCTTGGATTTAATTCAGCTTGTCCAGTAAAACTTTGAATAATCGTCTCCTTATTTTTG
>JAQBBZ010000372.1:0-4857 GCA_032125735.1 Labilibaculum sp.
ATTGAGAAGTTCATTGTCACATGTGAATTCAGGATAGTTTGAGAGATCATGAACTAGAGTCCATTCTTTAGAAGTATGAGCATCGGGATTAAAAGTATTAAAGACCAATTCACATTCAAAAACGCCATCACCATCAGAATCTTTAAGCTCACTTTTCGAATTGGATGCCAAATTTTCAAAATCCCAATTCAATGGAAAAGAACTCCCTGCAATAAAAACCCCTTTAAAATCCGACTCATAGATTTTTTCACCATGCACATCCACATAAAAGCCTTGAGTGGAAAATGCCTTTAAAACGGAACCCATATCCAAGCTAAATTTCACTCTGGTATTTTCTTCGAGAAAGCGTTCCTTTTTCTCATTCTCAGGCAGTTTTCGTTGCTCACCAAAAATGAGATCTAAAACAACTTCACCATTTTTAGCCGTATAAATATTAGCCTGATGATTCGTATTATAGTCTAACTCATTATCCTTGCCATTGATACTGAATTTGAATTCCAGCAGAGAACTTAAATTCGCATTTGATTTGCTCATATAATTGGACTGCAAATGCTTTGGGCTTAACGCTTCGGCCTTGTAATCACCTTGTATCACCTGTGTTTTGGTAATCTTGTAATCCTGATTCTGATACAATACCTCTTTCTTGCATCCTGGAAAAAGGACACAAAAACAAAGGCTTAGTAATAAACTGATATTTCTTTCCACAACTAATTATTTTAACAAGAATGGGTAAATATTTATTGAGATATTTTTATTTAAAGTCACCATTTGCCTTATTTCTCAACATGTAGTGTACAAAATTCCATATTGTTGGGAATCATCACCAAACATTGCTTTTTCTGCTCATCCCATGCCCAAACAGCTTTATCCTGTTTGTCAAAATCGATTTGTCCTGTTTTATTCAAACGGAAGCTTTTTACTTTGTGAGTATCCAACAAAAGCTTTTTTGGTTTTTGCTGACAATGCAAACGAATCAATACGTTCCTTTTCACCCAATGAAATTCATTGTGATTTTTAATCTCATGACTAATTTCAAAGGCATCTTCTGTAGTCTTACACTCCACAATTCTTTCGGCATAAACATCCTGTTTGTACTCATTGGATATTCCATCATCTTCGTATACATTTAGTAAGGCCTTTCGATTCTTTGCTGCCGGATATACATCCAACAACAAAGGGTAATTCGGATCTTCACCAATGTATTGCATTACTGGCATTGTCGGAATGATTGAGCCTTTTTTTACAAAGATCGGAATGGTCTCTATTTCAACAGGATATTCAATCCAAGTTTTTCCCTGATACAAACGTGTTCCATTTGAAAAATCGATCCACTCTCCCTCCGGTAAGTATATTTTAACTCGTGAAGCACCTTTCTCAACCACAGGTGCAACCATTATATCTTTTCCAAATAAAAACTGATTGTTTAGATGATAGGTTTCTTTGTCATCAGGATACTCTAGAACGACAGCTCTCATTATCGGAAGACCTGTTTCATATGCTTCTCGTGCACAGGTATATATGTAAGGAAAGAGCTGATATTTCAATTCTATTGCCTCTTTACAGATTTGCTCTACTTCAGGTCCAAATTCCCAAGGTTCAACTGCATTATTTCCCTCATGGTGAGCACGACTCAATGGATTAAAAATACCGAACTGCATCCAACGAGCATACAACTCACCCATTTCTTCTTTATTTGAGATATCACCACAATAACCGGATATATCGCTTGTCCAAAATGGAATTAGCCCCATACCTGCCGACAGTGCAACTGGAATTTGCTGCTTTAAGTTCGCCCAACCACTTAGTACATCATTGCCATTGCCAGAATCACCTGACCATGCAAAAGTGTATTTTTGCATTCCTGCATAGGCAGCTCTCGTCATTTGAAAAATTCGTGTGTTTGGGTTCCGTTTCTCAAATTCCTCAGTTACCACCTTATCCCAGGTAAGACCATACACATTGTGAATTTCATCGTGCATTCCCAAATAATGCTGCATAAACAATCGATCTGTATCTTCTTCGTTACTCCATGCCGGTTCGCCCATATCAGTCCAAAATCCTCGCACTCCATCATCTATAACTTTTTGCTGGTAGTTTCCCCACCAATTGGCTACTTCCGGTTTGGTAAAATCTACTATTCCGCAATTGCCTCCCCATGGCCAGGGCATGTCATAGCTTTTTCCAGTACGCACATCTTTTGTAAAATAGCCCAATGAATCAGCTTCTCGCCATTGAATTTCATTTGCTTGAGACACCACAGGATCTTGTGACACAATCACTTTAAATCCCTTCTCATCCAAATCAGCTAACATTTGAACAGGGTCATTGTAATTTTCCTCTTTCCATTCAAAATCCTGCAAATGCTGTGTCCAGCCAATGTCTTGGTAAATTATATCGCAAGGGATTTTTCGTTCTCTAAATTCGGAGGCTATTTCACGGGTAAGCGCTTCATTAGTTAGCATTCCTCTGCTTTGAGAAAAACCAAGAGCCCAACTTGGTGGCATTATGGGTTTACCTGTTAGCTGAATGTAGCCTTTCAAAATTTGCTTATAAGTAGGACCATAAATAAAATAGTAGGTCATCTGGCCTCCAGGAGCTTCGAATGAATAATAATCTTCTGATTCACTGCCCATCTTAAACTCCGATTTATAGGTATTATCAAAGAATATCCCATAACCGTAACTACTCATAAAAAAAGGAATGCTTTTGTATAACGGATCTTCATTTATTCCATAACAAGGTTTGTCGCTGTTCCACATCTTAAAACTTTTTCCTCTGCGATTAATGGATCCATTCTTCTCCCCTAATCCGAAAAATTCTTCGTTTTCCCGTAAGGTTTTACAAGAAGCAATGTTTTTCCCTTCCAATGTAAAGCCCTTATCCTCGTAATCTTCCAACAATAGTTTCTGATATTTGTCAAAGAATCTAATTTGAAAGGGATCTTTATTTACCCTGATGATTAATTTAGAGGTAAAAATCTCATAACTCTGAGCTTGTTCTGATATTTTTATCTTTTGACCGTTTGTAAGAGCATCATCGGTTAAAGCAAAAGAAGTATTTCTAATGAGAGTATTATTCAACTCTTCAAAATTCATCCTCACAATTCCTTCACTCAATAATTGAAGGGTAACCTGTATGTTGTTTTTGCAAGTGAATACCACTCTATCCTCCAGATTTGTATAAACTATACATTTACCAGGTGTAAGTACATTCTCGTTCGACATTTGTGAGCTGGCGTTCCCTTTCAGAACGATACCCAACAATAGACTTAAAATGATATAATATTTCATGTTTATATTTTTTCATGTTATGGCCACATGGAAGTCGCCAAATATTCATATTACTGATTGATTTATACAATAATAAGTCTGGGAATATCATGTTTTGATATTCCTAAGATCAAGTAATACTAAATGGTTTATGTTCTTGAAGGCTATTCAAAATCTAAAACAATCATATCCCAATATTTTAAAGATGGAAGCTGGAAAGAAAGCTTGTTCCCATTTTGGGTAAAATTGATATTAATTGCTGTTCCGAAATTACTATCGGGTGATGCATACCAAAGTTTGGCAACTGCTTTATCAACAATAATTTCCAGATTGCAATTTTCTTCTGGTTGAGGAAAAGTTTGAGTTCCCGAATTATCCCGCCAGTCAAGACTTGTAACATTTGCAAAATTCAAAAGATGAATGATCTGCCTATTTCCGACTTCTTTTCCAATTACTGCAACATTGTTGTACTGTGGTGGCCATGCATTTAAATTCAATTTCCCATCCGTAGATGAGATTGCCGGAGAATTAAAATTACCTCCATCACGAAGAAGATTCTGATAAGCAACCATAAAATCGTAATATTCAATCAAAGATTCTTTTAAATCGGCCCTAATTACGAGATTATTGTTGGGGAAATATTCCTTTCCCAACATGTGTTCACCCAATTCGAGATGTGCACCTCCAAATGCAAATATTACAGCATCAGTATAAAGAACGGCAGGAGTATTAAAATTGCCGGTACTGTTAGCCAAATCGTAGTTCACATAAGCTGCTAATACGGTATTTTTGGTATTACTGCTTAAGGCATTGTTATCCAAAATGATTTGTCCAAGATCATCATATTTCTCATTTGGAAACCAGACTTCGGTATAGGCAAAATCTACATCTGTATTTAAGATCTGAGCCTGTCCAAATTGGTTAACGGCATTCAGAACCATCTTTTTCTCCGGGAAACGTTGATTCAGACTATTCAAAAAAGAATTGTATCCTAGTTTCAAATCGACTGAATTACCTAGATAATCATATATTTTCCCTCGATCGCCAAGTTGATCCAAATGCCATCCATCAAAATCGAGAAACTGATAGATATTTTCTGTCTCAGTAAAAATATACTCCTTCCAATCTTCATTTGCAGGATTAACAACCAATATGTCACTCAAAGCCCAATTGTCATCTAATTCGTGTTTGTTAATGTTTTGGTGATTGTTGTCATTAAAAAGCATCCATTCTTTGCCCACACCATCATTCTCAAAATCTTCCCATGCTCCAAATAACAAATTGTAACTCATTGAGGATATATTGCGGGATTTTGCATTTTGAATGTAATTATTAACCGTATTGAATGATACATTTCTTCTTGCAATATCCTGCCAGGTTTCAGCTGGTGTATTCCCCTCCATTTTAAGAGGCTTATGATGTTTGTTGTGCCAATCGTAATATTGCAATCCGTTAATATGATATCTTGTGAGCTGATCAAGGGTATTGCTCATCTCTACAGATGAAACATCAGAGTCGAATTCTGATAGAAATCCATATCTGGGAAAACGCGTCCAATCTGAGGATACATCTACAGCAATGCTACCGT
>JAQBBZ010000373.1:0-11453 GCA_032125735.1 Labilibaculum sp.
GTCGACCTTGGTTGCTGAAATTTATGGTCCGAATTTAGAGGAACAACAAAAAATAGCGGCTCAGGTAAAAACTCTTTTTGCAAAAACAGATGATGTTGTTGATGTTGATTGGTTGGTTGAAGATGATCAAACTGAATTTCAGTTTAATGTTAATAAGGAAAAGGCCATGTTGGCAGGCGTTTCTACCCAGCAGGTTGTTCACACCTTAAATATGGCATTAGGTGGAAATGAAGTTTCGCAGTTGTATCAAGAGTCGGATCAAGACCAAGTAGGTATTCAATTACGTTTGCAAGAGAAGGATAGAAGTAGCGTAGCAGATTTGAAGCGAATAAATATTTTGGCACAATCAGGACAACTTATTTCTTTGGGTGATATTGTTGACATAAACGAGAGGATTAAAGAGAAAAGCATTTATCGTAAAAATCAAAAACGAGTAGTTTACGTTACCGCTGATGTTGCAGGAAAATTGGAAAGTCCGGTTTATGGAATTCTAAATATAGCTGAAAATCTTAGTGATATTAAGGTGCCTGAAGGATATGAATTGAAGGAGGAATATACTCAACAGCCATTTTTAGAAGATAATTACAGCTTGAAATGGGATGGAGAATGGCAAATTACGTATGAAGTTTTCCGTGATTTAGGAACTGCATTTGCAGTTGTACTATTGGTGATCTATTTGCTGATAATTGGATGGTTTCAGAATTTTAAAGTTCCGTTTGTGATGATGATTTCAATTCCACTATCTCTCGTTGGAATATTAGTTGGACACTGGTTAATGGGTGCTTTCTTTACTGCAACATCTATGATTGGATTGATTGCCCTTGCGGGGATAATGGTGAGGAATGCAATTCTTCTGATCGATTTTATTAATCTTCGTTTGGAGGATGGTATTCCTTTAAAAGAAGCTGTGATTGAAGCTGGTGCTGTACGAACAACACCTATTCTGCTTACTGCAGGAACTGTGGTTATTGGAGCGGTTGTAATACTGTTCGATCCTATTTTTCAGGGCTTAGCCATATCTTTAATGGGTGGTTCTATTGCCTCAACATTTCTGACTTTGATTATTGTACCTCTGATCTATTACATGACAGAAAAGAAAAATTATCCTGTAATTAAAACAGGAGCAAGTGTTCTCGAAGAAGGAGAAGAAATATCTTAGTACTAATCTAAACTGTAAAATAGATGAAAGTTGTAATCATATTTTGTGCGAGTTCTTTTTACGACGAATTGAAAAAAATCTATAAAACCTCGGGTGTTGGGGCTTATAGTGAGTTTGATGTAAAAGGGTATAGTCAAAAACATATTAAAGATGGTCAGGTACCAAACTGGTTTGCCTCTAATATGGACTATTATGATTCTATCGCTTCTTTTTCCTTTTTAAATGATGAAAAAGGTTCTGAATTACTGAATCAAATTACTCTATTCAACAATGATATAGATTGTTGCAATCCAATGCATGCATATATGTTGGATGTTGAGAAGTTTATTTAAAATTTAAATTATTGATAAGATGAGAGATAGAGCTTTTAGAGCAATTGTTGGAACAATGGTGTTGGTGAGTATTTTACTCGCATACTATGTTCATATTAACTGGTTACTTCTAACAGCCTTTGTGGGCTTAAATCTATTACAATCATCAATTACAAAATGGTGTTTGTTGGATGATATATTAAAGAAAGTTTTTAAAATGGAAGATTAATTCATTTTAATTCTAATTTGGGTTTAAAGCTCTGAATGTAAATTCAGGGCTTTATTTTTTGAATTTAAAATGTTGTAAAGAATAGTATTATTTCCCTTAAAGAATGAATATTCTATATCTTTTGCCGAATAATACAGAATTATGATACAATCTACAGAACAAGCATTCGAAATAATTGACACCCAAGTAACGGGAATTCCATATGAAGCAATTGATTTCTTAAGAAATCAGGAAAGCTGTGAAGAGCTAACTAAGAAGTTGGTGTTTGCATTTAAAAATGCATACAATGGTGAAGCTTACTACTCTGATGAGCATAGAATCATGTTACCAACACCATTGTGGTATTGTATTGTAGCAGAGAAGCATTTGTCGGAAGAATTGTTCGAGCCATTATTGGAAATGTTCACGGTGGAAGAAGATTGGGATTTGATGAACGAACAGGCTGTTTATTTGGTTGGCTTGCTAGCCCGAAAATTCCCGAAACAATTCACAGGTAAAGTGCTCGATTTTATTGAGGAAAATATCAAATCAGATAATAAAAAGCCATATTTATTTTGTTTTGAGGCATTATACTATGCTTCTGATGAGCAATTTGATCGGATCCATTCCATATTGAATAAAGATAATTTTCATTGGGTAGATCATTACATTCGTGTTTTGGGTGATTTACAACGCGATGATACCCTTCAAAAATTCAAAGAAATTCTGCCAAAATTTGAAGGCAAGCATACTGCGGTTGAGTTGCAATACTATATTGATGTGATGGAAGGGAAAGTTTCTGATTTTCAGAAAGGAACTGCTTTTTGTGAAATGCGCGATTCGGATTGGAAGAATCATTACCAACAGATGGAGCATATTTTTGCTTCTTCGGAATCACCAATTGAGCAAGGCACAAAAATTAATCGCAACGATCCATGTCCTTGTGGTTCAGGGAAAAAATACAAGCTTTGTTGCCTGAAGAATATGTCCTAATCATTAGTTAGCCCAAGTTTCGTATTTTTCTTGGGCTATTTCAACATTTTAGAGATCTAAAATAGATAAGCTACGCCAACCGAGAAGGCAGAGTTTTTGGCCGATGAATCTATTTTGGACTGATTGTAATATTCCGAAATACCTAGGTAATAACGCAAACTAATCACAAAGTGATCGGATTCCAAATATTCCAAACCAACAACAGCTCCATAGTCGAAGTCCTCAAATAATGATTTGTCGTGATTTGTATCACTTCCAACTTTTAGTTTAGAATCTAATAAATAGCCAAATTGCGGCCCTAAAACAAATTTGAATTGCTCGTAATTGGCGAGATTATATTGAAATAGTATCGGAACTTGGAGGTAGTTTAGAGAAATATTTATTTTGTCTCCATTTAGAGTATCACGTGAACCTAATCTTGAATAAATCAGTTCCGTTTGCAAGCCAATATTTCCATTGAACTGATAATTTCCAAATATACCGGCATAGGCTTCAGTTTTAAATAATCCACCATCTTTCTCGGCTCTAAAAGTAGATTGGTTCATTCCTGCCTTTACACCACAACGGAAATTTTGTGCAGGCAATAAAAATGGCAATGCCAGTAGTAAGAGTGTCATTATCTTTCTCATCTAATCATGTTTTATTGAATTATTTAGGGTACTAGAAATTACGATATTTTCCTCATAAATTAAGAAGAATTGTATGATCTTTTTTGAGAATAAAGCTGTTTATAAATAAGGTACAGGCTAAAGAATTGATTAAATTAGCAAAAACAAAACTAATTTTATGAGCAAATACTTAGAGATAAAAAAAGAACTGTATCGGTTAGCTTGTCAGATAATTAGTGAGAAGTTAAAGTTCAATCAAGAGACTTTACAGGAATTGAAGGAATCAGCAGGAAATGAAACCAAAAGCAGTGCGGGTGATAAGCATGAAACAGGACGGGCTATGTTTCATTTGGAACAGGAGAAAATGGCTCAGCAATTAGAAACCAATCAAAGTATTCAAGCTGTATTAACTAAAATTGATCCGGAAATTTTTCATTCTTCTATTGTTTTGGGATCGTTGGTAATTACTGATAAAGTTCGATTTTTTGTATCTGTGGCATTAGGTAAAATTCATTTGGGAGGATATGATTATTATTTGGTATCACTCACATCGCCCCTGGTAAAAAGTTTTATTGGCAGGCAAAACGGGGATGTTGTTGCATTTAACGAACAAAATTATAAAATAGAGGAAGTGGTGTAATCCCTGAACGACTCAATGAACGTACAAAAAAACCTGCCCAAATGGACAGGTCTTTAAAAAAGTAGTCATGGCAAGTGACTCAATGAAATTAGAGCAAATTTCAGATGATAACATCTTATCTGCGAGAAAAAGAAAGCCACCTATTGGTGGCTTTTGTATTGGAGAGGTAAACCATTGCTTTTTTAATTATCGAATCCATACCAGTCAGTGATACAAGAAATAGCTTAATCAGTTCTATTCACTAATCTTCAAGCTTATAAAACGCTGATTCTTTACATTTCCAGGTTTTTGAGAAAATAGTAGAATTTCATTTTTCTTAATAAGGGAGCTCAGGGCAGGTCGAATTCGATAGCCGTTTGTATCGGTGGAGTTTGCCATTACCTTCTTATTCATTGTTCCCGATTTATTTAATTCGACTAATAGAATTGCTTCATGATTGTTTTCATAAAAATTGTCGGGTTGAGTTGAGCTATTTTCCAATTCATCCTTACTAAAACCATTGAAAATAAGCAGGTAATCATCATTGTTTTTAGAACTGACAAAGCTTGAGTAAATCCAAGTGCCTGTTTTAATATTATCTTTTTCAATCATTTTACTCCACTGCACATTTCCATTATCGTCAATCATAAGTGAGATAAGGTTCTCGAAATAATAGGAGGTTACATACTGCGTGATTGTGTGAATTTGCTCGGCAATCAGCAATACAGAACCATCATCGTATTGTAAAGTGTTTTGGGGAACGTAGTAAGGGAGCTCTTTGAATTTTTTGATTCGTCTCTTATAACCAATTTCAAATTTTGAAATTTCAGCATGCTGATCCAATAGTTCCTGATTGAATGGGCTTAAATTGTGAATAACCAAATTATTGTTGGCTCGATCTATTTGATGAAAAAATACACCGTGCGAACTGAATCGGCCAGCATTAGCGTACAAACCAACAAATTTGATGGCTGATTTAGTAACTACAAGATTAAGGTTATTGAGCCATTTATTGTCATTCGGTATTTTCCCCAATAAAGTAGATTGTCCTTGTTGAAGTGAATGAAGTGAATAGTTGTAATCTGGAATTCGTTTGCTGTTCGGATTAACAGGCATAGTACTTAAATCAGCAGAAAGAATAAGCATTTCGTCTTTACTTAGCAGTACTCCCTGCATTATTACGAATTGATCATCTATATAAGGAAATTCGTAGTTGTAATGATTGATCTGAGTAAACTCTTTGTCGAAAACGATTAAGCTGCATTTCCGATTTTCTTTCTTTTTAGTTGGTATGGTGTAAAAAAGACCCACAGAACTGCTGTCTTTCGACACAATAAACGACATGTAGGATCTATTCACGTTGTATCCCTCAAGTTCTATGTTTGCGATCTCTTTTTGACTGGTAATTTTAAAGTTTTTTAAATCAATCGATTTGGCAAAGAATTTCCGATTCTGTTTGGTCGAAATGGAAGTGATATTGAGCAGCTGATTGTCAAGTTTTATTATCCCCAATGATTGTTCGATACTCTCTAAAGGATTATCGTATAAATCATCCTGATTCTCCTTACTTGCTGTGAGTATTATTTCTTCTTTTGTTGGTTCAAAATTAGGATCGAATTTTACGAGAGACGATACACCTTGCCCGTGCTTCCCTTTCGAGTACAAAAAATAGTAGCCGTTCTCGTTACTGCCAATATATTGTTCAGGTATTTCCCGTTCGTCGGTTTTAAATTCGGGATGCATTTCTACTGAATAATTCTTTGGGCTTTGTGCTATAGAGTTTAGTGCAGGGAATAATAAAATAAATAACAGACTTAGCAGAGAATTGTTTGTTTTCATGGATTGTTTATTGTGATAAAATTATAGTCACCAGTATTGAAATTTCACACCAATTTACAAATCTTTCCCAATAAGCACAAAGAATCATAAAAAAAGATATTGTTGTATTTCCAATGAATAGGGGCAGGATGAACTGAAGCTGGCTGATAACATATATTATAGTTTGTATTCTCATTAATTAATGTTAATTTGAGACTTCAGTTTTAAAAAAAAGTATTGTTGAGCAGAGGGGAAGGGCAATTCCAAATTAACTTACATGTTGCATCAGGCATATTTTCTCGTTAAAAACAGCTGTTTTACTCCATACAAATGGGCATCTACTTGCGTGGATGGACATTTTAGCGACACACTACCCCCATCTGGCAAACAAGATGCCTGTTTTAGAGACACACATACCCCTCTCACTTGGGTAGATGCTCATTTTCGTGACACACAAGCCCCTTTCACTTGGGTGGATGCCCATTTTAGCGGCACACGAGCCCCTCCCAACGAAATGGGAGGCCATTTTTGTGACACACATAGGCCTCCGAATTCGCTGGGTACCCCCTGTGTGTGATCTGCAAGCCCTGTAAAATTGGGGAAGTACACATAACTGTACGTTAAATAAAATTTAGAATTATCCGGATCAAGCGAAGACGATATTCATTGATCCTTTTGTATAACTATAAATAAGATGAAATGGCTTATTTAGTATTCCCGAAATCCGATTTAAATCGGTTAAAGACCTTGAAAGGTTCCATTGCAACTTCAAAAAGAGATGCAGAATTTGGAACCAGTTTTATTCCTGCCAAGTTGCTGCGCGAGGCAGAAGAGCTGAGGTTGAAATTTCAGACTGTTTACGACCTGAGTAATTCCAGCCTATCGGCCAGACTGAAAGAGGTACGGGAGAAAAATGAAAGTTTTGTTGAGCTGAATGTTTTGGTGCGTGACTTTTTTGAAGGTTTAAAAAGAAGAACCCACCGAATGGATCATCCGGCAGAAGTATTTCGTTTCTACAACATTACTCTTGATGGTGAATTACCCCCTTTCAGTAAAGATCAGGATTTGGTTGCAGCTGCTGAAAACATTCTTTTGGGAGAGCAAAAAGCGCTTGAAGCAGGGTATCCGGCTATGGGCAATCCTTCGGCCGAGGACGTTGCTTTGGCTTTAGAGTCTGCCAAAAAGGAATTCGGCGAAATTACTCCTGCCGATCGTGCTGTAAATAAGGTGCAGAAAGATTTGGCCGAAGTTCGCGAACCAGTGGATGAAATAATTAGGGAAATTGCGGCTAACATACAATTCTCGATGAGAAACGAGACAGCGTCGAATGTTCGCAGATTTATGAGAACCTATGGTTTCGAATACCGATACCTGCAGGGAGAACCAGTGGATGAAGAACTGGTAGCCAATGAGACTGCTGAAAATTAGTTGCTCGACAAGTATTTTACCCCGTCAGTGGTCGATCCAGATGTATCGGGACTGACGGCGGTTCCAGTAAGTCACAAAGCGCCGTCAGGGTAAAAAAAACCGCTGACGGGCTTGGGAATAATGAGAAAAGCCACCTCTGGGGTGGCTTTTTTGTTTTTATGTGCTAAACTTTCAAACTGCTCATCAACGCCCATGATAATTTGGCTTTTATCCGCAACTGGATTTTATGTCCATCTAGTTTTAAAAGAATCAATCAATTTATCTAGGATCGATGAAAACTTGTCCTCATTAACACGTTCTATCTTTTCCAGTTTCTTGAGGACTTTGCTAGTTTGTTTCCAGATTTGAATCATTTCTGAAATCTTTGGATTTAAAGCCATTGCATTATCAGGAGTGTAGTGTACTGTTTTATTGCGGAGACTGAATAAATTCACTATTTCATTTAAATGTATTTTATTAGATTTAAGTTCGTCCTTAAAAATGAAAATCATTCTTTCCATAACTTTAGCTATAGATATTCTCGAATAACTAAAATCATCAATTAAATTTGAATGTTTCAAAAACAATAAATGCCTATTTATTATAATTTCGATGAAAAAACCGAAATTATTTAGGTGTCCAAGCATCTCAATTGATTTTATTGTATGATCGTGACCAAAATTATGGCTTTTATTTTTTGATAAAGTTTGAGCATTACTCCAAGCAGTGGATAGAGCTCCAATTGTTTCTTCTGTTAATACATCAGGAATATCTGCTTGTAGAAGTTCAACTGGATTATGAGGCAAATCTAAGTTTTCATAAATTTGTCGATCTTTTGCTGTTGGATTAATAGCTTCTATTTGATTTGAAAAAATATATGATGCTAATTCAGTCGTTAATGCTTCATTTATATAATGAAATGATTCATGCAAATAAAAATTAGCTCCCTCAGCTAATTTTGAATATGTATTAATATCGTGTCTCTGTTTCATTTTATTTTTCTGCTTATTTTTAACGTAAAAGTGTTTTATCCTTTCGTTTTTTAAAATTAACAAAACATTATTTAGAACACTGATTTTACTTCTCAGAATAGTTCCAAATAAAGGATAAATAGAATGGCTACTATTTTGAAGGTGTTAGAGAGGTGGGCGAGAACTTACCGTTAAGCCAGGTGATATGATAGTTTTTATTACCCCAAATCCCTAAAGGGGCTTAAAGTACGGCCGATTCAAAAGGTCCCCTTTAGGGGATTTAGGGGTGGTTTCGAATTGGAAGAAGTTGCAGTATGAAATTAAAGCGCCGTCAGGGTAAAAAACCGCTTACTGGCTGAGGGAGATGATACCCCGTATGCGGTCGCAGATCCCTTCAGGTGAATTGGTCTGTTAATCTGGCTTTTCACCCTTTAAGTATTTGATCCATAATCCAGGCGGTGTGTGCTGCACTTTGGCCTGTTGAGGGATGTGTACCATTGCCATCTAAATGTTCCTTCATGTTTTTTACATGATAGAGCTGAATGTTTTCCGGATTTTCGATGAATAACTCAGTCTTGCCTTTTGAACATGTAAGCTGCAAGGGGATTTCGTCGAAAACAGAGAATTCAATTTTCCCTTTACTGCCATAAATTTCTACACAATCTTCGCGGCCATCACAGCCAAAATTCCAACTTCCCGAACCAGTCACGCCACTTTCGTGTATCCAGCATGCTGTAACTGCATCTTTTGAAGAATACAAATCTTGTTGGTTTAGGCTTAGCCCGGTAGCAGTTTTAATATTGCCAAGCAAAAAACAAAAAAGGTCGAGTCCATGGCTGGCCAGATCATCGAAGTAGCCACCCGCTGCTATTTTAGAGTCGGTTCTCCAGTTGTATTGTCTGGACAAATCAAGCTCATTGGCCGACTTGCTTAAGTGCCATCTGATATGTCTGGGATCGCCAATAATACCTTCATCCAACCAATCTTTTACCTGTTTAAAACGAGGCAATGATCTACGGTAATAGGCTACAAACAAAGGCAATTGCTTCTGATTAAATGCATCGCAAATATCCAGGCAATCCTGAGCATTAGGTGCCATAGGTTTTTCAATGCAGCAAATTTTTCCGGCTTCAGCAACTTTCAATGCATAGTATTTGTGCGAATCGGGCGGGGTGGCAATATAAATGGCATCAATCTCAATGTCTTGAATAATTGCATCGGCATTGGTGTCGTATTTTTCAATGCCATGTCGGGAGGCATAATCTTTCAGCTTGGCTTTATCACGTCTCATTACAGCTTTCAGCTCAAAGCCTTCCGTTTTCTGATAAGCCGGTCCGCTTTTTATCTCAGTAACTTTTCCACAGCCAATAATTCCCCAACGAATATTCTTTTCACTCATTTCTTTCCTTTTTAGCTTTTTATTCACTTATTTTTTCGACAGCACGAGTATATCTAATTGAGTGTTATTTCGGTGCTTTAAAAATTCCATTACCTTTTAATACACACTTAACTTCCTTTGCAGTAAATTTGAAGCAATCACGATATCAGATGACTTATCTGGGAATGTCAAATCAAAGTAAAAATGTATTATTCTTTAGTTTTTAAAGTTAAAAAAACATTATTTACAAGACTATTTTTACTTCTCGGAATTGTTCCAAATAAAGGATAAGAAAAGATATTGGTAAGTATTTTAGGTGTTGGTGGTTCTTCCTTAAAGCGCCGTCAGGGTAAAAATACCGTGACGGGCTGGGGGAGATAAGAAAAGCCACCTGTGGGGTGGCTTGGATGTGTTTCTTTTTGTGCTAAATTTTAAATTTGCTTGTGACTGTATCTTGGTAAAAGGCTGTCTACTTATTCAAAATTTTATCAGCAATTATCTTCGCATCCAGGCAATATTTATCATCACCCTCTAATTTCCATTCGCCAGTTTTTTCAATGTAAAATTTAACTGTTTTCTCCACAACTTCTGAATAACCACCATACGATGTTAACATATTTTGCACCTCTTCAATATAGTCACTCCTGCTAAATTCATCTTTTAACACCAAACTCCACAGTTTATTTATACGTTTAGATTTCTCTTTGTAATTTGGGTTTATCGTTTTGTAAGCCATTAAAAAAAGAGAAAGCGCTTTCGCTTCTGGTGATGGTTTTTCTATTTCTTTTGTCATACTCTTTGTTATGTATTAAAATAAGTAGCTAAATATAATTTAATATTATCATTCGATTCTATTCCCATTGGTTTTTTCACACGACGCACTACTTCTTTGTATGTTTATTGGTGCGCTTTTTCCTACCTATAGGAATGAGTCGTTCTCATTTTTATTCGAGTTCGAAAGTAGCCATCTTTCCTTCATGTTGCAATAAATCAAATGGAAAGATATTGGCAACCGTTTTAGATGTTGGTGAGGTGAGCGAGAACTAATACCTCAAACCCGGCCCTTTTGCTATTGGTGAAAGGGTAATGTTTACAGCCCAGTCAGGGTGAAAAAACTGCTGAAGGGCTGTGGAAGATGAGAAAAGCCAGCTGTGAGGTGGCTTTTTTTGTCAGTATCAGGATACTGCTTAGAACTTATCGTTTTTTCTTTGTTTTTTTACATTTTTGACCATCTTGCCAAAGCTTTTATCTTTGTTTTTCTTTTCCTGCACAGTCGATTAAAAATGTGTTTTTTCCCGATGCATTTTTTGAAAGTTCGCATACGAGTTGGGATCAATTTCACCATTTTCAACAGCCTCTATAATGGCACAGCCTTTTTCGTGCTGGTGGGTGCAGTCTTTAAATCTGCAATTTTCCGCATATTCCATAATGCCATCGAACGTCATTTCTAAACCACTTGCCGTATCTGTGATTCCAACTTCCCGCATCCCAGGATTATCGATTAAAATCCCGCCATTTTCAAGCACGATTAATTCCCTGTGGCTGGTAATGTGCTTCCCTCTGTCGATACTTTCGCTGATCGCTCCCGTACTCATCAGTTCCTTACCGCTTAGCTTGTTTAGCAGTGTCGATTTTCCCACACCCGAGGAACCAAGCAAACAATAGGTTTTGCCCGTATTTATGAGTGCTGCTAATTGATCCAATCCAGCATCCGATTCATTACTGATGGCAATTACAGGAACATCTTTAATTCGTTCTGCAATCTGATTTAGAAGTGTTTCTAGGTCAGAATCAGAAATTAAATCAATTTTACTAAGTAGGATGATTGGCTCTACATTAGAGGCATTGCAAATTGTCAAATACCGTTCTAATCTGTTGATATTAAAATCCCGGTTAACGGACTGTACAATTAAGCCGTAATCGATATTTACTGCTATTATTTGTATCTGTCCTGATTTGCCAACGGCCTGTCGTTCAATTA
>JAQBBZ010000374.1:0-2502 GCA_032125735.1 Labilibaculum sp.
CGTCTGGTTGATTATTGATTGGACATTAGCCAATATAGTTTTTTCAGAATTATAAGTTGGAGTTATTATAGAAATTTTCATGTGAGCGTATTATATTGTTCATCATCAATTAATAAAAATATTTTTACAGGTTAGTTAAAATACTTATTTTCTTAGTGGTATTTAATTGGTACACTCTGTCTTCAATTGTTTTTATTTCGGCCAATTCAGCAAGAATAAATTCTTCAGCAATTGGGGATGCCAGTTTTTCTTCAATTTCTTGTTCCTCAATTAGAATTGATAAATTCTCGTTTGCATAGTATTGAAGGAACCAAAACGTAAATTCTGGCTTATCAGCATCTTTCTCGAATATTTGTTGGTACAGTGCCTTGGGGATAAGTAATGGCGTAAAAAAGGCAATTTCGTATCCAAAAAGCTGAACTAGGATATGTTTTCCGATCCACTCTTTGTGTTCCCAATTGTCCTGACAGTATTGTAATGGTTCAAAGTATTTTTTCTGCATAAGTGATTGCCAATAATTCAACCTGTCTTTTATGCTTGTTAGGCTTTGTAACTCTTGTCTGGTCTGCTCCAAATCGATTACAATATCAGTCAAAATTCCCTTTTCTTCGTATTCATGAAGAACTGATTGATATTCTAACAGTACCTCACATTCTGTTCTTGTTTGGGCATCATCCATGCATAACGTACATGGATCATTATATTTAGGGCAGTTAACTTCCTTATTTTGATATAGGTGTCTTATTAGCATTAGCAATTACATTAGAGGTTAATTTTGATTTTATTAGCTGCTTCACGTTTTTTCGCATCAACGATTTTAGCGTAGACTTGTGTTGTTTTCACCGACCTGTGTCCAAGCATTTTTGATACAGTGTAAATGTCTACACCATCGTTTATTAATAAGGTTGCATAGGTGTGTCTAAAACAGTGGAAAGTAATTTTACGCTTGATACCAGCATTTTTTATCCACCTGTAAAGGACTTCGTTATTGGCGGCAGAATATAATAGTCCATCGAAAACAGCTTGATCCTCTTCACCACGAACCCCAAGTAAGGAAATGGCTTGCTCTGAAATAGGAAGAACTTCAGTGCCGTTAGTTTTCTTTTGTTTAAACTGAAGGGAATGCTCATTATCAGTTATGAGTAATACTTCTCCCCATACCAACTTCCAGATGTCGATAAAACGCAAGCCAGTCAAAGCTGAGAACAAAGCAGCTTGCTTAAGTATGGGAATATCACATTCCGTTTGAACAAGGGAATTCAATTCGTCCAGTGTAAGGAAGTTTCTTTGTGTTTCAGCCTCAGGAATACGATCAACACGACCATTAAGGTCTTCTTTTAATATTTCATCCTTAAAAGCTTGCTTTAGGGTGGCTTTAAATTTATTGAAGTAGCTTAAAGCGGTATTGTTCGCAAGCTTCTTATCATTGCTTCTTTTGCTCTTACAAGTCAAAAGGTAATCCCTGTAGGATTCACAGAATTTCAAGTTAAGATCTCCGAATAGAAGTTTGCCTCCTGAGAATCCCTTCAGGTAATCCAGGGATGTCGACCATATTTTTTGATTGTTCCCTTTTTTTGTCAGGGAAATATCCGTGAAGTAGGAGAGAAAGTCGATTTGGGCTTGTAGCTTCTCCTTTAGCTTCTTTTTCTCTTCATCAGAGTAGATTTCAGGCTTATTTGCTTCGCTATAGTATTTGAGTACTATCTGCTTCGCAAGCTTCATGGTTTCCTTATTGTGTTCCTGTTGAAAAGGATTATTTGTTTTTTTAGGATATACATACATGCCTAAGAATTTCCTTCGACTCTCTTTTCCTGTTGCAGGATCGAGATAGGGAGGATAAAAGTCTAAATAAAGGCTAAATCGGCCTCCTGAGATTGTTTTCTTTCTTAATGTGACTTTGGCCATGTTAAATTAATATTATGGGTTAAATTCAATCATTTTACGTTAAATAATTCGTCAAACTTAGATTTTGGAACAAACACATATTTTCCCTTTTTAATTTTCGGGATTTCGAACCTCTTTATGTATTCGTACAGTGCCTTTTCACTGATAGGATATTCATATAGTATCTCTGAGATTGTATAGTAATTGTCATCTAGTCTCTTGAAGAATTCCCTTTCTTTGGATTGTGGTTCTTCAAAAATTAAATCAATATCAACTCTTCGAATAAGAGTTTTTCGTTCAGATAGATTTTGTGATTTTATTCTACCCGTGTTAACCAGACGATACAAAGTCTTTCTTGAGCAGTTTAGTAGTTTGGAAGCTTCTGGGACCGTTAAAAAATCCTTTTTATTTAAAGCTTCATAACGTGGCTCTGTTTGGACATGAAACTCTAAATTGCTCGTCTGTATTCTTTTCGCCCTTGTTTTCGCTTTGTAAGCTTTCTTTCCACAATCAGTGCTACAATATTGTGTTACAGTAGTTTTTGCAGTAAAAACCTTACCGCAATACTGACAAACCTTTTGTACTCTAATATTTGAAGTCATTTCTCTCGAATTTTAT
>JAQBBZ010000375.1:0-25699 GCA_032125735.1 Labilibaculum sp.
ACCTTTTACATCTTCAAGAGTGATACTCGCAGAGAATCTTGTATCATCTCCTCCTTCTACACCAGTTTTGGTGGCTGGTTCGTTCATTGTAACGATCTCAAATCCTTTCGAACTTGTAATTTCGTTCACTGCAGTACTTAAACTTGCTGTCTTCTCTTTCAATGATTCTTGTAAAGAAAGTCCTTTCTCCGGATTATTATCTGAACTTTCCGAACAGCTAAAAAGAACTGCAGAGAAGAATAACAATACACCAACGGCAACAATGTTTCGTTTCATATCAAAAAATTTAAATTATAAGTTTAAAAATCAGATTGTAACCTATTTACATCGGCCACAAAATTTTGTTTTAAAATTAACTTTAGTACTCTTGCAAATAGGATACCAATTGACTTTATTAGGCATCTGATTTTTACAGTGAATGAGTTAACGTATTGTAAACGAAAAGATAAGGTGTTTTGTTGCGGATAGAGTGAAATTAGTTCAAAGAAAAATCCGAGCCGGTTTTGTGTAGAACTGTGGACAGTTGTGTAGAATAAGTCTACAGAAGGAGTGAGGAAATTAATAAATATTTTAAAAGCAGATACGTGTGGTTGGTTTCTCAATTGTCCTAAGTATATTGAATCTTTTTAAAAAAAATACACGATTTAATTAATTTATGAAAAAGAATAATTATTGGCTGGTCATCCTTTTATTTACCATTGGTATCCAAGGCAATATTGTGTTTGCACAGGAAAAACAAACCCTTAGCGGTTACATAAAAGATAACGCGAATGGGGAAGCCCTTATTGGCGCTACAGTAAGTATTCAGGATCTTGCCATTGGGACAGCAACCAACGAGTATGGTTTTTTCTCCTTATCCTTAATTCCCGGTAAATATCAGGTTCAGTTTAGCTTTATCGGTTATACGCCCATTCTTAAGGAAATCGATTTGAATAAAAATGCCACAGTGAATCTCGAATTACATGCTAGTGGTATTAGATTAAATGATGTGACTGTTACGGCAGCCAGGAAGAATCAGAATGTTTCTTCGGTACAGATGAGTGTCGAGCGTTTACCTGTGAGTATTGTAAAAAAACTCCCTCATTTTCTGGGTGAGGTTGATATTATTAAAACCTTGCAGATGTTGCCGGGAGTAACCTCGGTAGGCGAGGGAAGTACAGGCTTTAATGTACGGGGTGGTGGAACCGATCAGAATTTAATTCTTTTGGATGAGGCTCCGGTTTTCAATTCGGCTCACTTGTTTGGTTTCTTCTCTGTTTTTAATAGTGATGCCGTTAGCGATTTTCAATTATACAAAGGTGGCATTCCTGCACAGTATGGCGGACGTTTGTCATCAGTATTGGATGTGCGCCAGAAGGAAGGTAACAGCAAACGCTTTTCAGGTAGTGGGGGAATTGGTATTGTCAGCAGTCGATTGACGCTTGAGGGACCCATCAAGAAAGATAAAACCTCTTTTATGGTAGCGGGAAGACGTTCTTATGCCGATGTGCTGCTCCGCATGAATCCTGACATGAAGGACAATACGGTTTATTTCTACGATCTCAATGCCAAAATCAATCATAAATTCAACGATAATAACCGCCTTTTTATTTCGGGTTATTTTGGGAACGATGTGTTTAAATTTGGTAAGCAATTCGATTCCCATTGGGGAAATACAACAGGAACCATTCGCTGGAATCATCTTTTCAACAAGAAACTCTTCTCAAATTTCACAGCCATCTACAGTAATTTCGATTACTCGATAAGTGTGCCTGAGGGCAGTTTGGGTTTCGAATGGATTTCCAGTATCAAAAACATGAACCTGAAAGCTGATTTTTCTTACTTCCCTAATCCCGATCTGAAGTTCAAATTTGGTTTTGGAAGTACGTATTATATCTTTAATCCAGGGGAGCTGAATCCCGTAAAAGGTTCGATTATCGAGGTTAATAAATTGGAGAAGGGCTATGGTCTCGAGTCGGCAGCCTATGCTGGAGTGGAACAAAACATCGGCAGCAGCCTGACGGTACAATACGGCTTAAGACTTTCAAATTTTTCAAGTCTGGGTGAACAAACTGTGAATACCTACAAAAACGGAATCCCTAAGGAAAAGTCTACAATAACAGATTCAAAAAAGTATGGCAAAAATGAGATTGTCAAGAACTATTTCAACTTTGAACCTCGTTTGGCGTTGAAGTATGCCTTCAGCGATGTGAATTCGGTAAAAGCCAGCTATAACAGAACCTGCCAGTATTTACACCGTATTTCGAATACCACAGCACCCACACCTCTTGATATTTGGGTGCCAACCGGTAAGCATATTAAACCAGCAAAGGTCGACCAGATTGCTCTGGGATATTTCCACAATCTGGGTAATAATATGTTCGAAACATCTGTTGAAGCTTACTACAAGAAATTCTACGACTTGGTTGAGTACAAATATGGTGCTCACCTAATGTTGAACAATACGATTGAAACCGAGCTGCTCGATGCTCAGGGCAGAGCTTATGGCCTTGAGTTCAGTATCCGTAAAAAGGAGGGGCGTCTGACGGGATGGATCGCTTATACGCTGTCGAGAACAGAGAAGAAAGTGGATGGTTTGATGAATAATGAGACCGGTGAAATTTATCCGACGACTTTGATCAACAACGGTGACTACTTTCCTGCTGATTACGACAAGACACACGATTTAAAGATTGTTGCCAATTACGATTTGAGTAAAAGATGGTCGGTAGCTACTAACTTTATTCTGATGAGTGGTCGACCAGCCACCTATCCTTACGGGAAATACGAGTTTCAGGACAACACCTATGCGCACTACATTAATCGTAACGGAGCGCGGATCTCGGCTTACCATCGACTGGATTTATCATTTACCTATATGTGTAAACAGAAGAAACCAAACCAAAAATGGCAGGGCAGTTGGAATTTTGGAATCACCAACCTTTATAGCAGACAGAATGCCTATTCTGTTTATTTTAAAGAGAGTGAAAACAATTGGGATGGAAACCAAAAAGGGAACAGTACCGAAGCCTGGCAATTTGCCGTTATCGGAAAACCAGTGCCAACAATTACCTATAACTTTAGCTTTTAGTATTAAAAATGGAGATTAAAAAAATGCAAAAAAAAATCATATACATCGTCTTGCTTGCTTTTATCATCCTAGCGGGATGCGAAAAGCAAATTGAATTGGACTTACCTTCGGTTGAATCAAAACTGGTGGTTGATGGCTGGTTGACCAGCGAACCTGGAACTGACGGATCAGTGCGATGCCACACCGTACGTCTGAGCCAATCCATCCCTTATTTTGATACTCAGAATTACCCTTTGGTAAAAGATGCTCAGGTTATCCTGAAAGATGGTAACGGAAATGCTTTCCCAATGACCTATACCGTGCCCTTGGTTTACGATCCAAATTTGGGAAAGGATGTTGCCGATGAAAAAAAAGGGCATTACGAACTCAATAAAAATATGGAGATAAATACCACCTATACATTATATATAAAAACAGCTGATGGCAAGGAATACGAGTCAACTGCCCAAGAGGTTATTGCTTATCCTTATGCTCCAAAAATTTATGCTGAATATAAGGAGGCAGATGATTTCAGTGATGAGGACGAAGGGTATTACATCAATTTTGAACCGAAGTATGTTGATGAGGGGAATTTCTATTTCTGTTGGCAGCTCTTTAAAGTCAATTCTTATACCGATTGGAGTGACCCTGATAAACCTGTAACGTCAACTTATACTTTTTCCTACTCCGATTTACTTTTCGGAAGTAATGTGTATACTTCGGTAGACGAATCGGAAACACAGTTCGATCAGTATGTTATACTTGGAGAACGCTACTTTATAAAGCAGCATGTTATAGCAAGAGGGGTGTACGACTTCCTACGTTTGGCCGAGGAGCAAAGATATAATGAAGGCACGCAGTTTTCACCTCCGCCAGCTCCCTTACGCAGCAATATCAAGCGAATTGGAGGCAAAACCTTAGACGATGATGCTTTGGGATTTTTTATTATCTCTTCGGTTCAAAGGTCAGATGTTATATTGATTTCAGACAAGTAATTTTAATTTGAGAAAGAGCCGGTATTGAACTGCACCCCAAATGTTGTGTCTAACATTTGAGGTGCTTTATTTTTTTGAGATCAATTAGGTGCCTGCAGCTTTTCCTTTTTACGCTTTACCGCAGCCAAATGATCTGTTACTGATTTGTTATTGCCCCCGATAATTGTAAACAGCAGTTCGGCAAATGCTTTGTATTTAGTTGGTTTTGCCATTGCCATGGATTGAAGATAAACAGAAAGCTCATTGTTGATAAGATCTCTTACATCTTTAGCCAGAACTGTTGCCGATTTTGTTTTCTCACGATCAACACTATCTTCTATCAATTGTATATTCGATAAGCTAAAATCGGCCTGTGAGTTTTGCAAGTTCACAAGTAATTCGTCTAAATCGGGAATGGAAGCTCTTTCTTCTGACAATTCAGGAGCCATCAAATCGATTAACATGGCGTTAATGTTTGCACTTTCGTTGATATAGGTGTACTCAGTAATCTCTATTCCAAACCGATCCAATATCTTTTTTATCCGCAAAGACTTTTTTTGATTTTCACTTGCCCTGCGGTTGCACTTGGCCATTACTTCATAAAAAACGGCACGTACATCTGTGTCGCGTACCGCATCTTTTTCCTTTCTTTCATTGTGCACACCTTCCCGGTTAATCGAGTCGATCAGCTCTTCGGTTATTACTGATAATTTTTTAAAAATATCATTGTAATAGGAATCCTCGCTTATTGGATATTGTTGAAATAAATAGATCAGCTTTTTACCAATTTCGGCACAATGCTTTGTAGAGGAGTTAGAATTTATTTTCATAAAAAGAAAATGCTTAATTTTTAATAACTGAAAACCTAAATTACATAAAATTATTATATTCAGGGAATTTATTTTTGATTTAATCACGGGTAATTGATTTGATTAAATCTATTATTCAGGCAAATAAGTGAGTATTTGTTTATTACCAGGCTATCGATTAGCTATTTTGTGTAGTTCGAAAGCACAGTCTGATATCAGAATTTGCCAACAAATTAGCGATGGGTACCATTCGCAAAATAGATTTGCCAACCTGAGCATAGGTTTTGGTTTTCGGTTTGCAGAAAAGACAATTTGGGCGGACAAATTCACCATTCTGTTATCAGAAATATGAATTTTTTTCATCCGATGAGTATTTCTGTCAATAGAATGCTCTATTTTATTGCCTGGGTTTGCCATTCATAAATCAGAATGCTTCATTTTTCAGATAAGATGGCTTTTCTACTTTCAGAATATAAGAAAAGGCGGGGAGTGCACGCATTCTCTCTGTAATATGATGTTGAAAGGTGAATAAATTACTCTTTACGGATTTAAAAATTAGCTGCATCCCTGTAAATTTGTAATCCAATTCAGCTCAAAATGAATTGAAAATTCAATACTCCATAAGCCCTGATTTGCAAATCAGGACTGGCTGCATATTTTGTTTCGCGGTGGAATTTGACCCGTTATCGCAAACTAAAATTAACCGGAACAATCGCGTATACTTTTACCGCTTTATTATCCTTTAATGCAGGCTTCCATTTATCGCAAGCTTGTACAGCTACAATGGCTGCCTGATTAAAATATTGATTGGTTTCTGATAGAATCTGAAAATTAGATGGAGTTCCGTTTGTGTCTATTGCGAATAGAACTAGAACGAGTGCTTCAAGTTTATTTTTTTGACAAATGTCTGGATATATAACCTTCTTGGATAAGTCCGCAGAAAATGATTTAGCACCTTCTTTGTACATAGCTAGGGTGTCTGCATTTGCATAGGTATTGGTCGGGAATCGCTCGTTATTTTTTCCAATTAAACAAGAATAAGTGAGTACAGCTTCTTTGTATAGATTAACGCTTCTTTGTTTGCCGCGGCTGTAAACATTCCATTGTCCTTCTCGATGCAAGGGGAAAAGACTTCTACTTATACCATTGGTGCTTTGCTTTCCTTTTGTGATATCATCTTGAATTTGATATCCGCCAGCTATTTTTGCAAACTTACGTTGATATTGATATTTCCCACCATCAACATAGTAAGTGTTAGGCTTCTTTAGTTTTATGGTTTCGGTTTGAGTCACTTTCCATTTACCATCTCTAAATGCGCACTTCTGCACAACAGAAGTCTTCTTGTTTTTTTGTCGTACGATGTACTGATAATCTGCACCTTCGGAAGTAGCTTGTGGTACCTGCTTTTTATAATATACAATAGTATCCTGTTGTGTGAATGCAAATTGCGTACAGAATAATAAAAATAAAGTTGTTAGGATGGTTTTCATGAATTAGTGTTTAGTATAATAAATGAATACGAATATAATATTAATTTACATATTTGAGTTTATTTGGGGATTTAACACTCTTTTAAACGTAAATTGATCTCCGTTAAATAGGATTTAATGAAAAACTAAAAGATTTAGATGCGAATACTGAATTGTGTTTTCTTATTTTTTATATCTTCGCGTTAACAGCTGACACATTATTTGTTAAATACTGACTTAAATGCCATACCGAAGATTGCCAAATACGGATTTAGCGCGAGTTCGCGCTTTTAAATCTGCCCTTGATATTAGCTACAGAAAAAATAGTTTTGAACTTGCATTTTCTTTTATTCTTTTACAGAAAGTTGAGACATTTTTACCTCATTACGAGATGGCGATTCGAAACCAGCGTCAGGCACTTAGTCAGCAATCTACCCGAAGTAAAGATTACAATGAGAAATTGAGAAAGGCCCGATTGTATGTTTCTCATTTTATTCAGGTATTAAATTTTACAATTGCCAGAGGTGAAATGAAACCTGAGGTGCGGGAATTTTACGGATTAAAAACCAATTCGAAAGCGGCACCTTCTTTATTGCAGGATGCAAAAGTAATTGAGTGGGGAGAGAAATTGATACATGGAGAGCAGGAGCGAATGAGAATGGGTGGAAACCCAATTTACAGTCCGTCGATTGCTTTGGTAAGAGTGAATTGTGAGAACTTTAAGCAGGCATTCAACAATCAAAAAACATTACAAAACAATACACAGCGCTTTTCGGAAAAGGTGGCTGAGTATCGTGCTGAGGCAGATCATTTAATTCTTACACTTTGGAACGAGGTAGAGGCTAAATTTGCCGATTGTTCGGATGAGAAGAAAAGAGAAAAAGCTTCAGAATATGGAATTGTTTACGTTTGGCGTAAGGGTGAAAAGGCAAAAATAGAGCAAGTAAAACTGGCTGAAGAAATCTCACTCACTCTGCCTTTCCCGCGATCCGTAAAGACTGAATAGCAGCGGTGTAAGAATTACAATTGAGATGATTCCACTAATCCAGATGCTGGAATCATTGCCTCCAAATTTTTCAATGTCTTCCGGTAACGTGCCTTTGCCAATGAAATAAAACATGCAGACTGCCATTCCGTTATTGATTAAATGCGCTAAAATCGGCACCCATAAACTTTTCGTCCAGACTAGTAAATAGCCAAAAAGAATCCCCATGGCCATTCTTGGCAAAAGACCAAAGAATTGCATGTGAAGAGCTGCGAAAAGAAAGGCTGTGATAATGATTCCCCAATGTACGTTTTTAGTCATGTTCGAGAAGATTCGCTGAATAACACCCCGAAATAAAAGTTCTTCACCCAAGGCTGGAATTACGGCAATCAGAATCAAATTTACAAGCAGATCGAAAGGAGTATCCATCACCAAAAATTTCTTGGTGATCATTTCGGCCTGATCTTCGCTGTTTCTCATCCATTCTTCTACTCCCGAAAGAAATTCAGGCAGTTGTAAATGAGAGTTGATATCAGCAAGGAGATTAATCGCCGGCAAGGCAACAATAATTGTTAAAGTCGCAAATATGTATTGTGAAAAAGGCGATTTTTTGTTTAAAAACAGATAGGCTGATACCTTATTATGCACAAACCAGGCAACAATAAAAGGTGGAATAATAAACATTCCGGTTGAATAGATGGCTTGATAAAATTTCAGAACCGAAATATTTAAAGAATCTCCGTTTATATCCAGGCTTGTCGCGTCGGTAAAGATATTGACATCGAAAATAAGATAAGCTAATATACTGCCTGCGAACATGCAAAGCATAAAAGAACCAACAACAACAAGTAAACTCATCATTAATTGTGAAAGTGGGGAGTAGTGACTCAAAGATCCTTTTAGCATATATCTTCTTTTTTTTTATTTGATGAACAAAAGTAGCAAATAGTATTAAGATTCAAGTATAAAGTGTCAAGTCTCAAGTCTCAAGTAACAAGTCTCAAGTAACAAGTGTCAAGTAACAAGTGCAAAGTAACAAGTGCAAAGTAACAAGTAACAAGTAACAAGTGCAAAGTGTCAAGTCCAAGTATAAAGTAACAAGTACAAAGGATTAGATACAAAAATTCAGTTACAAATAGGGAAAGAGCCATCAGATTGCCTATTAAGAGTTCTTCTGGTAAGAATTCTGTTGTTTGTAAAACTATTTGGGTTTTCGACTTTTTACTTTTCAAGACTATTAAGACTTTCTGTTATCTTTGTTGCCTGATAAAAAAGAAAGATAGTGAAGATAGGAAAATTGGATTTAGGGGATAGGCCGGTATTATTGGCACCAATGGAGGATGTTACCAATCCGCCTTTTAGGGTTTTGTGTAAGCGCTATGGAGCGGATTTAATGTATACCGAATTTATTTCAGCTGATGCATTGGTGCGATCAGTTAATCGGACAATGAAAAAATTGACCATATTGGATGAGGAACGCCCAGTTGCCATTCAAATTTATGGCAAGGAAGTTGATCCAATGGCTGAAGCAGCTAAAATTGTTGAGGCGGCTAATCCTGATTTTTTAGATTTGAATTTTGGTTGTCCGGTTCGTAAAGTGGCAATTAAGGGAGCGGGTTCTGGCATGATGAGAAATGTACCACTAATGCTGAAGATCACCGAAGCTGTTGTTAAAGCGGTGAATATCCCGGTAACGGTAAAAACTCGCTTGGGCTGGGATGAGGATTCAAAAATAATTGTTGAGTTGGCTGAACAACTGCAGGATGTGGGAATTCAAGGATTAACGATTCATGGACGAACACGATGCCAAATGTACAAAGGTGAGGCAGACTGGACTTTGATTGGAGATGTGAAAAATAATCAGCGCATGCACATTCCAATTATTGGAAACGGCGATATTACTAATCCTGTAAAAGCAAAGGAAGCTTTCGATAGGTATGGAGTTGATGCAATCATGATTGGTCGTGCGGCCGTGGGGAAACCCTGGATTTTTAGAGATGTGAAACACTACTTAACCACAGGTGAATTGTTGCCGCCAGCAACGGTTGCACAGCAAGTTGAGATGCTAAAGGAGCAAATTGACGCGGCTATTCAGTGGATTGATGAACCACGTGGAATTTTGCACATGAGAAGACATATGGCAGGTATGTTTAAAGGTTTGGTAAATTTTAAGCACACCAGAATTGAAATGCTTAGAGCCAATCATTATGCCGATTTAATGCCGATATTAGATAGAATATCTATGGAATGGGGCAATCTCCACCTAGACGAAGATTAATATAAACAAAAAAAAAAGACGCTTTCAAAGCGTCTTTTTTGTTATTGAATTATTTTAGGTAGTTCTTTCACGAAATAGTCAGGGTTGAAAATAGCATAGCTTTCTGTCCGTCTGCTCCAGAACATTTCCACTTTTTCCAAATATGCGTTTTGTAATTTTCGAATCTGCTCTTCGTTTATCTCAAGCTCAGCCGCAAATGTTGTGAACTTGTATTTTGGATATTCTTTAGGTGCAAAATCGGCTGCGTACTGAAGTTCAATATTCTCTCCATTCGAAAGGGTGAACAGCATTTTCGATTTCTTGGTAATGTATCCAAAAAAGCGAAATCCTTCGGCATCCATTATTTTCCAATTGGTTTTCAGAATTACTTTCCCATCTTTAGAAACGAGCTGAAAATCTGATTTTACCTGATTATCTGTTTTCGAAAATTTATTTAACTTTTCGCTAATGCCTTTAATAACGGTTTGCGATTCCAATTCAGCATCCAAAATTACAATAGGTTTCGAAATTTCCTTTTCTGTTTTAATCTCAATAACTGGTAGAATCTCTTTCTTAATTTCCTCGTATTTCCAGCTTCCATTGTCAAATAGCAGGACAACTTTTCCTTCCGGAGTCCTTAATCTTTGTTGCGCATCTACCTGGCTGATTGCACCTAAAAGTAGAATGGACAGAATTAAAATATTTTTCATGCGATTGAATTATTCTGTGATTTGAGGGATTGTTTTAATAAAATAAGAAGGATCAACAACCTGATATTCTTCAGCTCTACGGCTCCAATTCATGGTCGCTTTCATTACAATCTTATTTTGAAGTAATTTAATCTGATCTTCCGTTAAATCGAGTTGGGCAGAATAGATAGAAAATCCATATTGTTTAAATTCCTTTGGTTCATATTCATTGTTGTAAGCCAAATCAACAGTTTGTCCTCCAAGTAAAACCAAGCTTAGCTTAGCTTCTTTTTTAATAAAACCAAAATATGAGAATGCTTCACCGTTCATAACTTTCCATTCTGCTTGAATAGTTACTTTTCCATTTTTAGAGCTAAGAATAAAATCGCATCGAACAATGTTTTTATCCTTAAAATATTTCTGGAGTTTTTCACTTGGACCTTCAATAAAAGTGATTTTCTCAACTTCAGCATCTTTAAGAACAAGGGGCTCATTTGAAATAGCTGTTTCCTGAAATGAAGTTTGTACTGTATTTTCGGTTTGCTGAGCTGTTTTTTCTCCAGAAACACTTACATCAGCAAACTTCCATGTGCCGTTATCGTAAAGAATTACAACTTTTCCTTTCGAAGTAAGAGCTGTTTCCTGTGCGTTGCCAAGTAAGGAGAACCCAAATGCTAAAAAGCAAATAACAATAATTTTTCTCATTCTTAATCGTATTAAATCAGTTCGACGAAATCAGTTTATTGCAAATTTTTTGTTAGCAAGAGGCATGATTCAAGATTTTCCTTGATACTTGCATCTTGCCACTTGATACTTAATAAGGTAGTTTGGTGTCCTAATAATCCAAATTAATTGAATTGCAGGAAACGTTTGGTGATGTAGCGAACCGGATAGCGCGAAGCAGCATATCCAATCAATACAACAGTTGTAAAGATGATAAAAATATCGGTAAAATGAACATCAACAGGATAGGAATCCATAATAAAAGCGCCATTTCCTGAAAGGCTTATCAGACCATATTTCATTTGTAGAAAGCAGACTATTAGTCCCAATCCTACGCCTATGCTTGCTCCTAAAAGAGAGATTAGCCAACCCTCGAGCAGAAATATTTTCTGAATTGTTTTTTCTTCAGCGCCCATGCTTCGTAGAGTGGCAATATCCTGTTTTTTATCCAAAATAAGCATGGTTAGCGAACCAATTACGTTGAACGATGCGATTACTAATATAAAGGCAAGAATAAAGAAAATAGCCATTTTCTCCGATTGCATCATTTTAAATAAAACATCGTGCAATTCGAATCGGTTTTTCACCTGAAAATCATTACCTAAAAGAGTTTGAATTTGCTCTTTTACATTTTCTACGTCACTCTGATTTTTAATAGAGAGCTCAATGGCACTTACCTCATTTTTGTAATTGAATAACTTTCTCGCAAAATCGAGAGGAACCAACACGTATTGAGAATCGAAATCTTGCTGTATGGTAAAATACCCCGAAGGATATAAATATTCGGTGCTGAAAGCATCCATTGGGTTGAGTCCCAATTTGGCATTTCTTTTTGGCACGTGAAATTTAATATAATCTGTAAATGTAAGTCCAACACCAAGATCCAGAGCAACACCGTAGCCAAGTACTGCAAATTGATATTTTTCACTAGTAAGCAGAAATTTACCCTCAACCATCATGGTGTCAATACCAGTCATTAAGGTAAATTCTTCATCTACACCTTTTATAATTGCCGGCCGTTGTCTGTTTCCATATTGTAGCAGCGCATTTTCCTCCAATACTTCGGAGTAGAATACCACATTTTCCATTTTCCTGATCTCTTCAAAAGTTGAATCAGGAACAAAGGTTTTGCCTGTGCTTGGGAGAATTTTTAAATCAGGATCGAAACTGCCAAACAGGTCACGAATCAATCCATCAAATCCATTAAATACCGAAAGAACAATTACCAGAGCCATCGTTCCAATTGCAACACCAATAACCGATATCATCGAGATGACATTGATTACATTCTGTTTCTTTTTCGAAAACAGATATCGTTTTGCAATATGGAATGGGAGGTTCAAGTTTGATTACATTAACGTAAGAGAAATGATATTTGCGGTATGCAAATCGGTATTAAGAAAGCAAATTACTGATGTTTTCGATGTAATCTAACGAATCATCAACGAAAAATGCCAATTCAGGAACAATTCTAAGTTGTTTTGCAACCTTGTTTCCAAGAATCTTACGAATACTCTTCGTATTCATCTTAACTAGTTTGAGAGTCTCTTCTGTTACACTCGAAGGATAAATGCTAAGATATACTTTGGCAAGTCCTAAATCAGGACTAATTCGAACAGTTGTAACCGAAATCATTTTACCTCCAAAAAGATTTCTCGATTCCACTTGAAATATTTCGCTTAAATCCTTTAGCAACAATCTTGAAACTTTGCTTTGTCTTGTAGTTTCCATATATAATCTTCTAATTTTTTTACAAAGATAGAATAAAAGTCTGGAAGAGTGGGAAAGTGGTTTGAGTCTTGAAAAGTAAAATGGAAATAAAACCAGATTTAGATTTGTAGCTTTCACCTTTCTCCTTTAAACTTGAATTTTTTTTAACCCTTTATTTCTAATTGAATCTCTACCTTTGCGCTCTATGGCAGACTTGTTTGAATATGGATATTGGGGATTGTTTCTTGCCAGCTTTTTAGCTGCCACAATATTGCCATTCAGCTCCGAAGCGATCCTAAGTCTTTTTGTATATTCGGGTTACGATATTTCTGTAACAATTGCAATTGCCAGTCTTGGGAATTGGCTGGGAGGAATGCTAACCTACTATTTAGGGTATCTGGGAAAGTGGGAGTGGATCGAAAAATATCTTCGCATCAATCAGGCTAAAGCCGAAAAAACAAAACTATTTCTTCAGAACAAAGGAAGTGCTCTGGCTTTTTTTGCTTTTTTGCCTATTGTTGGAGATATTATTCCTTTGGGATTGGGTTTATTGAGGAGTAAGCCTATTTGGGTAGCTCTTTTTATGGCTGCAGGGAAATTGTGCCGGTATATTGTTTGGGCATGGATTACACTGCAAATAATTAATGCCTAAGCAAGACAAATCGTAAAAGATCTTCTTCATATAAGCAGATTACCGCTATTTCAAGCCCTCAATATTTTTTTTGTCCGATTCGTTTCATAATTTTGCGAGATAATTTTTTTAAGTATAAACGGCTCAATATGCTTGAGCTATAATAAATCAGATCATGGATACAGTAGTTAGTGGAATTCGATCTACAGGAAATTTACACCTGGGGAACTATTTCGGAGCGATAAAGAATTTTGTGCAAATGCAGAACGATAACAATTGCTTTTTCTTTATAGCTGACTGGCATTCCTTGACTACACATCCGACTCCTGCTGATCTTCACGCAAATGTGAGAAGTGTTTTGGCCGAATATTTAGCATGCGGAATCGATCCTGAAAAGGCATCGATTTATGTGCAAAGTGATGTTCCTGAAATTCCTGAATTGTATTTGTTGATGAACATGAATGCTTATTTGGGAGAATTGGAACGAACGACTTCTTTTAAAGATAAAGCACGTAAAAGCCCTGAAAATGTGAATGCCGGTTTGCTAACCTATCCGGTTTTAATGGCTGTAGATATTTTAATACACAAAGCACAGAGAGTGCCTGTAGGGAAAGATCAGGAGCAGAATCTAGAAATGGCTCGAAAATTTGCAAAACGATTTAACAACACATATGGCGAAGAAACCTTCCCAATTCCTCAGCCTTATTCATTCACCGGCGAATTTGTAAAAATACCTGGTTTAGATGGATCTGGAAAAATGGGAAAATCGGAAGGAAATGCAATCGGCTTGGTCGAAGATCCAAAAGAGATTCGTAAAAAGGTAATGAAAGCAGTTTCGGATAGCGGTCCAACTCAAATGAATCAGGAAAAGCCCGAAGCCATTCAGAATTTGTTCACCTTAATGGATGTGGTTTCTACCAAGGATACTTATGATTTCTTTAACGATAAATACAACAATTGCGAAGTACGTTATGGCGATCTAAAAAAGCAATTGGCCGAAGATATCGTTAATTTCACAGCACCAATCAGAGAGCGCTTTCTTGAGATCTCTAAGGATGATCAATACCTAAGAAAGGTGACTCAGGCAGGAGCGGAGAAAGCTCGTGAGAGTGCTGCTAAAACTCTGGAGGAAGTTCGTCGATTAATTGGTTTCCGTAAATTCTAAGAATTACGATTTTGTAAGTATAAAAAATGCCATCCGACTGAGATGGCATTTTCTTTTTAGGGCGTTCCCCTTCGGGTCGGGCTTTCCATTTTTACTCCTCGCTAATTTTATTGCTTCGCAAACAAATAGCTGTGGGGTAATCACTTCTAGCCCTAACGCACTGGCATATACATCTATTTTTTAGTTTTCACCACCTCCAAGGTGGAATCCCAATTTAATAGATGTGTGGTTGAAATCGTTAAAACGTTCATTCTGATCAAAAATTATATTGTACTGCAGAGTCAAATCCAGATGCCCAAAACTGACGCCAATTTTTGGTGCAATTCCGAACTTCGATCCCAACTCAATTTCCACAGTATTGTTCATTGTTGTGCTACTAATGGATCCTAACTCATAAATTCCAATGTCAAGGCCAGCAAAGGGGCGTAAGTTCTCATTACTTACGTAGTAATCTATTGTCGATGCGTAACAAACAATTTTCGATACATCCAAAAAATCATCATTGGCAGCACCAATTGCAGTCGTTTCATATTTTAGACCTAAAAGCAGATTGTCATTCATGTGAAACTTTGGATTCATATAAAATCCGATGCCAGCATCTAGTTCGTCACCACTGGGATTTGCATAACTTGCTCCCATATCAATACGAAAAGATCTAAAAGAGCCATAGCCATATTGAGCCTGTACGATCCCAATAAACAGGGTGCAAGTGATTATGAAGCTTAACGTTTTTTTCATCGGTAATAAGTTAATTAGTTATTTTTTTATTTTTAATAAGAAAAAGGATGGTATGTGTCCGTTAATAATGAATATGTAGCTTGTTTTTATTTCGCAATATTGTTTTAATCCCATATTACGAGCTCTTTTAAGTTAGGTTTTAAATAAACCTTCTTTTTTATGTGAAATAAATCACAAAGATAGTTTTGTGAGTTAGGGTAAGTGTAAATATTTATGATTTGTAGGTTATTGTATAACGAAAAGGGTGATTGCTGTGCGTTTGCGCATACCTGAAATTTTTTAGCCTCCGTTCGCCTTTCAAATACGCATATCTTGCTAAATTGTAGATTTTTGGAATTTTGATTGATAATAGCAGAATAGTAATTGTAAATAAGAGGTGTGTTGCCCGACTAAAAATGGCTTGAATTTAGTCGATTAAAGAAGTTAGATTTCTTTAAAAGTGAAGGAAATAACTTAGATTTTAATTCTGTTTTAGCGAATCAAGATAATAAATCTTAATTTTGGCTCATTAAACAATCGGGAGAATTTTTTCTGCTAATAAATTCAGGCATAAAGTTTACTCCAATAATGCGTGTAATTCCAATCAAACTACAATTCAAAAATGAATGTTTTAATCTTTCCAATCAGATTCTTATACAAACTCTATTTCTTCCTTTATTTCGTTTTAACATTGGTGCTGTTTTATCCAATATTTAAATATTTACTATCGAAGAAAGAGCGTTTCCCAATGGCTTTTAAAGTGATAAAAGTATATGCAAAGATTTGGCTTTATGGATCAGGTATATTCTTGCGGGTTAAAGGAAGAGAGAATATAATTACCGATCAAGCCTTTTTGATTTGTTCCAATCACAGCTCTTTTATCGATCCGGCAACCTTATATATCATATTCGATCAATATTTTGTTTTTACAGGCAAACAAGAAATTGAAAAATGGCCTTTGTTCCACATTTTTTATACTTCAGGAATGAATATTTTGGTGGACAGACACAATAGATTGGGGGCATTGAAGAGTTTCAAGAAGATGATGGATGTGATTTCTGAAGGCAAACCTCTTGTGATTCTTCCTGAAGGAACAATTCCTCAAAATGCTCCAAATTTGGGAGAGTTTAAACCGGGAGCGGTAGCCATTGCCATTCAAATGGGTATTCCAATATTGCCAATAACACAAACTACTAATTGGAAAAGATTACAACGAGGAACCATATTTAAAGGCAATGCAAGTCCGGGTATTGCGGAGGTAATCATTCATCCGCTAATTCCAACTACAGGTTTAACCAAACAAGATGCGGAAGCATTATCGGAAAAACTTCGTGCTGTAATTAACGGGCCATTGCAGGAAAAATATGGAGTTTAGCTTTTAATTGGAAGGGTGAAAAAGAATTGGGAGCCAATACCTTCTTCCGATTCCATCCAGATCTTACCTCCGAGTAATTCTACATAAGCTTTAGTAATTGATAAACCAAGCCCCGAGCCTTCGATGGCTTTCGTATTGTCTTGGTCAACTCGAGTGAATCGATCAAATATGTTGTGTTGCACATTTTGAGGGATTCCAATTCCTGTATCTTTTACAAAAAATTCCAATGAACTTTCACTTTGTGTATAGCCAAATTCAATAGAGCCATAATCCGTATATTTGATTGCATTATTAATCAGGTTGGTGAAAATGGAATTCAACAATGTACAATCTGTTGAAAGAAGGATTTTTTTATCGGTTAATGGTTTGCAATAAAGGGTAATATCTTTTTTATTTGCCTCTGGAGTAAAAAAGGCACGTTGACCTTGGATTAGTTGGGTAAGGTCAATTTCAGTTATGTATGGGACTATTTGTTTGGTTTCAATTTTTGAAATTTCGATAATAGCATTAATTGTTGAAAGCATTCGCTCACCGCTTTGTAAAATTATTTTAATATATTTTTCACGCTTTTCAGAACTAAGTTTCGGCGTTTGCAAAAGGTCGGCGAAACCCAGAATTCCATTCATGGGAGTTCTTATTTCGTGACTCATGTTGGCCAAAAATGCAGTCTTTAATTTCTCATTTTCTTCCGCTTTTTCTTTCGCTGTAATCAGTTCACATTCAATCTCTTTCTGGGCAGTTAAGTCGATAAAATTTGCCAAAAAATCGTCACCTAATATGATCCCTGATATTAAAACTTGCTTGACAGTTCCATTTTTACATCTTATATCGTAAATATCAGGGATTATGTCTGTTTCATATTTTATTCCATAATCAACAGCTTTTTCCCAGTTGTCTATCGCCCATTCCCGGTATTCAGGATCAGGACAAGCAAGTTTCCACCAACTATTTAAGTTGGGAATATCAGTAAGCGTATAACCAAAAATATTCAAGAACCGATCGTTCACATATTTAATATCTCCGGTTGAATTGTTTACATGACAGAGAGGGATTGGTACTTGTTGCACAAAAGTTTTAAATCTGCTCTCGCTTTCTTTTAGTTTATCTTCTGCTTTCTTTCTTGCTGTAATGTCTTGAAATACACAATAGGTCTGTTTAAAACTTCCATCAGGATGACAGCCGGTACATCCTGCCAAGGAGATGTACATATAATGGCCTTTTTTATGTCTGATCTTAAAATGAACGTCATTTACATAGCCACTAATCTTAAATTTCGGGAAATTTGTATCAAAAACATGTTGCCAATCAGGATGAAGGAAATCACCGTAATTCTTACCAAGTACGTCTTTTTTTTTGTAGCCTAATAAACTCAACCAGGTATTGTTAACATCAATTATATTACCATCAGCATTTAAAGAGTGATAGGGAAGAGGCGCATTGTCGTAAAGGGCTTTGTATTTTTTTTCACTTTGCTTTAGGTTGTGGTAAGTTAGTAAGCGATTTATTGTATCTCCCAATCTTCGGCTAATCTCAATAAATAATTTTTCCTCAAGTTTAGTCCATTCCCATATTTCGGAACACTGATGAACTCCTAATAAAAAATCTGTGTTGTTTATGTTAGTTATCGCAGCAATCATTTCTGATTTAATATGAAGCTCTTTGATAAAGGATTCACTTTTTTCTGATTCTAAATAGGTTGATAGGAAAACCTCATTGTCAGGATACTTTCTTTTTTCGAAAAGTTCCTGCTGATATTTGTATGATATTTCGCTTTTATCAAGTATTGAGATGCATGACACCCCTGATTTAACAACTTCAACAGGTGGAAATTGATAACTATCTTTTGTGCCTGGAGCTGCAAGAAGAAAAGTACGGTCTGTTTTAAAGACATCCTGTACTAACTTCAGTACATCCGAAATATATTTTTCAATATTTGTAGAGTTCAGACTTATCCTATGCATTTTCTCTAGTGTGTCGATGTAGGAGAAAAGATTCTGTTTGGCCTCAACATGTTCTGTTATATCTCGGGAAATACCAAGTATAATTTTACTGCCGTTTTCATTTAGTAAGGAGATACTAATTTCAACAGGGAAAATGGAACCATCTTTTCGTTTGTGATGCGTAGTTAGTTTGCAATACTTTTCCCGTTCCAAAATTCTAAAAAACTTGTTGACTTGCTCTTCCGTTTTATATTCCGGATTAATATCAGAAATCGATAGGGAAAGAAGTTCTTCTCTCGTGTATCCCAAATTGGCACAGGCCTGCTTGTTCACTTCAATCAGTTTTCCGTCAAGATTGGATAAATACATCGCGTCTCCTGAATTGAGGATTAATGATCTGTAAAAGTCAGCGTGCTTTTGGTTGGGGATAGTCATTGCACAAAAAAATTAGTTGAGTGAATTCTAAGATACAAAAAAATAGATAGGTTTCATTGTCCCTGCTAGTCATTTAGATGTTTTATACCTAGAAAATCTTTTCGGAATAGCTTCGCTAGTGATTAAATATAAAAAGGTGATTGTATTTGATACAATCACCTTTAACTTATGCATTAATCTGAGATGTCTATTTATTTTTCACACATCTAATGGTTAGTTTTCGTTCTGGATCAGAATTATCCCAATAGCTTCCTTGTTCATCAAGATACATGAATACTGGCCAGTCTCCAGATTGACTGTTCGGATCTTTCAAATAAAAAGCAGCTTCCTTGCCTTCAATTGTTCCATTTCGATTTGTTCCTGTTGATATTGCATTAAAACCAGTAGTATTGGTTCCATTGCTAAAAGAAGAAGGATTTAGTAGTTGGGCTGTTCCTTTATTTACCATATCCAGAACTTCAACCATTTTTTCGTATTCATCTGTTGTTGGCAGGTGCCAGCCGTTTGGACATACATCTTCGGCAATTGTATAAGCGTAAAAGACTTCATTGCCTACTTTGGAATAGTTGGACGAGTTGCTTACAAAGTATGTCAAGTTCTCCGCCATCCAGTAATCTTCACCTATTTTAACCGCAGAATATGTTTTGCTATCGCGGGAATCTGCAAAACTGATTGCTCCGGGTGTTGATGTTGTAAATGAGCTAATTTCACTTTTTTCTGATAAATTATCATTGGTTGAAACTATTTGCCAATAGTAGGTTGTATTCGAGTTTAAATTACTGGCTGATGCATATTTGTAAACAGCATTTGTTTTGGAAATTTTTCCTTTAAAAACAGATGTCATTGACGATGCATTTGTGCCAAGTAAAATAGAGAATTCTGGCTGAACAGCATCAACATCAGAACTTTCCCAACTAAATTCGACAGCATTCGGATCAATACCTTTATTGCTTGATAATGGCGCAATTAGTTTCGGTACTGTCGGAGCTATTTGCGCCGAACCTACTTTAAATGACCAAATTGAACTTGTTGCTTTTTTACCGTCTTTATCTTTTGCAATTACTTGCCAATAAACTGTTTTATCAGGTGAGATATCTGTAAGGTCGTAGTAATTCAGTTTGCTGTCTTTTACTTTCTGATTATCTGTAACTTTTGATTGATCAGTTGAAGCATAAACAGTATAGCTAAGTTCATCCTCTTTGTTGTAGTCTTTTCCTTTCCAGCTTAATCTTATTTTTTCCTTGAATGCTACATTTTCCTCATTATTTGGACTTGGACTGAATGGTTTTTCAGGTGCTTGGTTCAGATATTTTTCAATGGTAAATAATTCAGCATTGTAGTTAATTAGGTTTTTACCAAATATTCTCATTTTGGCTCCAGCACTCATCGAAACACCGCCATAAAGGTCATAGTAAAAGCCAATATTTGTATTTACACCAGCTCTAACACCTCCGTAAACTGGAAATTCGATGTAAGGAGAAAGTTTTTTGTATATTTTGTATTTTAGTGTTGCTGTAACAAAACATTCTGCCTTTACCTCAATTTCTCCTGTTGGTCTGATCAAGCTAAATTCGTGATCAAAATTGCCATATTTACCCCATCCATCGCCTCTTACATAGGTTATGCCTGCTGCAAAACCTAGCTCATCCGACATTCCGATGGTAGCGTTTGCTACACCTTCAAAACGTACACCAACAGAAACTGTTAGGACTGGCTCAATAAGAATAGGACAATTACCACACCAAACAACAACCTTTTTAAACTTTACGTTTGCGATGTCTTTTTCTAAGTTTAGCTTGTCAATTAGTTTGCTCGCCTCTTCTTTTTCGGCCTTAATTTTAATTTCTCCGGTTAGTTCAGTGACGATTTTCCCACCATATCCTATTTCGAAGTTTCTAAGCTTAAAACGCTTTATTTTTAGTTTGGTGCGAATATCTGATAGCAAGGAAACCGAACCATTAAAGCCTACACTTACAATCTCATTTTTATCTGTAAGTTCTGCGCCAATTGTAAACGATAAACCGCTTTTAGTACTTAGACTTTTTAATTCCGAAAAATCAAGTGATGCTCCTTTTGTTAACATTTCAACATTTTCAACTTCGCCATTAGAAAGAGGAGTATCATACCAAAAATCAGCATCTTCGATAGCTTCTTCCATACTTGCTTCGGATGTTGATAAAAGTAAATCATCACCTTGCTGTACAATGCTTTCGATTCGGAGAAGATATCCACCGTCATTTTCATTTACGATGATATCTCCAGTTCTTAAATCAAGAAGATCGTTTGCCGAAGTTTTTATCTTCATGGTTTGGTTTACGGTATCAACTTCTGTTACAGAAGACGACCATGTTTCCGCACTTATTGTTTTTGTTGTTTCAGGAATAATTGCTTCAAAAACAATCCCATTATCTGGGGTTTTAACTTGTTCGTTAATAATTTCCTCTTCAGTACAAGAAGATATTATAAGGAGAAAGAGAAATAATAAAGAGTATATATTTTTCATAGATTATTTTTTTGAGTTAGATCGGATTATTTAATGTATTCAATTTTGATGTTTAAGATTCGGATTTCATCCTTCTGCAAACTGTCTGTTACACCAATTACTCCGTAAGTATTGGTTAAACTGTCTTTTTCAACAAATACAAAGTATTGTTTCTCGCTCAAATTTTGAAAAATGACATAACCTGTTGAATCGGACAGTAAGGAATCTATTTTATTGGTTTTTTCATCCCAATCTTCTCGGTTGCCAAAAAGGGAAACGCTGGCATTTTTAATCGAATTATCATTATTGTCTGTTACGTAAACTTCCAATTCGGGTGGATTTGAAATGTATTCTGTTTTTGTACAAGACCCTAAAAGCATTATTGCAGCTAAAAGCAAAAAGTAGTGTTTCATAAAATTAAGTAGTAAAAATGAATGAGTTTTGTTTTATTGGGGAAAACACGAAGAAACATGATTCAGTTAAAAATGAATCAAAAGAAGGTGTTTATTTCTTCAAAAGGGGGTACTACAAATCTACGCCAAAGCAGTTAATGTTATAAGAATCAGCTTGTTGCTAAATAGGCATTATGGGGCACAATTTTCACTAATTTCAGAGAAAAAAGGGTGGAAGGGCTTGGATGGAATTTTGAATGAATTCTAAAAATCGTTTCTGTGCAAGTTAATTTTGGCTAATTATGTCTAGTATTCTAAGGCCATTTCTTTTTTATCGATTACCCGAAAAGCACCTTCGGCCAGAGCCTCCATTTCGTTTTCACCCGGATAAACAAAAAAGTTAGTTAGTTCATCAACGTAAGTTTTTAAATCGGAAATGAAACGCTCCGAATAGGCTATGCCACCAGTTATGATAATTCCATTCGCCTTGCATTTTAGGGCAACATGGTAAGCGCCAATTTCTTTCGCTATTTGATACACAAAAGCATCGTAGACCAGTTGTGCCTTTTCATTGCCCGAGTCAATTAATTTGAAAACATCCCGAAGATCGTCTACACCCAAGTAAGCTTTTAATCCACTATTTTTACTAAGTAGTGCTTCTACTTCGGTTCTTGGCATGGAGTAGCACAAATCCATTACTCCTCGGCTTGGCAAGGCTCCGGCTCGGTTGGGAGAGAAGGGGCCCATTCCCATCAACGCGTCGTTCACATCAACAATTTTGCCACCCTCAACTGCAGCAATGGAAATTCCGCCGCCCAAATGTGCAATTACATATTTTGCATCTTCGAAAGGGATATTCTGCTGTTTGGCGATTTTTCGGGCAGTCATTTTCATGTTTAAAGGATGCCCTCTTCGGTTTCGTTCAATGCTGGGTACGCCTGAGATACGTGCTTTTTCCCAAATGTTGCCGGCAGAGACAGGATCAACGGTAAAACTTTCATCCAAATTAAAGTGTTTGGCCAGTTTATTGGCGAGCATGCTGCCTAAATTCGAAGCATGATCACCATATTTTCCCGTTTTTGCATCATCAAGGAAACTGTTATTGATTTTGTAAGTTCCACCTTCGAGAGGTTTTACAATACCACCGCGTCCAACAATACCCACTACAAGCAATTCCTGTTTTGAGAGCATTTCATCCAATCCATCTTCTACCATTTGGTATCGATATTCGAATTGATCGGTCACTTTTTGAAATTGATCAAGATCAGCTTGCGAATGGCGAACAATATGTTCATTAATAAGCTCTGATCGGTTGTATAGTGCGATTTTTGTAGATGTTGATCCCGGGTTGATTACAATAACAATTTCGTTCGAATTCATAAAGATGATCGTTGAGTTTAAGATGTAATTATTGAAAATACGTAGATGTTAAGTTGTATTATATATTTGAATTAGATTCGCTTTTTTACTTTTTCCCAATCTTCGGTTGTTAAAAAGCTATCATCCATATTTTGAATCATTTGTTCAAATTTTTTCATCGGAATGGCATAGCTCAATATGTTTTCAGGAATATAGGGTCTTGCCGAAACATCAAACATCCCTAAAATAGCTCTTGGGTTTTCCTTTTTACTTTCCTGATAAGGGTAGGAGATTATTGAACCACAACCCGATGAAAAGGGTGCAATGTTGCTAAAAGGATCTGTTTGATCGAAATTAGCAAGGGTAAACAAGCCGGAAAGAACATCGGGAGTAGCAAAGAAAATGACAACATCGGGTTCGTCAGTTTCGTTCAGCTGATCCCAAGTTTTAAAAGTGATGTATTTTGCAGGAGAAGTAAACACAGGAAACTGATCGATGGCTTTTTGAGCTATTTCAGGGGTTTTTAAATATTTCTCTTTACCCGTGGAAAGAAACATGTTTAATCCGGCAGGACGGCCTGCAAAACCAGAATAACATTTGCCACCCATGCATCCAATTGAATCGGCGGAAAAGCTGGCTGAAGATCCTTTGCGAATTTTATGCAACAAACCAATAATGCAGTTCCACGATTTGGCTACAATTTCCTGATCTTGAACTCTATCATTACCATACCAAAAGCAAATGGGTAATTCGGTATCGTTTCCGAAATATTTTGCCCATTTTGTTATAAATTCTTGTTGAAGTTCTTTTTTCATCGCTTTAGCAGATTGGTACTTATACAAATATCAGATATGTTTGATTGAATGCCAACTGAAATCCGCTGAATTTTTTGAGTGCTTATTTCTTTCATTAATAAATACGATAAAAGTCGACGAACTCGCATATTTACAAAGCTTTCATGCAATTGTAAAGTCCTTCAAGATCGTTATCTTATAAAAAAAGATACCTTTGTATGGTATTAATCCGATAAGATGGTTTAGTTATGAACAGAGAATCATTAATAGAAAAATATAATGTGCCGGTACCTCGGTACACAAGTTATCCAACAGTTCCTTTTTGGGGGAATGAGCGACCAGAAGTGGGAGATTGGTTGAAAGTAGTGAAAAGGACTTTTGATGAATCGAATGTTTCGAAAGGAATTAGTGTTTATGTGCACTTGCCTTACTGTGAGAAACTTTGTACGTACTGTGCATGCACAAAAGTGATTACCCGTAATCATGGTGTAGAAGATCAATATATTGATGCTTTGCTGAAGGAATGGCAAATTTATTTGGATACTTTTCAGGAGCAGCCAATTATTCGGGAGCTTCATTTAGGAGGCGGAACACCAACCTTTTTCAATCCTGAAAATCTGCAAAAATTAATCAATGGCTTGAAAAAGAATGCAAAATTGCATCCTGAACATGAATTTAGTTTCGAAGGCCATCCGAATAATACCACTCGTGAGCATTTGCAAGCATTGTACGACGTTGGATTTCGTAGAGTGAGCTACGGAGTTCAGGATTTCGATCCGGAAGTACAACGGGTAATCAATCGTCCGCAAAGTTTCGAAACCGTTAAGGAAGTAACTTTAGCTGCTCGTGAGATTGGATATCATTCGGTAAACTTCGATTTAATTTATGGATTGCCTAAGCAAAAATTGAGTTCGGTGAGTGATACTTTCGATAAAGTTTCGGAATTAATGCCCGACCGAATTGCTTACTATTCATACGCTCATGTACCTTGGAAAACCAAAGGTCAGCGAATATTTACTGATGCCGATATTCCTGATAGTGCCGGAAAACGTGCTTTGTACGATTTAGGAAATGAGAAATTGGCCGAACTGGGCTACAGCGATGTGGGAATGGATCATTTCTCGCTGCCTCACGACGAATTGTATATTGCCCGCGAAGCCAAGCGACTGCACCGTAATTTTATGGGATACAACACTTCGCACACCGAATTGCTGATTGGTTTGGGAGCATCTTCTATTTCGGATGCAAAGTATGCCTACGCACAAAATGTAAAGGGGATTAAGGCTTACGAAGAGGCTTCGATGAACAGTAAGCTTGATTTGGAGAAAGGTTACTTCCTAAGCGATGAGGATGTGATTGTGAAACGTGCAATACTGGATATTACCTGTCGCCGCGAATTGCTTTTCGCAGATGATTTAAAGGCTTATTTGCCGGCAACAATTAAAGAAGAACTTCAGGTGTTGGCCAATGAGGGAATCATTACTGTTGATGATGAAAAATTGATCGTTACCGATTTAGGGATGATCTTTCTGAGAAATATAGCCAGGCTTTTCGATAACAAACTTCGGTACGCTAAAAGCGGAGAAGACAACATGTTCTCGAAAGCAATTTAAGGCAGGAATAAAATCAATAATCCGGTAGTCAGAAATGAGTACCGGATTTTTTATGGGTTTATTTTGAAAATTACAAGCTTGGGAAGCATCTTAGTAAGCTATCTTTAAAAGCCGGCAGCAATAACATTACC
>JAQBBZ010000376.1:0-10001 GCA_032125735.1 Labilibaculum sp.
TAATTTTGAGAGTTTTCCTTTGAAAAAAAGTTTCATATTCGCGATTACCAATCCGAATATCAGGATGATAATAAGCGAAGAAAGGTGCATTTTCTTTCCCAGTGCATAAAGTAGTAAGAGCACTGCTATCAGTAAAAAGAGCTTTACCTGGCTTTTTATGCGTTGAAAAATTAAAATAATAGCATAACTGGCTACCAGAGAGATAATAATGGTGAGCAGGATGTTTCCTGCAAAACCCGTTACTCCGCTGTCTTCGGCAGGATTTAATTTCCCGGTTAAAAAGTAGAACATCATAATTCCCATGATATCCGAAAAAGTACTTTCGTAAATATGAAATTCTTTTTTAGTAGCATTTAAACCTGATACGCTTGGTATGATAATGGCGCTGGATAGTATGGACAAAGGGGTTGCGTAAAGCCAGGCCGATTGCATGGTCATTCCGGGAATGAAATTGTAAAGAATCAATACAACTGCCCATGTTGATAAAATAAGGCCGGTTAAAGCCACTGCAAATGATTTTAGAATGGGGAATAGTTTATCTCTTTTTAGTTCCAGTTCAAGGGCTGCTTCCAGCACAATCATAATTAATCCGACAATTCCCAGAACTTCCAGAATGGGAAAGAAATTTAATGATGTTGCATTGAAATATTTTAGGATGTATTGGCAACCAACCCCTAGTACGATCAGCATCAATACGGCAGGAATGTTTGTTTTTCTGGATAATCCATTGAATAAAAAGGATAAGATTATGATTATAGATACTTCAATAATCAAATTATAGGATGAAATGATTTCCATGATGCTTACTTAAAATTGTTGGTTGTACTTGTTTCAATCTGTATTTCCTGTAAAAAGGCTGTTAAATCTTCGGTGGAAGCACCATTTTCCAAGGTATACTGAAATTTATATACCTGAGGGGTTTCGCTGTTCTTTATGCTGGGTTTTTGTCCGAAATCTAAAATTGGATTGTCGAAAATCAGATTTAAAACCTGTTCTTTTGTTAGTTGTGTATGCAGGTAAAGAGTTTGCCTTAATTTGGTGTTCACATTTGAGTTGATCGCAAATCCTAAATTTTCAATCTCGGTGTAATTAATAAATCGTTCTCCATATTCGGCGTTGATGATTAGACCGAAGGATTGAAGACTCTTAACTTCTCCCTTAAAATCTCCTATGGTAATAAATGCGTCTTTGCTGACCAAGGGGTTTGCCCTGAAAAAAATGCCGCTCACGTAGTTTTTGATATAGTAAAAACCAAAAAGACTTATAAAAACCAATAGAATACTGTGTGTAATGTAATTGATAGATATAAAATCAAGCAATAAAAACGATATGGCAGCGGGTTTATAAAATAAAAGAACTTTTCTTAAAAAGTTTATTATTTTTTTATTGGTTACGTTCTTTTTGGCAAATCGCTCGCCAATGTAGGTGATAAGCTTTAGCATCCAATAGATGACTATCAGCAGTAGAAGCAGACCGAGTAAGCCGCTCCAGGTGTATAATGTCTCGATATTTTCCATTTAGTTGAGTACTCCTCTGTATTTTAGAATTTCACGAATGTTGTGGTACAATACTGGATTTAAAACCAGATTCCCTTCCGGATTACGGAGGAAAACTTTGGTGTTAATTAAACGTTTTAATCCGGATTTATAGGAGCTGCCGTATCGTTTGCCCAAAAAGTTTTTCAATACAATTTCATTAATGTGTTTGTATAATAATACATATTTAAGAATAATAATTTCTTCGGTGGTGAAAAAATCTTCAAATTCATATTCCTTTTCCTCATAAACTACTTTGTTGTCGTCAGCAGTGGTGATTGCATACGTCCATGCCTGCAATACTTCGCCCATATTATAGTCGTAATTCTTACATAATTTTTGGACATAAAGCTCCAGTGGTTTATTGAGCAAGGGAAGCCCTTTTTCGGTAACCAGACTTCGGTGCGAGGCACCATGCCGCAACAAGATTGCTTTGTATATCTGATCAAATTTGGCCTTGTTAACATCGATGATGGAACTAAATGAATGGGAAAAAGGAAGTCTTTTATCCAGATGAGCTTGCATGGCATTCGAAGTAGTCATGATAACGAAAACCTGATCTGATTCTGATTCTACGAATTCGATGGCCGCTCTTATATTATCCAACAAACTGTGATTTTTGTCTCTCCACAGCTCCAGATTATCAATTACCAATAGTGGCCGGAAATTATAGGTGTGTTTCTTGATGTGCTGAAGAGCCTCTGCAAGGTTTTTTGTAGTCGTAAATTTTCTTCCTTCAACGGAAATAGTACTGTCTATTTCGAGAACAATACTTTGTTTGTCGAAATAATCCTTGGCCACACTTTCTATAAAAGTCGATTTTCCGCTTAAATTGTCTCCTACAACAAGTACCGCTTTGCTATGTCCTTTTTTCCAGAGATTTAAGCTTTCCTGTAGTTTTTGTTTTTCCGTTTCGCGGGGAATTAGGAACAAATCGCCAATAAAATTTTTATTTAAAAAAAGAGTATCGTAATGTATGTTTGATGCTTTTAATGTTCTGTATTCAAGACATTTTGATGATTCCTCTAATTTCTTAAAAGGATCATCAATGGTGCTGATTTCATATTTTGTACTGAAAAAAGAAAGAATATTTTTAATTTTTCTTTCTACGTCGATAAAGAAATTATCTTTTGAAGATGTGAGTTGGCTTATCGATGATTGCAAAGAAACTTTTAAAAAATCTTCCGTATCATAAATATTTGTGACTAAGAATTCGTTATCGAATTTTCTCTGTACTTGACCAATTATCTTCCTTTGCAACTTTTCATTCGTGTTGGCCGAGCGCAACAGATTTTCTATGCTTTGAATCTGAGAAGGCAAGGTTTCCAGTGTTTTGTTGTTTTTTAGTAAGGTTAAGCTACTTTTTAAATTTAGTAAGTTATGCTTGTAAAAAGCAACCAAATTTGCCCTGTTCTGCCACAGCTCGATAAGATCGGGGAGCAGCATATAGTTTAGCCACTTTTTAGTCGATTTATTAAAATCTATTTTTTTGATGAGTAGTAAGCCATCCTCGCTTGCAACTGGAATGTTATTTTCTTTAAGTGCTGCAATTTTTAATTCAATATCAAAAGCATAGGTTTCCTGCTCCGGATTTGTGACATCTAAATCAGCCAGGATATCTTCAATTAACGAAATGGTATCTGCCGTTTTAACGGGTTCATCCAAATTCTGAACTGAATTCATGACCATTGATATGGTTTTTTTTGAACTCTCAAGTTCATTCGTAAGCCTTGTGCAAATGTTCTGGGTATGGTTTTTAATATCCTTAAATACAAGGATGATATCCGATAAGCTTTGAGTTGATTTTTCAATTTCTTTTGCTTGGTTTTGTATGGTTAGAAATTGATTTTTATAGACAGCCCAAGGGTTCTGCTGGTGTTTGGCTTTGGAAACAAGCTTCTTTCTTTTTTTATCTGTTTGTTGAATCGGATTGAATTCTGCACTAATTTTCTGTACAAAGGAATTGATTGCTTTTTCTAAAATTGCTTTGGATTCTTTTAAGTGATGCCGAACAGCCTTATCATCGACCAGCGATTCTTGTTTTTTATTTTGTGAAATTTGAAGCTGTAACAATACATCGCGATGTATTAGCATCGTATCCTTAAACGACTCCGGCAAAAGATAATTCAGGATATATGTTGTTGTAAGATCAAGATTTTTATCGGTTCGTGTTTTGTTGTATTCCTGATCGCCGATGGTGAAAAAGAAATTGCTTACTTCCATAAATTCGTTAAGAATAAGCAGAGAAAGTCTTTCTGTTGTCAGGCTTTGTTTCAATAGGTTTAGATAGTCCTCTAAATGTTTATTTAAAGTCTCTAAAACATCTAAGGAATTGATTGGTAGATTTTTTTCTTTATCAGACTTCATGTGTTTCAAATCTTTGTTATTCATAGTAAACCCAATGCAATATAAGAATTACAAATTCAGGATTTCAAAATAAATTTAAATCATTTTTAATGCTTGATAGTAGCTCAGTATTTGAATAAGCAGGCATTTATTCTTACTTTTCGATTAAATAAAAATTATTACCGATGCTCCGAACTATTTCATTCCTTGTTTTCTTCATCACGAGTCTAACGTTAAATGCACAAAAGGTAGACCTATTGTACTTTACAGATGCACATCAGATTTTTCCTGTGGAGGATGTAGATGGTGGAAGAGGTGGTGTTGCCCGCTTAAAAACAATTGCAGATAAGCTTAGGGCAAAAAATTCAAACACCTTAGTGATTCATGGTGGTGATTTGTGTGGCGGAGTTCTCTTTGGCGGAATGTATAAAGGAGAACCCATGATTGAAGCCTTTAACGATATTCCTGTCGATATCTGCAATTTCGGACAGCATGAATTTGATTTTGGCGTTAAGCATACCATTCAGCTTTTGTCTAAATCGAAATCGCAGTGGTTTAGTTCCAATCTTAAAAATAGAGATGGGGAAGTGTTTGGCAATCTGCCTGCGTTTTTGGTGAAAAAAATTGGGGGCATGCGAATCGGCTTTGTCGGCCTGACCGATGCCATGAATACAAGCATTCATGACGATTTGGTAGTTCAGGAGGATTTATTTGTAGCAGTTACGGAGGTGTTGCCTAAGATGGGAAATGTTGATTTTTTGGTACTCATTACTCAAACCAATTTGGATACAAATCGGAAATTATTGGAACAGTTTCCTGAAATTGACTTGATTTTAACTGAGGAACAGTTTGAGCACGAAAGTAATATTTTTTACAAAGGCAGTGTTCCGATTGTTGCTACTGCGGGTAACATGAGTTCTGTTGCTAAATTGAGCTTGGAAAAGAATAAAAAACTACAAGTTGATATCATTCCATTAAATAAAGATGTTGCTTCGGAGAAGTATCTGCGCGATATGGAGCTGTATTATCAGAAAGATATGGAATTGCAATTGGCAGAAAAGATTTGTCGTTTGGAGGTTCCTCTTGACTTTAAAAATGGGATTCTCGGCGAAAGCCTGGCCGGGAATTTAATTAGTGATGCTTTTCGGGAATGGCACGATTCTAATGTTGGGATTATTAACGGAGGAGGAATCAGAGCTGACGTGCCTGTGGGAGATTTTACTCTAAAATCGGTTCGTTCAATTTTGCCATTCGGAAATAAAATCTGTCAAATCCTGATCAAAGGGGATGAGTTAAAACGTCTGTTAAAAGAGAATTCAACGGATAAAAGTGGTCAACTACTTCAGGTTTCAGGAATCAGTTACAAGTATTCCTCGGCCAGTGAAGAGATAATTGTTGAGAGGAATGGCATGGAGTTGGACGATGAGGAATTGCTAACAGTTTCCTTGAACACATATAACTTGGGGAAATTAAAAGGAGAGTTTAGAGTTTTAATTGATGAAACAAATCCTAAAGCAATTGAGGATTTTGAGGTGCTAAAAGCATACTGTAAAAAATTAAAGCTTTTAAATCCGATTTTGGAAGGGCGAATTGTTCTCTCAGAAACCAAATAGTTTCTACAAAACGATTCGGTTTGGAGGCTAAGGTATCTTTTGAATATTTATACCAGTGCATTCTCAAAATGAGAATCAACACAGAAAATCGCTGAAATTCTTGATTCATTAACGAGCTTGATCATTTCTGTGGTGTTCATATCAGGATCAACGCTAAAAATATTTATATCAGCATTGCGGTGTTTTTTGGCACAACTAATCAAATCTCCCGGATTTAAACTAGTGGTCGTGTTTTTTGGAAAACGAAGCATGGTTTGAAGATCATCAATGTCTTTTTCTGAAAAGCTTGAAGCCTTATCATTATTTACGATGTAGGCATCAATATTCCCTTTCCAGTTTTTGCATATCAAAAGAGATAAAAGCGTCGATAAATCATTATTTCCCATATTAAAGCTTTCCTTCCAATTACTTGGAATATTGGTTAGCCATAAATTAATGCTTTTTTCAATTGCCAAACTTGCGGTTGAAAATGGAATGTAAATGATCATTCCAAAATTGTTCTTTCTGGCATCGGACAAAAGTTGGTCGTAGTAGGCGAGATTAACATTGCCAGTATCGATACTCACAAAAATAATATTAGGTTTAAAAAATGCCGCATTAAGCGATTGCATGCTAATGTTAACAGTAGTATTGAGTTCTTTGTTATCAACAAATGCATAGGATGCAGAAATATTATTTTCCTTAAATTTTTGTGAAGCATTTTTCAGAAACATCTCAATGTTTTTCTGCTCTTCAGGGTTTTCATTGATCAGTGATAAAATTTTAATCGATCCTTTCGGATAAATCATTGAATGAATAAGCTTATAGGATCCTCTGATTTCTTTAGGCATTGTCATTGGAATCAATAAATCCGGACGCCAGGAACGAACTTCTTTTTGCGGACTAAGATTACTCGCTTTTTTAGTTGCCCATTCGGCGAGAGCCGTAAACAGACCACTTCGGGAGTCGCCGGCCTCAGATTTTAAATTAAGATTTACCAAATAGAAATAGAATACGAAAATGAAAATTAGTGATGTTAATGCAACAAGAACATTCATTACAAACATGATTGCAATGGACCCAAATGCTCCTAAAGCAGGTACGATCAAAGGAACTTGCAAGGTTGGTCGGTAACTTGGTAAACTTAATGATTGCTCCACAAGAACCACAATGTTCACCATTGCGTAGGTAATCATAAAAAACATGGTAAGAATAGGTGCAATGGTGTTTAAATCACGTAGGAAAATTCCAACAAATACAATAACAGCGGTTATCAGCATCGCATTTACAGGTTCTCCTTTTTTTGATGTCATGCTAAGTTGTTTGCTTTTTGGCAGAATGCCTTTCTCGGCAAGAGCAAACATTATTCGTGGAGCACCAATAAATGAACCTAAAGCCGATGAAAGTGTTGCTCCCAGCAGCCCAGCCAGAACAATCGGACTGTACAAGGCTTTGTCGATGAATAAATTGTAATTTGAAACCAGTTCGTCTGGTGTGGCAAGCATCGAGGCAACAAAAATTAAACTGATGTAAATCAGAGTTGTTATAATTACTGCAGAAATGGTGCCTCGTGGAATGCTTATTCGTGGACTTGTGAGGTCGCCGGACATATTAGCGCCTGCCATAACTCCTGTTACGGCAGGGAAAAAAACGGCGAATACTGCCCAGAATGATGTGCCACTAAATTTATTTTCAATCGAGCCAGAAAATTCACCAAATAGGACAAAATCGTAGTTGAGTTCGTTTACAAATAAAGATCCATATATGGAAAACAAGGACAGTACGATAATCCCCAGTATTACATACTGAATTTTAAAAGCAAAGCTTGTGCTGATAAATGCAATGGCAAGTACCAGTGCGAAAACCGATAAATCAATAACTAATGGATTGGAATGAGGGAGTATGGAGACTATACCTTCTCTAAATCCGAAAATATACATGGTAACGGCTAATGCTTGTGCTACATAAAAAGGAATTCCTATTGAGCCACCAATTTCTAAACCCAGTGATTTTGAAATAATGCTAAAAGCTCCTCCGGCTCCAATTCTTACGTTGGTGGTTATGGATGATAAGCTTAAGGCTGTTGTAAAAGTGATTGCGACAGACAGTAAAACGATTGCCAGTGCACCTACAACACCGGCATTGCCAACCACCCACGGTTGACGAATGTACATAATCACTCCCAATATGGTTAATGTTGTAGGTGTAAATACGCCTGCAAAGGTTCCGAATGTTTTCTTAGTCATGTTTAAAAAAATTAGGTCAGACGGAAATTGAAATGCAATTTTATTAAAAAATATTGTTAGCTTTTGATTGAGCTTGATTTTATGCTTTTGTGAATTGTAATGATAGTTTAGCTGTAGTTTAACTCAAATCTTGAGTTATCTTGTTGATTAATAACGTGTGTTAATTGTAAATATATGATATTTATTAGATATTTTCTTCTTTTAATATACTTGTGTTTCGATTCAATACATTCATTGCTAGATGCTTGTTGTGTGTTAAGGATCTATTTTATTTTTCCTTATGTTGGGTATTATATTTGCCTTGAAATAATTAGAAAATGGATATGTGATGTTGAAACGAATCTTCTTCCTGCTGTGTTTTATAGGCAGTTATGTTTGTGTTGTAAATGCTCAGGATCAGCCTAAAGAATCGAAGTACTTATTTTTTGTTGAACCAGAATTAATGTTGGGTAAAACAGTTGCAAATTACAACGATTTCCCAAAAACAGATGCTGTTCAATCAGTCTTCCTGAGTGTGGGAATAAAGGATACCCGTAATCTTCACTGTAGCAAATACTATAACAATCCTACAACTGGGGTGAGTTTTTCATATTCCAATTTTGGCAATGATTCGGTTCTGGGTAAATCTTATGGAATTATGCCTTTTATCCAGTTTCATCCTTGGGGACATTTACAAAAAACATGGTCGTTGAAATTTGGAATGGGCGGGAGTTATTTTACCAGATCGTATGCGGATAGTGAGCAAAATTTAGCGATTGGTTCTAAATTAACCTGGTCTTTTCAGGCTTTTCTGTATCGCGAATTATTTACTTTGAACCGAATAAATTTCCTTGTGGGTGCAGGTTATCTGCATTCTTCGAATGCTCATACCAAATTACCGAATATGGGCTTAAATTCCGCTCATGTAAGTCTTGCCTGTCAGTGGAATTCCCGAACATTAATTTCAAAGAAGAAAGATATTTATTTGGGAACGGATGTTGATTCGGATCGAAGGTATTTTATAAATGTGCGGACTGGTTTGGGAATTCACGAATATGGAGGGAAAAGCGAACCGGTTGGTGGTGCTTCGGGAAAAGTGTATTCCACAGCTCTTAGTGGTGGAATTCTTTTTAAGGAACATCTTAAAGTTAGAGCGGGATTTACGTATCGCTTTTATGAACATTATTACGATCAAATAGAAAAGACTGCTAATCCCGATTTTATTGATTCTCCTTCGTGGAATGCCTCAAACATCTATTTTCATTTGGGAAGCGAGTTTTTAATTGGGCATTTTGGATTGGATATAGAAGGAGGATTGAATTTATTCAAACCATACTATAGTGAATACTACAAAACCTATGGAGGAGGAGCGAGTGAAGTAAAATACAAGTTGAAAAAATATTTTTCGAGCAGAATGGGACTAAACCTCTATTTTATTAACACCAATAAAATGCCTAAGAATAATTTCTTTATCGGAGCAAATATCAATGCTAATTTTGGTCAGGCCGATTTCTCGGAAATGAATTTCGGTTACACATATACTTTTTTGTAAGGAATACCTGCAAGTGAAAGGATTTTGGCCCGGTGCGTTAATAACTTTCAAACAGACTTTTCTAAATTTATTTTACCACAGAGATCACAAAGGATCACAGAGAAATAGTACGATAGAGGACTCCGTGTCCTCTGTGGTGGATTTTTTAATTTATTTTAAAGATTTAAACTAAGAGTCAGATAAAAACTACGCCCCGGAGCATAAATAGACTTATTACTACCTTGTATCGATCTGTTTAGATGCTCGTAATAGGCTTCATCAAAAAGATTTCTTACCCCACCAATCAGGCTGATTTTATCCGGGAAATCGTAGGATGCTTTAATATCAGCAATAGTAAAAACTGGTGTTTTGCTTTCTCCGTAACTACTTGATATTCTATTTTGTTCTAAAACATGACGAATCATTATTTCCGGATGAAATTTATTCTTGCAAAAGGAAGCTCCCAGTGCGTACCTGATATCAAGCGGAGGAATTTCAGGCAAGGGCTGATTGAAATCCTGGTTTTTACCATAGGTGTAGGCAATATTTACCTTGTGATAAATGGAAGCTGCAGTTTTCTGATACCAGGATAATTCAAAGCCCCGCATAACAGCTTGATCGATGTTGTAATATTGTTTTACACCCGGTGCTGTGGCTAGGCTCGGTGGTAAATCGGTTCTGATTTCTGCACTAATGTAATCTTGTAACATGGATGCAAAAAGAGTGATGCCCAATTCAGATTGATCCGTTTTCCAAGTGAAACTATAGTCTA
>JAQBBZ010000377.1:0-3073 GCA_032125735.1 Labilibaculum sp.
TCAAATTCTAAGAGTGTAGAAGAGAAAACTCCTTTGTTTAAGGAGGGATTAAACGAAGCTGTTTTTAGAGGAAGTATCAGTATTTATAAGCATTACTTTTCGGGCATTTTTGCTTTAAAACAAGAAGATGATAATAAATACCGCATGGTTTTAATGTCGGAGGTTGGAATGACTTTATTCGATATGAGTTTTACATCAGATACTTACCTGTTGAATTATTGTATTGAGCCAATCAAAAAAAAGAGTTTGTTCAAATTGATGCATCAAGATTTTCTGTTGTTGGTTCAAGCACCCAAACAAGAAGATTTACAATTTAAAGAGGAAGAGGAGGCAATCTTGAAGTATCAAAAGAAGGAGAGCCGTGATTTCTATTTTTACGAGAATGCATTGATGCAAAAAATTGATTCTAAAGGATTTTTTAATCGAATTCATATAGAATTTAGTGAGCAGGAAAATGGTGTTTCGAATTCAATTCAAATACAACACCGACCAATAAAATTGAAAATGGAGCTTAAAAGAATCAGATAGTTATGTTGCTGAATAAATTATATACATACGAACAGGTTGAGGGTGAATTACCTTCCACATTGAAATTTAAGGTGAGTATCAATGCTGGTCATGAGATTTTTGAAGGACATTTTCCTGGAAATCCAATTACTCCAGGTGTTTGTCAAATCGAGATGCTTAAAGAAATTCTCAGTGATCATTTAGGTCAGAATTTGTTTTTCAATTCAATTTCCGATATGAAATTCATTAGCATGTGGGTGCCTAAAGAATCAGAACTTGTTTTCATCGATATAGCGCTTAAAATAACTGACGATGTCTATAAAATAAATGCAAAAATTTACGGTGAAAGTACCGTCTATTTCAAATTAAAAGGGAGCGCAAATGTCTGTGAGTAATCTGTTTAATGACTTAAAGGTTTGTGTAATCATTCCAAGCTATAATAATGATAGAACACTTGCTGATGTTATCGATAGGGTGTTATTGCATACAAGTAATGTAATTGTTGTAAACGATGGGGCAACCGATTCAACGGATTCCATTTTGAAAAGCTACCAATCGAAACTTGAAATTGTAACGCATAGTAAGAACAAAGGAAAAGGATGTGCTTTGCAAAATGGATTCAAAAGAGCATTGGAATTGGGTTATGAATATGCAATTACAATCGATTCTGATGGTCAGCACTTCCCCGAAGACTTACCGAAGTTGATTCAACGACTAAAAGAGGAACCTAATTCATTAATTATAGGAGCTCGAAATATGAGTCAGGAGGATGTTCCGGGAGGAAGCAGTTTTGGTAATCGTTTTTCTAATTTTTGGTTCCGGGTAGAAACCGGTATTAAACTTCCGGATACTCAATCGGGCTATCGGGTTTACCCAATAAAAAAATTGGAGAAACTTACTTTTTACTGTACAAAATTTGAATACGAAATAGAGGTTCCTGTACGTGCATCATGGAGTGGTATCCCAGTTCTTTCGGAACCAGTACAAATTATATACGATCAGGGAGAAGATCGGGTTACTCATTTCAGACCGTTTAAAGATTTTTTTAGAATTAGTGTTTTAAACACAATTTTATGCTTTATCGCTTTTGCTTATATCAAGCCACGTGATTTTTTCAAGAACCTTACCTGGAAAAATATAAAAGCCTTTTTAGACATAAAAGGGGAAAATAATTTCAAGTTGGCAACATCAATAGGTTTTGGTGTTTTTATGGGAATTGTACCCATTTGGGGATATCAGATGATTGTAGCCTTGGCTTTGGCCTATTTATTAAAATTGCATAAACCCTTCGTAATTGTTGCCGCGAATATTAGCATTCCGCCAATGATTCCATTCATTATTTTCGGGAGTATTGCAACCGGAGCATTAATTATGGGGATTCCCATGAATAACTTAAGCTTTTCGGATGGTTTCGGACTTGATTCAATCGCCAATAATTTGATGCAATATGCCATCGGTAGTCTGGTTTTGGCTAGTGTTGCTGGTATTTTTAGTGGGAGTTTTTCATATTTATTGTTGGTCATATTACGAAGAAAATAGGAGATTTAATGGGAACTTTCTTTTGGAGTATATTCTTATTTATTAAGCGATTTCGTATTGTTAGTTCTATTGCTGTTGCAATATTGCTGGCTTTTTTGTGGCTTGGCACCTCAAAAATTCATTTTGAAGAGGATATTTCCAAGGTACTAATGAGTAATGGGGAAACGAAAGTTGTCAATCAATTAATGGAGAATATCGATTTCTCCAATAAAATCGTTTTAATCGTTTCCCAAAATGATACATTAGTTGCACCAAATTATGATTCCTTAATTGTTACTGCTACACGATTTGTTGAATTAATGAATCCTGCAGATTCTTTGATAAAAACAATGAGCTTGGGTCTAGGGAAAGACAAAGTGAGTCAAGCCTATGATGTTTTTTATAAAAATCTCCCACTATTTCTGGAAGAGGAAGATTATGAAGTCATTGCCAAACGTATTGAAGAGTCATCTATTAAAAATACAATAGAAGGGAATTTTAAAGCCCTAATGACACCTGCCGGCATTGGAATGCGTTCCTATATTTTAAATGATCCGCTTCATTTTACACCATTGGTTCTGGAGAAGCTAAAGCGTTTACAACTGGGCGATGCATATAAACTGCACCAAAACTATTTGTTTTCCGATAATGGTTATCATTTGTTCTTTTTTATGGAGTCGGCTTTTGCCTCTTCTGATACAGGAAACAATGCCCTTTTGGTTGAGAATATTGCTCGAGCAAAAAGCGAAGTCGACAATGCAATTTGTACTTTAGATTATTATGTTGCTCCGGTTGTTGGAGCGTGTAATGCAATTCAAATAAAGAGAGATATTCTGCTGACTGTTAGTTTGGCATTGGTGCTTTTAATATTACTAATTAGTCTGTTATTTCGCTCATGGCGGATTTTCATACTCGTATTCTTGCCTGTTGTTTTTGGTATTTCTGTCAGTTTGGGATGCTTTTATTGGGTAAAAGGATCTATATCAGCAATTGCCCTAGGCGTTGGATCTATTTTAATGGGAATAACCATAGATTATACGCTTCATGC
>JAQBBZ010000378.1:0-9455 GCA_032125735.1 Labilibaculum sp.
GCTCGGTGAGGCTGCTTGTCCTGTAGTATGTCCATCGAACGAAAATTGCTTTCCAAATGTTTCTTTCACCTGCGCCGGTACTTACCGGCCACATTAATATCCCAGGGTGGCATTCGCTGTGCTCATTTACCCCGGGCTAAACTATTTGAGACCTTCAGGCTCGAGAAAAAAGGGTTAACAAAGGAACGAATGTAAAAATACTTCTTTTTTCGCCTGACTAAAATTTATGTCTGATTTTAACAAGATCCAAGATACATTCATTGCGAAAAAGCCACCAAATTTAAGGGCACAAAAAAAACTGCTCCAAATAAATGAAGCAGTTTTAGTTGAGCGAGAAACGAGACTCAAACTCGCGACCCCAACCTTGGCAAGGTTGTGCTCTATCAACTGAGCTATTCTCGCATTTTCCTTTTTACAAAACTCTATTACTGAACGAAAGGATAAACTTCAATAACACTGGAGCGAGAAACGAGACTCAAACTCGCGACCCCAACCTTGGCAAGGTTGTGCTCTATCAACTGAGCTATTCTCGCATTAAAGAGAAGCAATGTTCTTTACTTCTGCGATGCAAATATAGATATTCCCACGCTTTTGACAAATGTTTTTTTGAAAAAAAAATCAAAAATTGAGTAATACAAAGCTAAAAAACTGAGTATTTGAGCAAAAGATAAAGAGGAAATCACTAAAAGTAATTTCCTCTCCTATATTTTAAGGTATGTCGTTCACTACAAATTGTCTTTTAAAAACTTATTAAATCGCTTGTACAAATGCAATCTTGTTTTACCACCATATATACTATGATTTCTATTGGTATACACCTGCATTTCAAATTGTTTATCTGCCTGCACCAATCGTTCTGTCAACTCATAAGTATTCTGAACATGTACATTATCATCAGCCGTTCCGTGGCAAAGCAAAAGCGATCCTTTTAACTTGTCAACATGATTAATTGGTGAATTATCATCATAACCTTTTTCGTTTTCTTGCGGAGTCCTCATAAATCGCTCAGTATAAACAGAATCGTAATATCTCCAGTTGGTAACCGGCGCAACAGCTATAGCAGCAGCAAACACATCATTTCCTTTCTCTAAACACAAGGTAGACATAAATCCACCATAACTCCATCCCCAAATAGCAATTCTATTCTCATCAATAAAATTTTCTTTGGCTAAATATCTTGCAGCGGAAATCTGATCATCCGACTCCAATCTACCCAATTGCATGTAGGTACATTTTCTAAATTCCTGACCTCTGGCACCAGTTCCCCTAGGATCAACACAAACAACAATATATCCTTCCTGTGCCAAGTACTGATACCAATCAAAACTCCATGAGTTCTCAACACTCTGTGAGTTTGGACCGCTATATTGAGTCATTACCACAGGATATTTCTTAGACGAATCAAAATTAAATGGTTTAATCATCCAGGCATTCAACATCGTCATTTCATCAGCAGCAGGTACCTTGATAAATTCCATTGGCAAATACTGATATCCTTTCAACTTTTGAACCAATTCCTTATTATCTTCCAATACACGAATCATTTTACCTTTACTACTAAATAAACTAACCGTCTTTGGTTGAGTAACACTGGAAAAATAATTGATATAATATTTAAATCCGTTACTAAAAACAGTGCTATTGGTTCCTTTTTCAGGAGTAAGCAATTTCTTTACCGTTCCATTTAATTTTACCGAATAAACATTTCTATCCATTGGCGATACTTCCGCAGATTGATAATAACAAACCTGCTGTTCTTCATCAAAGCCTAAAAAATCAGTAACATCCCAATTACCCTTGGTGATTTGTTGTACCGATTTTCCAGTCGTCATATCGTATAAATACAAATGATTAAATCCATCCTTCTCATCCAGATAAATAAATCGCTTGCCATCTTTCAAGTAAGTTAAATGATCAAAATTCCCTTCCTCGATGTAATATTTATTCTCTTGCTTATACATCACAGAAGAACTACCCGTTCTAGCATTTGCAAGTAAAAATTCCAATTTGTTCTGGTGACGATTTAATCGATAAATACTTAGCATTTTTGGATCTTGTGTCCATTTAATACGAGGGATGTACTGATCTTTCTCATCGCCTACATCCATTCTCTTAGTAATTCGGTCTTCGATATTATAAACAAACACCTCAACACTAGAATTCTTCTCTCCTGCTTTTGGGTATTTATAAGTGTAGTTTTCTGGATATAAAGCATTCTCTTTTACTTGCGGATCTAAACCTTCAAATTTGTTCATGTTGAACATCTTCACATCGCTTTCATTAAATTTCATGTAAGCAAGAAACTCACTATCCGGCGACCATTCGAATGCTTTATTAAATTCAAATTCTTCTTCGTAAACCCAATCAGGGGTTCCATTTTGTATCTTATTCCATTCTCCATCCTTCGTGATTTTAATCTCGGAACCAAACAAAACATTATGAATAAACAGATTATTATCCCGTACAAAGGCAATTCGATTTCCATTTGGCGAAAAAGTAGCCAAGCGTTGTTTTCCATTTTTTGATAAAGGAAGCAACTCCTTATTTTTAAAAGAGAACACAAAATAATCAGCAGTAAAAGAACGTCGATATATCCTCTCCGGATTTGTCATTAGCAGAATTCTACTTTCATCAGCACTAAATTCATACTCATTAATGCTTTTGATTTCCGCATCCTTCATGCTTTTCAAATTCAATAGAGTATCTACAACTTTTCCGGTAGCATAACTGTATTTTACAATCTTAGTACTACCTTCTTCCATTGTTGTGTAATGAATACCATCGTTCATTGAACGTAATCCGTCAACAGATTTTTGACTGAAAGTTCCTTTTAGCATTAAATCTTCCATCGTAATTTTTTGAATTTCAGTCTGTGAAAAAGCTGTAAATCCAAAACACATTAGGATGTATAAAGCAAATATTTGCTTACTTATCTTCATAATTTATAAATTTTGTAAAGAGTTTAGTATTCGTTGTTTATCGACTCCCAAAGATTCGGTTTTTTTCAGAGAAAAGAAAAAATCCTTAGTATTATATTGCACCTTCCTGAATACAATGCATATATCCCTTTTTGATTATTAGGTAAATTTAGTGGATGAAAAATTACCATTTCGCTTCTCTACCTATAAAAATACAGGTAGATTCTTTTGAATTTCTGAATATTGCCTGCCAAATGCCGCTACAAATTAGAGAGAAAATTATATCTTTGTCCATTCAATAAAAATTACGAATATTTAAAATTATATAATGATTAAAATTACATTTCCGGATAATTCTGTAAAAGAGTTTGAAGCCGGGATTTCTGGCCTTGGTATTGCTAGAAGTCTAAGTAATAGCCTTGCCAAAGAAGTTTTATCCATAACTGTAAATAATAACATTTGGGATATTGCTCGTCCAATTAACGAAGATGCAAGCATTAAATTACATACTTGGGATGATGCCGAAGGAAAATATGCGTTTTGGCATAGTTCCGCTCACCTTATGGCTGAAGCCCTTGAAGCATTATATCCTGGAGTAAAATTTGGTATTGGTCCAGCTATTGATATGGGCTTTTATTATGATGTTGATTTAGGAAACGGCACTCCTCTTTCTGATAAAGATCTTCCTCTAATTGAACAGAAAATGCTCGAACTTGCTCGAAACAAGAGTGAATTTAAGCGTACTGATGTGACTAAAGAAGAAGCCCTTTCGTTTTTCAAAGAGAAAAATGAAGGATACAAATTGGAATTAATCAATGAGTTAGAAGACGGTACAATTAGTTTCTACAAACAAGGAGAATTTACCGACTTGTGCAGAGGACCACACTTGCCTAACACCAGCTATATTAAAGCCATCAAATTAAACTCCATTGCAGGAGCTTACTGGAGAGGCGATGAGAAAAGACCACAATTGACTCGTATTTATGGAATTACTTTCCCTAAAGCTAAATTACTTGAGGAATACGTGGTAATGATGGAAGAAGCTAAAAAGCGCGACCATCGAAAACTTGGGAAAGAAATGGAATTGTTTACTTTCTCTCAAAATGTTGGACAGGGAATGCCATTGTGGTTACCTAAAGGTGCTCAGTTAAGAGAAAGTTTAGAAACTTTCTTGAAACGCGTACAGAAAAAATTCGGATACGAGCAGGTTATTACTCCACATATTGGAAATATAAACTTGTATAAGACTTCTGGTCACTACGAAAAATATGGTGCTGATTCATTTCAGTCAATTAAAACTCCACAAGAAGGAGAAGAATATTTACTAAAACCGATGAACTGTCCTCATCATTGTGAAATTTACAAATTCAAACCTCGTTCATACAAAGATCTTCCTATAAGATATGCAGAATTTGGAACTGTTTATCGTTACGAACAAAGTGGAGAATTGCACGGTTTAACTCGTGTAAGAAGTTTTACACAAGATGATGCCCACTTGTTCTGTACTCCAGATCAATTGAAAGATGAATTCAAAAAGGTAATTGATATCATTTTCATCATTTTTAAGGCACTTGATTTTAAAGACTATACTGCTCAGATATCTTTACGCGATAAAGTAAATCGTGAAAAGTATATTGGCAGCGACGAGAATTGGGAAAAAGCAGAACAGGCTATTATCGAAGCTTCTGCTGAAAAAGGTTTAAATACAGTTATTGAATATGGCGAAGCGGCCTTTTATGGTCCTAAACTCGATTTCATGATCAAGGATGCTATTGGTCGTAAATGGCAGTTGGGAACTATTCAGGTTGATTACAACTTACCAGAACGTTTCGAGTTGGAATATGTTGGAAGTGATAATCAAAAACACCGCCCTATCATGATTCATAGAGCACCATTTGGTTCTATGGAGCGATTTGTAGCGGTTCTATTGGAACACACAGGAGGTAAATTCCCTTTGTGGTTAACACCTGAACAAGTTGTAATTTTGCCTATTAGCGAAAAACATAACGATTATGCAAAAAAAGTTTTAAATTCGTTAAATAATTCCGATCTTCGCGCCGTATTGGATGATCGAAACGAGAAGATCGGTCGTAAGATTCGTGACAGCGAGTTGAAAAAGACCCCATACCTTATTATTGTTGGAGAAAAAGAAGCTGCCGAAGGCACTGTTTCTGTTCGTAGACAAGGAGAAGGAGATTTGGGTTCTCAGAGCATCCAAGAATTTACAGATTTCATAAATAAGGAAGTAGAAGATCAAATGTCTTCTATTGAAAAATATTAACTTAATTAGGAGGGCCTAGCCATAGCTGGATTTCAAAATAAAAACGCAAGAGGACCAAGAAAACCTCAAGAAGCTCTACACAAAATTAATAAATTAATTAGAGCACGCAGCGTTCGCGTTGTTGGAGAGAACGTAGAACCAGGAGTTTATTCTATAACTGATGCATTAAAACTTGCTGAAGAACAAGAATTAGACTTAATTGAGATTTCACCAAATGCCGATCCACCAGTCTGTAAAATTTCTGATTATCAAAAGTATCTTTATCAGCAGAAAAAGAAACAGAAGGAATTGAAGGCTAAAACGGTTAAAGTTGTAGTTAAAGAAATTCGTTTCGGACCAAATACCGACGAACATGATTACAATTTTAAACTTAAACATGCCGAGAAATTTCTAACTGAAGGATCGAAGGTAAAAGCTTATGTTTTCTTTAAAGGTCGATCAATTCTTTTTAAAGATAAAGGTGAAATTCTTTTATTAAAATTTGCTCAGGATCTTGAAGATCTTGGTAAGGTTGAACAGCTTCCTAGATTAGAAGGAAAACGTATGACCATGTTTTTAACACCTAAGAAAAAGTAAAGTAATTTATATATAATCAATAATTAGTTGTACAATGCCTAAGATGAAAACAAATTGCAGCGCAAAGAAAAGATTTACTTTGACTGCATCTGGAAAAATCAAAAGAAAGCACGCTTTTAAAAGTCATATTTTGACTAAAAAGAGCACCAAAAGAAAGAGAAATCTTACTTACTTTGGTACTGTAAATAAAGCGGACCAGAAAAACGTTAAGTTAATGCTTAACATGTTGTAAGAATCAGTATTTGATTTTTAAAGTTTATTAACCGAGTGATTTAGCAAAAAAGAGTCCTTAATTGGAACGCTAACATTCTAAAAACAGAAACAATGCCTAGATCAGTAAATTCTGTAGCTGCAAGAGCTAGAAGAAAAAAGATTTTAAAAGAAACTAGAGGTAACTTTGGTGCAAGAGCTAACGTTTGGACGGTAGCAAAGAACACATGGGAAAAAGGTTTGCAGTATGCATACCGTGATAGAAAAAAGAAGAAATCAAACTTCAGAGCATTGTGGATTCAGCGTATTAATGCTGCAGCCAGACTTCAAGGTTTGTCGTAGTCACAATTGATTGGTTTGATGCACAAAGCTAACATCGAAATTAACCGTAAGGTTTTAGCCGATTTAGCAATGAATCATCCTGAAGCATTTAAAGCTGTTGTTGGAAAATCACAAACAGCTAAATAATATTATAAATTATTTACTTTTAAAAGGGAACTATTCAAATGAATAGTTCCCTTTTTTGTTTTCTATTAATTTTCATTCCGGATTCCACCATAAACGGGTTCCTTGTCCATCTGCTCCTTGTTGCGAAAGAGCCTGACTATAACCAGCTGAGTTCTTAGACTGGACACTTGATCCATACTTCATACGCCTAGGATACTTGCCATTTAAATCGGAATCTCCCATACTATAAACCAAAGCTTCATCAAAAGGAACTCCATTTGCTACATCTAATGGATAACCAGATTTGCGAGCAACGGCCCAACCTTCGAAACCTGCGGTGTAATTTGCGACCCAACGCTGAGTCATTAACTTTTCCAAATTTTCATCCAGACTACCAGATAACATCGCAACATCTTTAGAAAGATATTCTCCCGGAGTAGCATTCCATAATGAAAATGCAGATTCTATCCCCTTATGAAATAAAGCCTGTGCACTACCAGATCCAAATCCCAGCAATGCCGCTTCAGTCTGTAAATAGTAAGATTCTGCTGATGACATTACAATTTCAGGAAAAATATTATTATCATTGGCATTGGTTCCAATCACAAAATCGTTCGGATCAGAAAACAATTCCCATTTAACATGGGTATATATATCTCCGTTCAAGCGAGAAGGTTGTCCTATATATTTGCCACTAATATCATTTAAGGTCACAAAAGTGCTGTCAGGCAAAAAACTCTCATCAACGGTATATGTAACCCCGGCATCATCCAACTGGGATAAAATAAACCCAACCCGAACCTGATAATCCGCCAGAGTAGTTCCAGTAGGCTTTGTAAACTTCACTTTATCACCATTAACCGCAGGAACCGGTTTAGCATACTTCGCAAGTCGGGTATCATTATTATCCCTCAAAAAATCAATGAGGGTTTTCCCAACCTTCCACTTGCTGCCTAATCCTCCAAAGTTATGCCAAACATCGCCATAACTTGCACTAGTCCATTGATCAATGTCATTATCCTTTGCAAGTAATACATCATCTCCATCGCCTAACAATTCACCTGCAAGTGCTTCATTTATTGCTGCATCAGCAAAACCTGCATCAGGAGCTCCATGTGCTCTTAAAGCAACCCGCAGCTTTAGAGTATTCGCAAAACGTTTCCATTTTTGCAAATCACCTTTAAAAAATAAATCGTTGTCTCCCAAATCCTCAACTGCAACCCCTGTTTTTTCACTATCCCCTATAATAGCTATGGCAGTAGTTAAATCAGTAATTATTCCCTGATAGATCTCCTTTTGCAAGTCGAATTTAGGGGTTGGGAAATTTGGATCTCCAGCCTGACTGTAAGGAATCATTCCAAACACATCAGTAAAATTCTGATAGTAAAGCGATTTCATTATCAAACCTACCGCATACATCAGCTCGTTTTCAAAATCGCCACCTGAACCTGTCAATCCAATAAAATTATCAATAACGCCAAAATGATCATTAAAATAATCATAAGTCGCATCGGTATAGCCTCCGTTAAAGGAATAACCTAATCCGTCATCCCACCAAGAACCATTAAATCCAAAACAAAAATACCCTGCATATCTATCAGCATGAATTAATTGTGCACGCCAATACGGATAACGATTAGGAGCGAAAAGCCCATACTGAGCCTTGGTAAGGAAAGGAGCACCTGAGGCTTCGTCCTTTGTAATTGCAGTTGGATTTGTATTAATCTCCTCAAAATCACTGGTACATGAATTAAAGATGACAAATCCCAAAAGCATTACTGTAAAATATATGATATTTTTTTTCATAACATTCAGCAATTAAAATTTAACATTCACGTTAAAACCGATACTTCTGGTTGTAGGTGCTGTATAATACAACAATCCCTGCGAGAAGCTACTTGTACTGTAAGAAGATTCCGGATCAAAATTATCAAAGTCTTTTGCGATCATAAATAAATTTCTTCCAATAAGACTCACGTTAGCACTCTTTAAAAATCCAGTTTTAGCCATCCAACTTTTTGGCAGCTCAGCAGTTATTGAAAGTTCACGCAGTCGAACATTAGTTTGATCATACACATATTCTGAAGGAATTCCACTAACAGAACCCCAATATTTTTCAGATGATATTTGAATATCATTAGTCACCCAATTATCACTTCCATCCTTATATTGTGCATTAGGTACAACTATTCCCGTTCCACGATAAGCTAATGAGCGATCAGAAACTCCTGATGCATCCAAATTAGCATCTGTACCGGAATACAGTTCCCCACCAATACGAGCGTCAAATTGGAATTTAAGTGTCATAAATTTATATTTTAAAGTATTGGTTATGCCCATTGTCATATCAGGTTGATAATTACCCACTTTTACCAATTCGTCGCTGGCCTGTGGTCTACCTTCCGAATTCACAACAATTTTTCCATTTTCGTTGGTTTGCCATGTTTTAGCATAGATATCGCCAAAACCACCACCAACTACAGCTTTCACAACTACAGAGCCACTATTATTTTTCGCAAATTCGAAATCTTCTACTCCTGCGATTAATTCATCGAGTTTGTTATCGTTCTTTGCGAGGTTAAAGGAAATATCCCATGAAAAATCTTTATTTTTAATTGGCACCCCCCCTATCAAAATTTCGAATCCTTTATTGGTCATTTGCCCAACATTCTCACGGAATCGACTAAAACCGGTAGAAGCCTCCACGGGTACATCCATAATCAAATCTTCCGAAGTAATATGATAATACGATAAGTCGGTATACAAGCGATTATTGAAAAAACGCATTTCCAAACCTGTTTCATAAGAAGTTATTTTTTCAGGCTTCAAATTATCATTCAATTTTACACTTGGTCTCGATAAAACAGGTAAATCGTTGTATCCGTTGGTTTCAAGATTATATATGCCCTGATCGAGCTGATAAGGATCTGTATCGTTACCTACTTGTGCAACACTTGCTCTAAGCTTCATAAAATTTACTGATGATCCTAAATTTACTCCCAAACGATCGAGAATCTCATCTC
>JAQBBZ010000379.1:0-21920 GCA_032125735.1 Labilibaculum sp.
CCGCTTCAGATAAGTTTGAAAGGTTTTCTGCAGCATTGGTTAATTTCGCAAGACCTTGACTTAAATTTGAAATTTTATCAGGCTGAACACTCATTTTCTCAAGAAGTGATTGTAGCTGTTCCAGTCCTTCAACCTGAACACCACCACCACTACTACCTTCTCTTGGTTCCAGTCCAATTAATTCAGGATATACTAAACTCCAGTCTGGTTGCTCATGTGGTGGTTCAAATGCTGAAAAGAAAAAGATAATAGCCTCTACCGTCATACCAACAGTAAGAAGTTCTCCTGCATAAGGGTAATGTTGTATTTTAAAAAGTGCACCAATCAAAACTACGGAAGCACCCCAGCCATACACATAGCCCATAAATTTCTTCCATTTCGGAGATTGAACAAGTTCGGTAATATTCATGATCAGATAAGTTTGAAAAGGTCTAAATTAAATAGTTTACAGGCAATTTATTATCTACCTAAGTGAGTTCTAACACAGCGGAATCCAATATAAGATTTAGCAGTATCCTGATACTCGTAAGTTCTGGTAGCACACTGTAAATAATATCCTATATCTTTCCATGATCCTCCTCTGGTAACTTTTCTTTTTAAAGCTGGTGGATCATCTGGTAATGCATTGTATTCATAATTTGGATTCATATCATGTGTAAATGAATAAGCTGATTCATCATAAGCTCCAGAAGTCCATTCTGCGACATTACCAGCCATATCGTATAGCCCATATTCATTAGGCTCGTAGCTGCCAACAGGCAGGGTTACAAGACCCCCATCATCTACGTAATTTCCTCGTAGAGGTTTGAAATTTGCAAGGAAACATCCTTGGTCGTTTCTAGTATAAGGACCACCCCAAGGATACATATTTAATGCAATGCCTCCTCTAGCTGCATATTCCCATTCGGATTCTGTAGGTAAACGATAATCCTGAACAGGATAATCTCCTTCAGCTTTTAAAGAAGAATTGTGAAAACGAGTTCTCCATATTGAAAATGCAGATGCTTGTTTCCAAGAAACTCCAACTACAGGATAATCATCATAACCCGGATGCCAAAAATATTGTTTTGTCCAAGGATCGTTATATGAATAGGTGAAATCTTGAATCCAGCACAATGTGTCAGGGTAAATGTTAAGGGCTTCTTTCATGATAAAAGAAGAACGGTCTTCAATTTGCTTGCGACCACCTTTGTAATCATCAACCATACCTTCATATTCCCCCGTTTCGTAATTGTAACGGTTCGATTTTTTTGCTGCTTGTTGAAGATCAACCCACTCGTATTGATATTTTAGTTTACGAGAATCAATTTCTTTATTTCTAAAAAATCTCTCATTTACAGGCAAATACATATCTTCAAGGATTTCAGTATATTCCTCATTATCCCATTCCAATTTTTCATCCCAATTAAGAAAAGGAGGATCTATTGGATTTCCATTCGCATCTTCAGCAATTAAAAATTCTTCGAATTGTTGTCCTAATAATTCACGAGCCATCGAATCTCTTACCCAATATACAAATTGACGGTACTCATTGTTTGTAATTTCTGTTTCATCCATCCAATAGGATTCAACAGATACGGTTTTTGCAGTTGCGTTAAGTGCCCAAGCTACATCCTGATCGTTTGGACCAACAGTAAAGCTTCCACGTGGAATTAACACCATACCGTAAGGCTTTGGTTCAAACCATTTACCTCTTTGCCCAGCACCAACAAGTTCTCCGTTCCCAGTGTTTTTACCGCAACTGGCTAAGAACAATAAAACAATTACACAAAGTGTTGTAAGTAATTTATTCATAGTGGTTTTATAAATTATACTGATTGTATAGATTTCATGTTAATATTATAAAAATCGAATACTCTTATATTTTTGATTTCGGTTTTCCAATTTAGTATTGAATCGATAAGCTAATAAAAACTCATGCGATCCTTTTGCAATTTTTGAGGTTGAAATGTCGTAAGCATATCCTATTTGAATACCATTATTAAACAAAACACCTAACATTCCAACAATGGCGTCATCAACCCTATATGAAACGCCTCCCCAAATCTTTTTATTGTATCTGATGTTCGTATTTATATCAATTTGAGATACTACGGCATCCGTTTTATAAAAAAGAGATGGTAAAACTTCCCACGATTCATTTAATTCGTATCGATATCCTGCCATGGCATAATAATGACGAGCAAGATAGGTTTCAATAGTTTCATTATATCCAATATTGGGTTTGTTCAGATGACTTACGGAAGTTCCAACATAAAAGTTATCCGTTTTGTAATAAATTCCAAATCCTAAATCAAAAACTAACTTACTATCATCTACACTAGCAGAGCCTAAATCGTCTTCTGCACTTGTAAAACCATCTCCTTCGGGCACAAACCAATCTCCTTTTAAGGAATTGTTTTGAAAACCGAAACTAAACCCAATATTTAAAGAACTTTCACCTATTTTTTTTTGATATGCATAACTAAAACGCATACCAGTATTCTTTTCGAAGCCAAGTTTATCACTTAGTATGGTTAAACCAACTCCATGATCTGCACCCATAAATGTAATGGGTGTGCTTATATTAAACACTGTGGTTACAGGTGCGTTTTCGAAACCAACCCATTGTTGACGATTAATCGCCGACACAAATATATCCTTATCTGCACCAGCAAATGCTGGATTTACGGAAAGAATATTAAACATGTTTTGACTGAACTGTGGGTCTTGCTGAGCCTTAATTGATAAGGAAAAGCAAGCTAAAAGTATGAAGAAAATAAATTTTTTCATGTAAAACATTATGGTTCAGTAACGGTCAAAAACTGTGTAGGGTAAAGTAAATAAAAATAAATGTTCCTTACAAGTTTTATCAGAGGTTCAGGCGCATTAATCATTAATTTTTATGTTTCTATTTAAAACTTAATTTTTAAAATTATAATATTAGATTAAATAATATGAAATCAGGCTTGTCTAACTACTGCTTGATTCTGTTATTTAATTGTAAGTCTTATTTACGAGGGTTTTATTGTTTTGTTAAGAATTTTTCAAGTTTTTAATGCAGAGTTAACAATATGGATGGATTATGAATTGTTAAATTTTGATTGGAAATCAATAAAAAAGGGCTGTCTATGTAGATAGACAACCCTTGTTTTTTTTGAAAATAAATTTTTATTTTTTTGTCTTCTTTGCTGTCGAAGTCTTTTTTGCAGTTGTTGCTGTCTTCTTAACGGGTGCTTTCTTTGTAGCTGACGCCTTTTTAGTCGTTTTCTTTTTTGGTGCTGATTTAATGATTTTCATACAATCCTCGTAAGTAAGGATTGTAGGATCTTCAATATCCTTAGCCAGTCGGTAATTTTCCTTCTGATAAGATATGTATGCTCCCCAACGGCCATTAAGAATTTGCAACTCCGCATCTTCTTTAAAGGATTTGATATGCTTTAAACGATCTTTTTCCTTTTTTTCTTCTATAAGAACAATTGCTCTATCTAAATCAATTTCCATTGGATCATCTACATCTTTCTTTAAAGAGGCAAATTTCCCATCGTGGCGAACGTAAGGACCAAATCGACCAATAGCGACAACTACTTTCTTGTCTTCGTAAAGGCCAAGATCCCTAGGGAGCTTAAATAGATCGATAGCTTCTTCAAGTGTGATTGTTTCCAAGTGTTGTCCTGCAAGTAAGCTTGCGAATTTTGGAGCTTCATCTTCCTTATCTTCAGAATTTTCTCCTAGTTGTGCCATTGGGCCATATCTTCCGATACGTACCAATATAACCTTGCCTGTAACTGGATCTTTGCCAAGAATTCGTTCTCCAGTTTCTCTTTCCGATTCTTCGAGTGTTTTTTCTACGTTAGCATGAAATGGATTGTAGAATTTCGCAATCATTTCGTACCATATCAATTTACCTTCTGCTATATCATCGAATTCTTTCTCTACATCAGCAGTGAAATTGTAATTCATGATTGTAGTAAAGTGCTTATTTAAAAAGTCAGTAACTACCATTCCTATATCCGCAGGGAAAAGTTTTTTATTTTCTGCTCCGGTTGTTTGAGTCTTATCTTCTTCTAAAATATTATTATTAAGGAGGGTAATTACTTCATAGTTTCTTTCTATCCCATCTCTGGACTCTTTCACAACATATCCACGATTTTGAACGGTGGTGATTGTTGGAGCGTAAGTTGATGGACGGCCAATTCCTAATTCTTCTAATTTCTTTACCAAACTTGCCTCGGTATATCTGGCAGGACGGTAAGTGAAGTTTTGCGTGGCTTTCATTAGTTCTTCGCGTAGTAAGTCGCCAACTTTAACAGTCGGAAGAAGTGATTCTTCTTCTTTCTGATCTTCATCATCCGAAGATTCCATGTAAACTTTAAGGAATCCTTCGAACTTGATCATTTCTCCAGAAGCTATTAACTCCTTATTGTTTGTAGAGATGCCAATTTTGATATTCGTTTTTTCTAGTCTAGCATCAGCCATTTGAGAAGCAATGGTTCGTTTCCAAATTAAATTGTACAAACGAATTTCATTCGATTCTCCTGAAATTTCTTCCTTGTTAAAGTATGTAGGACGAATTGCTTCGTGAGCTTCTTGTGCTCCCTTATTTTTAGTTTTGTATCTTCTGATATGCACATACTCAGAACCATGACGTTTGGTGATTTCTTCTTCAGCTGCTATAAGCGCAGTTTCCGAAAGATTTAAAGAGTCAGTTCTCATGTATGTAATATTCCCCGCTTCGTATAAGCGTTGAGCAACAGTCATTGTTTGTGCTACTGAAAAGCCGAGTTTCCTGCTTGCTTCTTGTTGCAAAGTTGAAGTTGTAAATGGTGCGGCAGGTTTACGAATTGATGGTTTTTTCTCGATATCATTAACTTGATATTCTGCATTTTTACAGCTGTTTAAAAAATCGAGAGTTTCTTCTCTTGTTGAGAATTTTTTAGGAAGCTCAGCTTTTAGCGATTTTTCATCTCCATTGTGGTCTGTTACAGTTAAATGTGCAACAATTTTAAAATATGATTCAGATTTGAAGTCAATAATTTCTCGTTCTCTCTCAACAATTAATCGAACCGCAACTGACTGTACTCGTCCTGCTGATAATTGTGGTTTAACTTTTTTCCATAAAACAGGAGAAACTTCAAAACCAACCAATCTGTCTAGAATTCTTCTGGCTTGCTGTGCGTTAACCAAATTCACATCAATGTCACGTGGATTTGCGATTGCATTTAAAATTGCATCTTTTGTAATTTCATGGAAAACAATACGCTTAGTATTTTCTTTTTTAAGCTTCAATACCTCGTACAAATGCCATGCAATTGCTTCTCCCTCGCGATCCTCATCGGACGCGATCCAAACAGTTGATGCCTCTTTTGCTAATTTTTTTAATTCGGCAACCACCTTTGTTTTATCTGGAGATACGATATAATTAGGGGCGAAGTTATTCTTAATATCAATTCCAAAATCTTTTTTCTCTAGGTCTCTAATGTGCCCAAAACTAGACTTTACGATGAAGTTTTTACCTAAAAACGTTTCGATAGTTTTTGCTTTTGCAGGGGACTCGACTATTACTAAATTCTCTACCATACTCGTATCTTTACTTTGGAAAGTTTAGATTAATTTTTTTGCAAAGTAATACAATAAGGAACCTAACTTCAAAATTTTATGATGATTATTTTAAAATTAGCCATTTCAGATATCTTAAATAATTTCATATAATTAGATAATGCAGGTCCCTTAGTTGTTCGAATAATATTTGCTATTTTTACATCTTAAATTAAATTAATTGATTCAAAATGTCAGAAAGCAATACTGAGTCTAATCCAATTATCGACCAGCAATCGAGATTAAAAGCCTTTAAAAAACCACTCCTTATATTTTGGTCGGTTTTTTTGTTTAGTGTCTTACTAGTTACTTTATTTTTTGCAGGTGTTTCAAATGGAACGTTTGGTTTTATGCCTTCGTTCGAAGAATTGGAGAATCCTAATAATAGTTTGGCCACTGAAGTGTATACCGTAGATGGTAATCTGATAGGGAAGTTCTATTTTGAAAATAGATCTTTTGTTGAATATCCTGACTTGTCTATATCTTTGGTAGATGCATTAGTTGCTACTGAGGATGTGAGATTTTATGATCATTCAGGAATTGATGTTCGGGGTTTAGGACGTGTGGCATTGGGATTGGTTACTGGGGATAAAAGTGCTGGGGGAGGAAGTACAATTTCTCAACAATTGGCGAAAATGTTGTTCCCACGCGAGAGTTTTGAGAAAAAACTAGACATTGTCTTCAGAAAATTTCGTGAATGGGTGATTGCGGTAAAGCTGGAACGAAGCTATACCAAAGAGGAAATCATGACCATGTATTTTAATAAATTTGATTTCTTAAACTTGGCGGTGGGAATTAAATCGGCTGCGAATGTATATTTTAATTCTACACCTGATTCTCTTAAAATAGAACAGGCGGCCATGCTTGTTGGAATGGCACAAAATCCATCCTATTTTAATCCTTTGCGACGTCCTGAGTTGACATTGAGAAGAAGGAATGTTGTTTTGTCGCAGATGGTAAAGTATGATTATCTATCGAAAATTGAATATGATTCATTAAAAAACCTTCCTCTAGGGATTGATTTTCAGAAAGTGGATCATAAAAGAGGAATGGCTCCATATTTCAGAGAGTACTTACGTACTTCTTTTACTGCAAACAAACCGTTACGAAATAAATATCCATCCTACGCATATCAGCAATTTGTAAAAGATTCTGCAGAATGGGAAACCAACCCTTTTTATGGATGGTGCAACAAAAATGTGAAAGCAGATGGAACTCCATACAATATATATAGGGATGGACTAAAAATATATACAACTCTTGATTCTCGAATGCAAAAATATGCAGAAGAGGCTGTTACAGAACACTTAGGTTTAGATTTGCAGAAAGCTTTTGACAAAGAGAAGAAAAATCATAGATACCCACCTTTTTCTGATGATTTAAGCAAAGAAGATGTGGAAAGCAGTATTGAAACTTCGATGAGAAGAAGTGAACGGTATCGTGTTTTAAAGAAAAATGGCATGAGTATGGATTCCATTCGATTGGTATTTAAGAACCCTACGGAAATGAAAATTTTCACATGGAAAGGAGAAAGAGATACCATTTTGAGTCCTAATGATTCCATGCGTTATATGAAAGGATTTTTACGAGCAGGTTTTATGTCGATTGTACCTCAAACTGGAGACGTGCGTGCTTATGTTGGAGGTCCCAATTATGAGCATTTCATGTACGATATGGTTAGTGTTGGTAAGCGCCAGGTAGGATCAACGATCAAACCGTTTTTGTATACCCTTGCTATGCAAGAAGGCTTAGGTCCATGCGATAAGGTTCCCAATATTCCTCAAACTTTTATTTTGCCTGACGGAACTCCATGGACATCAAAAAATGCAGGTGATGAACGGGAAGGTGAGATGGTTACTTTAAAGTGGGGATTAGCTAATTCGGTGAATAATATCTCGGGTTGGGTATTGAAACAAACCACTCCTGAATCGGTTGTTGCCATGGCTCACAAAATGGGTATTGTTAGTAAAATTGATCCGGTTCCATCTATCTATTTGGGAACGTCGGATATATCAGTATATGAAATGGTGGGAGCCTACGCAACATTTGCAAATAAAGGGGTTTACATTAAACCACACTTTATTACTAAAATAGAAGATAATAAAGGAAATCTGCTTGCTCAATCGGTTCCTCAAAAACGTGAGGTGATGGATGAAAGAACTGCATTTTTAATGATAAATCTTTTACAAGGTGTTGTTCAAAGAGGTACAGGTAAAAGATTACGATTTAAATATGGTTTGAACAATCCAATTGGAGGTAAAACCGGAACAACACAGAATCATTCAGATGGTTGGTTCATGGGGATTACTCCTGAATTGGTTTCGGGTGTGTGGGTTGGAGCCGAAGATCGTTCTGTTCATTTCGAAGGAATTAGACAAGGACAAGGAGCAAATATGGCATTGCCAATTTGGGCTTTGTATATGCAGAAAGTATATGCCGATAAAGGAATTGGTATGACTCAGGGAGATTTTGAAAAGCCAAGAGGTGTAAATATAAATCTTGATTGTGATGAAGATTCAAATAATAACGAATTAATTGAGTCGGAGAATGAAGATTTCTTTTAGATTTCATTCAGAATTTTAGTTGGAAGATCGATATATTTTCTTTAAAATTGTAATGAGATTAGGTTCCCGAAAGGGAATAATAGGGAATCCTGTTTAAAGCAGGAGCTGTCCCCGCAGCTGTAGATTCCGGTTCGTTTTTCGAATCAATATTTTAAGTAATTAAACCACTGTTCTGAAAGAATGGGAAGGAACTTAAGATTGGAATAAGCCAGAAGACCTGCCTGAGATCATGGATTTAGCTTTCGGTGGAAAAAAGCGGAAAGATTCAGTTTAATTTCTTTCTATTTCCGACGCTACTCGATTCGAACTGCCATACTCGAATCAACAAAATTCATAGTAACTGTTTATTAAAGGCCGAAACTTATGTTTCGGCCTTGTTTTTTATCTGAATAGGGTCTGAAATACTTCTCCTACTTTACTCACTAAATGAATTTTGATTTTAAATTTTGAGGTATCAAGTCCTTTGGAGTTGTGCTTTGGAATGAAAATCTGTTTGAATCCTAATTTTTCAGCCTCACTAATTCGCTGATCAATTCGACTCACAGGTCTTATTTCTCCTGATAAGCCAATTTCTCCCGAAAAGCATACCTCCTTAGGTATGGAAATATCTGTACTCGATGATAATACCGCAAGAATAACAGCCAAATCAATAGCTGGATCATTTACCTTGATTCCTCCTGCAATATTTAAAAACACATCCTTGGTTGATAGCTTAAATCCAGCTCTTTTCTCCAAAACAGCCAAAAGCATGTTTAAGCGACGAAGATCGAAGCCTGTTGAAGAGCGTTGAGGGGTCCCGTAAGCCGCCGAACTTACCAGAGCCTGTATTTCTATAAGAAATGGGCGCATTCCTTCTATTGATGCAGAAATAGTTACGCCACTCAAGCTTTCATCTTCCTGCGAAAGAAGAAGTTCTGATGGATTCGATACTTCTCGGAGTCCGGTACTTTGCATTTCGTAAATTCCCATTTCGGAGGTGGATCCAAAACGATTTTTTGTAGATCGTAAAATTCGATACATATGGTTTTGATCTCCTTCAAACTGAAGAACGGTATCTACCATATGCTCTAGAATTTTTGGTCCGGCTAAACTTCCATCTTTTGTGATGTGACCAATTAAAATTACCGGTGTTGAGGATTCTTTAGCAAATCTTAATAACTGAGATGTGCATTCTCTAATTTGTGATACACTACCAGGACCTGCTTCTATTATTTCGGTTGCAAGTGTCTGAATGGAATCAATAACGATAATATCCGGCGTAGTATTTTTTACGTGTGAAAAAATATTCTCCATTGAGGTTTCGCTTACAATCAGGCAGTTTTCGTTATCCGAATTAATGCGATTGCCACGAAGTTTTATTTGCTGAGCGCTCTCTTCACCAGATACATATAATGTTGTATAATTTTTTAAATTTAGAGCGATTTGAAGTGCAAGAGTTGATTTGCCAATTCCAGGTTCACCACCAATTAATATTAATGATCCGGGAACCAATCCTCCTCCTAAAACTCTATTTAATTCGCCATTTTTTGTGTCGAATCTAGATGCTTCTGTTGAAGATATATCAGATATTTTTTGTGGCTTGTTTTTCTTACCCTGTCCATTGGATCCAATAATTTGAGAGGAATTTGATTTTATAACAACTTCCTCAACGAAGGAATTCCATTCTCCGCAAGAAGGACATTTTCCTACCCATTTTGCAGATTCTACTCCACAACTTTGACAAAACCAGGCGCTTTTTGTTTTTGCTTTGATGGCCATGCGTAATCAATTAGTAATTATTTCTTAACAATTCTTGGGATTGATAATTATTTAAAGAGTCTGGATTACTTCTTTTTTTTTTAAAAAAAATCTCTATCCTTTTTCCTTTATTTTATTAATGATTCCGGTTGAAGAGAATCCTTCAATGAAATCAAGAGTTTTAATTTCCCCGCTTTTAGCTTTAACGATATCGTACCCAACAATATCTTCAGCATTGTAATCGCTTCCCTTCACAAGAATATCGGGCTGTATAAAATTGATTAACTCGTATGGAGTTTGTTCTTCAAAGTAGATTACCATATCAACAAAACCCAATGATGCTAATAGAAATGCTCTTGAATATTCATCAATTATTGGTCGATCAGGACCTTTTAGTTTTTGAACTGAAGCATCGGTATTTAAACCAATTATGAGCTTGTTACCCATAGAAGCTGCGGAAGCTAAATAATCCAGATGTCCTCGGTGAACAAGGTCAAAACAGCCATTCGTGAAAACAATTTTATTTTCCTTAAAACGCCATGTTTGCAGTAGGTTAAAGCTGTCTTCTTTCTGTGCGAAAATCTTGTTTTTTACGATATCAAGTTTATTCATTTGGCTGATGTTTTTTTTTGAAGGTAATAAAATTACAAGTATAAAGTATGAGAAACAAAGTATCAAGACTCGCTACCAAATTGTTTAAATTTCATTTTGAAATTAATTTCTTGATACAAGCTCATAAAAAAAGGGCTGATCGGTTAGAACAGCCCTGTACTTATAGGATAAGTTAATTTAAATCAATTTGTTAGTTGCAGTATCCGGAAAAACCAAGCTTGGTTCCCATGATTTTGCTTCTTCAAATTCCATAGATGCATAAGAGATGATGATAACAACATCACCAACAGCACATTTTCTAGCAGCTGGTCCATTTAAGCAAATAGTTCCAGAACCTCTTTCACCTCTAATAACATAGGTCTCTAATCGTTCACCATTGTTAACGTTAACAATTTGAACTTTTTCATTTTCAATAAGATTGGCAGCATCCATTAAGTCTTCGTCAATGGTTATGCTTCCAACATACTGAAGATCAGCACCAGTTACTGATGCTTTGTGAATTTTCGATTTACAAACTTCAATGTACATATCGTTTTTTACTAATATTTAAAAAGTAATGTTGTCGATCAAGCGAATTTTTCCAACCTGAACTGTAATACATCCTATTTTGTTATTTTTTTCATTCCAGTCTTTAATCACCTCAAGGCTTGTATCATCAACAATTTCAAAATACTCCACCGAAAGATAAATGTTTTTATTGATTTCTTCAATAACCCATTCTTTCAGTTGAGATACACTTAACTCCGCTGCTAAGTTACGAGCTTTAAATAAAGTTTCAGAGATTTTACAAGCATTTTTTCTCTGATCCTCAGATAGCAAAACATTTCTAGAGCTCATTGCTAAACCGTCTTTTTCCCTAATAATAGGGCAGGGAACGATGTTTACACTTAACTTAAGATCTTTTGTCATCTGCTTAATAACAGCTACTTGTTGGAAATCTTTTTGTCCAAAATAGGCATTGTTAGGGCTTACAATATCAAAAAGCTTGCTAACAACCTGTGCAACACCATTAAAATGCCCAGGTCGTTTTTTTCCTTCCATCACTTTATCCAGCAATCCAAATTCAAATATTCTTGTGTCGGGTTCAGGATAAATCTCACTCACTTCAGGAATAAAAATCAGGTCTGGTTTGTGGGCGGAAAGTTTTTCTAGATCTTCTTCAATAGTTCTCGGATAAGTTGATAAATCCTGCGGATTATTGAATTGAGTTGGATTTACAAAAATACTAACAACTGTAATGTCATTGTTTTTTACAGACGCATCGATTAGTGATAAGTGCCCTTGATGAAGTGCTCCCATTGTAGGAACAAATCCGATTGTTTTTCCTTCTGACTTAAACTTGCTGATTTTACTTCTAATTTCAGCTACAAGTTTTATTGTTTTCATCCCTTATATTTGTGTCTGTAAAATCTGATTGATTTTTATTTGAGACTGCAAATAAAATAAATAAATACAAATCGGAGAAATAATAATTGCATTTAATTTCATTGTGGAGCTTTAAGCCTTGCATTCGGACAGGTATGTTAATTATTTTTACTAATTTTGCGCAGATAATCTGTATTATATTATTAGCGACTATATGGAAAAGACAAAAGTATTGTTTGTTTCACAAGAAATTACCCCTTATCTTCCTGAAACTGAAATGTCTGAGATAGGTAGATATCTTCCTCAGGGAATCCAAGAAAAAGGAAAGGAGATCAGAACTTTCATGCCTAGATATGGATGCATCAACGAGAGAAGAAATCAGTTGCATGAAGTTATCCGTCTTTCTGGAATGAATTTAATAATTGATGATACAGATCACCCATTAATTATTAAAGTTGCCTCGATTCAGGCTGCTCGTATGCAAGTGTATTTTATTGATAATGAGGATTATTTTCATAGAAAAGAGATTCTTTTAGATGAAAATGGTGATGCATTCGAGGATAATGATGAACGAGCGATTTTCTTTGCAAGAGGTGTGCTTGAAACAGTTAAGAAATTGAGATGGGCACCAGATGTTGTTCATTGTCAGGGGTGGTTTACTGCTTTGGTTCCTTTGTATTTGAAGAAATCATTTAATGAGGATCCATTGTTTACCGAGACAAAAATTGTTTTCTCCATCTATGATGATGAGTTTTCAACGAAGTTCAGTTCTCAGTTTAGAGAAAAGGCAATAATCGAGGGTGTTAGCTTAGAGGATGTCAGTATTTTAGAAGATGCAAGTTATGTTGCGCTTCATAAATTAGCAATAGATCAGTCTGATGCTATAATTATGGGAAGTCCTCAAATAAATGAAGAAGTAAAGGCTTATGCTATTGCTTCCGGGAAAACTTTTGTTGAGTATCAGAATAAGGAAGAATATGTTACCGCATATTCAGAACTTTACGATGAATTAGTAGCAAGATAATTGCTATTTAAAATATATTCAAAGGTGTATTTAGGCATTAGCTTACTTACACCTTTATTTTTTACCCATTGTTAAATATACTTTAAGAAGTTTGGAGAGCTTTCTAACTTATCGTATTTTTAACCGCATTTATGATAATTCAAATGGGGATATTGGTTTTGATGCTAACTCATTAAAAATAAGCATTGTATTTTTATTTGATGAATTATTTTTTTAACAAGTTTCGCGTGGTACCGAAACTGAAACATTTGTATTTATGTGTGGAATAGTTGGTTACATTGGGAATAAGCAAGCTTATCCTATACTTATTAATGGTCTGAAGAGATTAGAATACAGAGGGTATGATTCTGCAGGAGTTGCTCTTCGAACAAATCAGACTAAAGTATTTAAGTGCAAGGGAAAAGTTCAGGATCTGGAAAATCACGTGAGAGGAAATGATGTTTCGGGAACAATTGGAATAGGACATACGCGTTGGGCAACTCATGGAGAGCCTAATGATGAAAATGCTCATCCTCATAGTTCTATGAATAATAAATTTGTAATTATCCATAACGGAATTATTGAAAATTACTCTGATTTAAAAGATAAACTTATTAAAAGAGGGTATACTTTTCAAAGCGATACTGATACGGAAGTTCTTGCGAATTTGATTGAGTACATTTATATGAAAGGTGAAGTTTCTGCAGAAATTGCTGTTCGGTTAGCTTTAACAAAAGTGGTTGGAGCTTATGGTTTAGTTGTTATTTGCGAAGATGAACCAGATAAATTGATTGCTGCCAGAAAAGGGAGTCCTTTAGTAATTGGAGTTGGAAATGGAGAATATTTTCTTGCTTCGGATGCTACGCCGATTATTGAATATACTCAAAGCGTTATTTATTTGAATGATAACGACGTTGCAATTATAAGCAGGGATGAATTGGTTTTAAAAACCATTCAAAATGATAAGCTAACTCCTCATATTCAGCTGCTTGATCTGGATATTGAGCAAATTGAAAAGGGTGGGTACGATCATTTCATGTTAAAAGAAATTTTTGAACAGACCAGTTCAATTCATGATACTATCCGTGGAAGAATTTCTACAACAAATAAAGAAGTTTTTTTAGGAGGAATTAATGATGTTATTCCACAATTGGTGAATGCTCGTCGAATATTAATTATTGGATGTGGTACATCGTGGCATGCAGGTATGGTAGGTGAATACTTATTTGAAGAATTTGCAAGAATTCCTGTCGAAGTTGAGTATGCATCAGAATTCCGATACAGGAACCCTGTGATATATAAGGATGATATTGTTTTGGCTATTAGCCAGAGTGGTGAAACCGCTGATACTCTAGCAGCTATTAAATTAGCTAAAGAAGCTGGAGCTACTGTTATTGGGATTTGTAATGTTGTTGGTTCAAGTATTCCTCGAGAAACACATGCAGGAGTTTATACTCATGCTGGACCAGAAATTGGAGTTGCTTCTACAAAAGCATTTACAGCTCAGGTAACTGTTCTTACTATGATGGCAATGCTAGTTGGATACCGAAAAGGCACACTAGCTAAAGATTTGTATGAAGAGTTGATTGCAGAGATCGCGAATCTTCCTGAGAAGATCAAGAGAATTTTGGATAAGGCAGATGACATTAATGAATTGTCGAAGAAATACATGGATTCTACTAACGCATTATACCTGGGTCGTGGGTTCTTGTTTCCTGTAGCTCTGGAGGGTGCTCTAAAATTAAAAGAGATTTCATACATACATGCTGAAGGATATCCTGCCGCGGAAATGAAACACGGACCAATTGCACTTATTGATGAGCAAATGCCAGTTTTCGTTGTTGCAACAAAGGATAAATCTTACGATAAAATAGTAAGTAATATTCAGGAAGTAAAAGCCAGAAAAGGTCATGTAATTGCGATTGTAACCGAAGGTGATACAGTGATTAGTAAAATGGCCGATCACGTAATCGAAATTCCTGAGACTTTGGAAGCATTGGCTCCATTGTTAACGGTAATTCCTTTCCAGTTACTCTCCTACTACATTGCTGTTTACAGAGGGTGTAATGTTGATCAACCAAGAAACTTAGCTAAATCTGTTACTGTAGAGTAATGTAAGATTTGTTAAATGATAAAAAAGCGATGTGATTGATTCACATCGCTTTTCTTTTTATCGGTTGGTATATTGTTGCTCGTAGAATTTTTCATAGTCACCAGATAGAATGTTTTCCAGCCAGTTCAAATTTGTCAGATACCATTCAATGGTTTGTTCAAAACCTTCTTCAAAATGTATGCTTGGTTTCCAACCCAATTCTTTCTCAATTTTTGAAGCATCGATTGCATACCGTTGATCATGCCCTGCTCTGTCTTTAACGAAAGTGATTAATTGCTGAGAGCTACCTGCTTCACGGTTTAGTTTTTTGTCCATTATATCGCACAACTTTTTCACTAAATCGAGATTAGTCCATTCATTATTTCCGCCAATATTATACGTCTCGCCAATTTTTCCATCGTGATAAATTAAATCAATTGCCAAAGCATGATCTTCCACAAACAGCCAATCTCTGATATTATCACCTTTGCCATAAATAGGCAGTGGTTTAGCATTTTTAATATTGTTGATTACCAGTGGAATGAGTTTCTCTGGAAACTGATTTGCACCATAATTATTAGAGCAATTCGACAAAACAACGGGAAGATTGTAGGTGTGAAAATAAGCCCGTACCAAATGATCAGAACTAGCTTTTGAAGCGGAATATGGACTTCTGGGATCGTAAGAAGTTTCTTCGGTAAATTTTCCGGTTTTCCCTAAAGAACCATATACTTCATCGGTAGAAATATGGTAGAATTTTTTACTTTCCATATCACTTTTCCAACATTCTTTGGCTGCATTAAGTAGGTTTACAGTTCCCACAATATTGGTCATGATAAAGGCTAACGGATCAGAAATAGATCTGTCTACATGCGACTCAGCGGCTAAATGTAAAACTCCTTCAAATTTAAATTTTTTGAATAAGCTCGAAACAAACCCCAAATCAGTGATATCACCTTTAATAAAAGTGTAATTCGATTTGGAGTCGATATCTTTTAAATTTTCTAAGTTACCTGCATAGGTAAGGGCATCCAGATTAATGATTTGATAGTTTGGATATTTGTTCACAAACAAACGAACTACATGCGAACCTATAAACCCGGCACCCCCTGTAATCAATATATTTTTTTTCACGTTCTGATCAATTAATTGGTGTTTATATTTTTAAGAGTTTTTTTAACCAAACAGTTTCCAGTTATTTTCGTTCTATTTCAAAAATACAATAATTTCTTTGATAACTTACCTCTCTAAATAGATGTATAATTATTTTTTCATCACGAAAAGCCTGGTTTGTAGTCAATTACTTTTTTTACAGTGAATTCGATGTGAGTGGTATGTATTTTTGATTATATTTGTGTATTATGCTCGAAGTATCAAAATATATAAAAGACCTCTTATTTATTCACGATTGCGTGATATTACCTGGGTTTGGTGGATTTGTTGCCAATTATAAACCTGCGAATATCGACGATAATCTGAATATTGTTTTTCCTCCATCCAAAGCTATTGGATTTAACCGTAATTTATCAAAAAATGATGGTTTGCTGATCAACAGATTGGCTGAAGCGGAAAATCTGAATTATTCAGAGGCTGAAAAGTCAGTTCAATTTTTCACTGAGGATATCCGTGTTCGAATTCAACGTGGAGAAAGAGTTATTTTGGATAAAGTAGGATGTTTTTACAATGACAGAAGACATAATCTGCTATTTGAACCTTCGAAGGAGCTAAATTATTTAGTTGATGCATATGGTATGGAGCAAATAGAGCTTCCTAAACTTTCACTGTCGTTGGATGAAAAAAATAATCCAGTGATTATTTCGCAAGTTAAAGTGAAAACCCTATTTACTACAAAACGCTTGTGGTATGCCGCTGCTGCTATTCCTTTTGTATTGACGATTGCTTTGCTTCCATTAAACTCTGAACGTTCATTCTTGGGTAATGAAGCTTCTATGGGTATTTTGGAAGGCAAGAAAGAATTAACTGAGAAGATTGTACAATTAAAACCTGTGATTTCTCCGCCAGAGGAAATGGTGATCTTTGAACCTAAGATAATGCTTGATAGTAAGCTTGATTTGACACAAGATGGGAAATTCTATTTGATTTCAGGAAGTTTTACGTCAATGGAAAATGCAGAAATATTAAAACAGGAATTGATTTCTAAATCGTATCCTGCTATGATAATAAAAAATAAAAATTTGTATTCTGTTGCAATTAATGAGTTTGATAAAAAAGCAGATGCAGATCAATATAAAAATAAGGTGATTGCTATGAACCCAAAAGCTTTTTGCTGGGTTCTGAAAAAATAATGAATCTAAAAAAAAGCGCTTTCCAATGGAAAGCGCTTTTTTTATCTTAATTCTGAATTATCTGATTTCAGAACCTGGTTTTATACTTTGGTCAGGAGAAACAAAAGATAATTTTCCATCGGCATCTTCAGCCATTAAGATCATCCCCTGAGATTCAATTCCTTTTAATTGTTTAGGCTCCAGATTCACTAATATACTAACCTGTTTACCAATGATTTCTTCCGGTTTGTAATGCTCTGCAATACCTGAAACAACCGTTCTTTGATCAATTCCTGTATCAACAGTTAACTTGAGTAGTTTTTTTGTTTTTGCTACTTTTTCAGCGGCAGTAATTGTTCCAACGCGAATATCTAACTTCATAAAATCATCAAAGTTGATGTTTTCCTTTGCAGGAGGAACGATTCTTTTTTCTGCTTCGTTAGCTGCTTTTGTAGCCAATAGTTTGTCAACCTGAGCTTGTATGGTTTCATCTTCAATTTTCTCGAAAAGTAAAGATACTTGATTTATTTGATGGCCATCCGCTATAACCTTGGCGCCAATATTTTCCCAGGCAAGAGGTTCAATATTCAGAAATTCACGAAGCTTGTTTGCTGTGAATGGTAAAAAAGGCTCGATTAAGGTTGTCAAATTAGCCGTGATTTGAAGACTAATATTCATGATCGTTTTTACTCTTTCTTCATCTGTTTTTATCAGCTTCCAGGGTTCTGTATCTGCTAAATACTTATTTCCTAAACGAGCTAAATTCATAGCTTCTTTTAATGCTTCGCGGAAATGGTAAGTTTCAAGATTCTTTTCAACCTGCTCTTTAAATACTGGAATTTGAGCTAAAGTTTCTTTATCGAAATCGGTCAATTCTCCTTGTGCAGGAATAATTCCATTGTAGTATTTGTGAGTAAGAACCAAAGCTCGATTTACAAAGTTTCCAAGTATCGCAACCAACTCATTGTTATTTCTTGCTTGAAAATCTTTCCAGGTAAAGTCGTTGTCTTTTGTCTCCGGAGCATTCGCAGTCAAAACATATCTAAGAACGTCTTGTTTATCAGGAAACTCTTCTAAATATTCGTGTAACCAAACGGCCCAGTTTCTACTTGTTGAAATCTTATTTCCTTCAAGGTTTAAAAATTCGTTGGCAGGAACATTTTCTGGTAATATATAAGATCCTTCAGCTTTTAGCATGGCCGGGAATATAAGGCAATGGAATACAATATTGTCCTTTCCAATGAAATGAACCATTTTAGAATCATCAGCTTTCCAGTATTTTTCCCAATCAGGAGTTAATTCTTTTGTTGCTGAAATGTAGCCTATCGGAGCATCAAACCAAACGTAAAGTACTTTTCCTTCAGCATCTTCTGTAGGTACAGGAACACCCCAGTTTAAATCCCTAGTTACTGCTCTTGGGTGCAATCCAGTATCTAACCACGATTTACATTGTCCGTAAACATTGGGTTTCCATTCTTTATGATCTTCTAAAATCCATTTTTTAAGTTGATTCTCATATTTATCCAAAGGTAGATACCAATGTTTGGTTTCTTTTAATTCAGGCTTGTTTCCTGTAATGGAAGAAGTAGGATTGATTAAATCGGTGGCATTTAGTGAAGTTCCGCAACTTTCGCACTGATCACCATACGCACCATCACTGTTACAATGAGGACAAGTACCGGTAATGTATCTATCTGCAAGGAATTGATTTGCTTTAGAATCGTAATATTGCTCGCTTGTTTTTACGATAAATTCACCCTTGTCATTTAACGTCTTAAAGAATTCAGATGCTGTCTCGTGATGTATTTTAGAGCTGGTCCTGGAATAAATATCGAAGGTAATTCCAAATTTCTCAAATGAATCTTTAATGATCTTGTGATATTTGTCTACAACATCTTGTGGTGTAATTCCTTCTTTTTGTGCCTTAATAGTAATAGGAACACCATGTTCGTCAGAACCTCCAATTAGAAGTACATCTTCACCCTTCATTCTAAGATATCTAGTATAGATATCTGCAGGAACATATACTCCAGCTAAATGACCAATATGAACTGGTCCATTTGCATAAGGTAAAGCCGTAGTTACAAGTGTTCTATTAAATTTCTTCATTTGAGATTTTTATTTTTTCTTAAGGAATTATCTTTTATTGTTTTGAGATAAAGGATTCCTTAGTTAATTTTGTTTACTATTTTTGTTCAAAATTGCGACTTTAGGTCGAATTGTTTGCAAAGATAAGATAGAATTGGCAAAAACGTAGTTATCCATTTGTATTTTATTCTTAATTTGTGCTTACTTCAAAAAAAACTAAATAGATATGTATCAGCCGGCTGCTTTACAAAAAGGAGATAAAATTGGAATTATTTCTCCTGCAGGAAAGATTGACTCTGAAAAGGTTGGAATTGCTGTGAGTAAAATCGAAGATGCAGGCTATAAAGTTGTTTTAGGGAATCATGTTTTTGATGAGGAGAATCAATTTGCGGGTAGCGATATGAATCGATTGTGTGATTTTCAACTCATGTTAGACGATCCTGAAATTAAAGCAATATTTTGTGCAAGAGGAGGATATGGCAGTGTGCGAATACTAGAGCATTTAGATTTTGATCTGTTTATTCGTAATCCTAAGTGGATTATTGGATATAGTGATATTACTGTATTTCATAGCTATTTAAATAATATATTAGGAGTGGAAAGTTTACATGCCACTATGCCAATTAATTTTTCTGCAGATAGTGCTGTGAATAAGTCTCTTCTAACTCTTTTTCAATCATTAAAAGGCAAATTTGAAGATTATGAAATTTCTTCACACCAATTAAATAGAAACGGAATAACAGAGGGAGAATTAATCGGAGGGAATTTATCGATTCTTTATAGTTTGCGTGGTACGGAAATGGATTTTGAAACGCATGGGAAAATCCTTTTTATTGAAGATGTAGGAGAAGAGCTATATCATTTGGATCGAATGATGCAGAATCTGAAAATTGGTGGGAAATTATCAGAACTTCAAGGATTGATTGTTGGCGGAATGAGTGATATGAAAGCAGGAAATCCTGATTTTGGAAAAACAGCTTATGAAATTATTTTAGAGTCCATTGAGAAATATACTTATCCGGTTGTTTTTGATTTTCCTGCGGGCCATATCAAAGAAAATTGGACATTACCATTTGGTCGATTTTTAAAATTGGATGTAAATGACAATAGGGTGAAATTCACTTGGGATAAAAATAAGGTAATCAATTAATTATGGCTGATCACAATGATTTAGGAAAATTGGGCGAAGATATTGCAGCAAAGCACCTACTCGAAAAAGGCTATAAAATTTTAGATCGTAATTGGATCTATCAAAAGAAGGAATTGGATATTGTAGCTTTAAAAGATGATGTATTGGTTGTGGTGGAAGTGAAATCGAGATCTACCGAATATTTTGAGCATCCGGCAGATACAATTACACTATCAAAAATAAAATTTTTGGTGCATGCAACACAAGGCTATGTCGATTCAAAAGAAATTGAACAAGAAGTACGATTCGATGTTATAAGTGTAATAAAACAAGATTCAAAATTTGTTATCGAACATATTGAAGATGCATTTAGTGCACCTGTTGATTAATCGGCAAGATATTTATCAATAGTTGATAAAAGTTCCTCAAAACGAATTGGTTTGGATAGATAATCGTCACATCCGGCATCCAAAATACGTTCTTTATCACCTTCAAGGGCATACGCCGTTTGTGCAATAATTGGAATTTGTTTGTGGTTTTTTTTGATTCTACGAGTGGCTTCGCAACCATCCATTATTGGTAATCTTATATCCATTAAAATCACATCGATATCATCTGAATTTTCTATGATATCCACTGCTTCTTTACCATTTTTCGCCCACAACAGTTGCGATTCAGTTCTACTTAGAGCCGCATCAAAAAACATGTTGTTTATCTCTTCGTCCTCAACAATGAGAATTCGTTTGTTTTTCCAGTTATATTTTTCAGCGTATCTTGTCTCTTTCATCAGTACATTTATATATTCGACACTTTTCTGTGAAATAAATATACGCAATTGAATTAAGTAAAAAAAAAATCATTTGCATCATTTGTCAAAAACTTCATCTTAAAGTTTGGGTAAAATCCTTATAATAAGGCGTAGACAAAGTGGTTTTGTTGAGTGTAAGTAAATTTATGTTTGTTAAATCAACAGGCGAATCCCCTAAGAAAATATTCTCTATTCTTACCTATCTGAAATTTAAGGTTTAATTGAAAAGTATATATATTTGTTAATCATCACTAAAATTGAACCTTGACAAATTATTAAATAATGAATATTGAAGAGTTAAGAGAGTATTGTCTTTCAAAATCAGCAGTAAGCGAAGGTTTTCCTTTCGATGAAGAAACATTGGTTTTTAAGGTGCTTGATAAAATGTTTTTACTCACAAATATTACAGGAGATCTTCAAATGAACGTGAAGTGTGATCCAGAAAAAGCGATTGAGTTACGAGAGATGCACTCTTCGGTTTTGCCAGGATATCATATGAATAAAAAATATTGGAATACGATTGTAATTGATGGAAGTGAATCTGATAAACAGTTGATGGAATGGATAGATGATTCGTACGATCAGGTCGTTGCTAAAATGACCAAGAAGAAGCAGAATGAACTAAAGGATTTGAAATAGACTTAATAAATGAGTTTCTTT
>JAQBBZ010000380.1:0-14427 GCA_032125735.1 Labilibaculum sp.
AGTAAGTTTTGTTAATGCTGGCTTACTATCTCTAGTAGAATCGATAGGTGTAATTATGGGTGCCAATATTGGTACTACGGTTACAGCCTGGTTAATCTCACTATTAGGATTTAAGGTGAGTATGAGTGCCATTTCTCTTCCGCTTATTGGTTTGGGATTGCCTTTCTTGTTTTCACAGAATCGCTCAAAAAAGAATTGGGGAGAATTGATAATGGGTTTTGCATTGCTATTCATAGGCCTTGAATTTCTAAAAACCTCAATGCCTGATATTAAAAGCAACCCGGAGATTTTAAATTTCTTGACCAATTATACCGATATGGGGTTTGCCTCCTCCTTATTATTTTTAGGTCTGGGAACAATACTCACGATCTTAATTCAATCCTCATCGGCAACAATGGCACTTACCTTGGTGATGTGCAGCAGTGGATGGATTAGTTTCGAAATGGCCGCGGCCATGGTATTGGGAGAAAATATTGGTACGACTATCACCGCGAATCTTGCCGCAATGATCGCCAACACTTCGGCCAAAAGAGCTGCTCGGGCTCACCTTATATTTAATGTTTTTGGTGTAATCTGGATGCTTTTAATTCTTCCTTACTACTTGAAGGGGATTGCTTGGATGAACATGAACATTTTGGGTGGAGGTGATCCATTTGTAACAGCTTCAGCTGTTCCTATATCCCTATCATTATTTCATACAGTTTTCAACATCATGAATGTGGTGATCTTAATTTGGTTTGCCAACTTTATAGTTAAAATTGTAACTAAACTGGTCCCTGTAAAAGAAGATGTTGAAGAAGAATTTAAACTTCAGCACATTAAAACAGGAACTCTTTCGACACCTGAAGCCTCTTTATTCTTAGCTAAAAAAGAAATCAGTTCTTACGTAAAAAGTACTAAGAAAATGTTTAGCTATACCAAGCAAGCATTTAATGAAACAAATGATAAAACTTTCAATAAACTTTTCGAAAAAATTGACAAAAGAGAAGATGAGAGTGATGACATGGAAGTTGAAATTGCCAACTTTCTGGCAAAAGTATCTGAAACCAGACTGAGTTCTAAAAACTCGGAAAGAGTTCGTGCCTATTTTAAAATGGTAAGTGATATCGAAAGTGTTGGTGATTCAATTCTTAACCTTGCTAAAGCAATGAAGAGAAAACGTGAACAAAAAGCGTGGTTCCCTCAGGAATTGAGAGATAATATCAATAAAATGTTCGAATTGGTTGATGATGCTCTTGATTTGATGCATGACAACACCAAAATGGAGTTTGATGAAGTGAAAATTAAGAAGGCTTGGGAAACTGAGCGTGAAATAAATGATTACAGAACTTTGTTGAAAACTGAACATTTAGCAAATGTTGAGGAAAACAAATACAAATACCAGGCTGGTATTATTTACAACGATATGTTCTCGGAATGTGAGAAAATCGGAGATTACTGTATCAACGTAAGTGAAGCACTTAATGATATTAAAGAATAATCCAGCTGTTGGCACTTTAGCCATCGGCTTTTAGAATACAATTGATCCTCATCCTTTCCGGATGAGGATTTTTTTTGTCCTGCTTCACCATCAGAACAAGCCGGCATATCATGAGCATCATGGGTTTTAGTTGATCAGTCCTGTGCTGTCTGAAGTATAATATATAAACTTATTTGACAGGTAGTACTGTGCAGGAACTGCTGTTTGAAACCCAATTTGTTTCCCCCAACAGCATGCGTTCTATATTTTTTATTTTGATTTGATACAATTGGCCGGGAAATACATCAAAACCAATTGTAAAAAGACTGAATTGCTAAGGCTTGACAGCAATTGTAAGTTTAAAAACACAGTATTTCCCCTGCAATACATACAAACCAGATTACTTTACGACCATTTCGCGGGCAATTGTTGGCATTGCAATTTAAAAGGACAGTATTTTAGAACATTGAATTTATTCAGAACATTGTCCCTCCAAATCTTACTCTTTTGTTAAAACCTCAATCAATTTAATCGAATCGGAAATACACTTTGAACATACATTCTTTTTCAGGTCCAAATCCTTAAATTCCTTCTCTCCTTCTTCTGTTGTAAAATCACAATTTAAAAGCGCCTTACAGTCGAGTGAACCATACAAAGCGGTAAAATCAACCGTAAACTTTTGGATCATCTCATTCGATGCATTTCTGGCATCAATATTTTCAACATGCCTCTTAGAGTTGTAAATACCCAGTACCATAAAGGAACCTGTAACGGCACCACAAGTCTTTTGCAGTTTTCCCATTCCGCCACCAAAACCCGCAGATACGGATAAAGCCATGTCTGGATCAAATTTCAAATGATCTGCATAAGCTGTTATTACAGCCTGGGCGCAATTCATCCCATTGTAAAACGAATGGATGGCTTTTTCTTCAATTTCTTTCATCTAAGTTAATTTGTAACAATTTGACTGACAACAAAGATAAACATATACCTAAATGATAAAAGCCCATCCGAAGGTGAGCTTTTCAATCATTTATATATTAATTCGATCTACTTATTAATTCCCCACTTCTTATTAGGCTCATCTCCCATTTCAAGCTCTAAGCTTCCTCCTTTTAGCAATTCACTGGCTGGAAATTTAAAGTCTTGTAATGGCTTGCCATTTAGCCTGGCCGACTGCACATATTTGTTCAAACGAGATGCATTCTTTGCTTCAATCACGAACTTTTCTCCCCGACCAAATTGTTTGCCTAAGTCAATTTCAACCTTTTCATATAATGGACTGGCAATTTCATAGACTGGGTCAACCCTGCAGCCACCATCGGTTTGGAACAGACCAATAGATGCCATTACAAACCAGGCACTCATTTGCCCCTGATCCTCATCGCCCAAATAGGCATTCGAGATTCCGTAACCATAGTAACGATCCATTATTGCGCGACTCCATTTTTGTGTCAGCCACGGCTGATCGACCCAATTAAAAAGAAAGGCAAAGTGCATCGATTGCTGATTTCCCTGAATAACCGGGTAATTCCAATACTGGTCATTCATTCCATTGAAACGGGTTTTATCGCTCTCTTCAAAGCCCCAATCCAATCGTTTAATAAAACGATCTTTACCAATCATTTCAGCCAAAGCAGGAATATCCTGCGGAACAAAATAGGTTAGCTGCCAAGCATTTCCTTCTACATAATGGTGATTGGCTCCGGATTTATACGGATCGAAATCAGTAAACCATTTGCCTTTGGAATCCTTCATTCTTGCATAACCAGACTCTTTATCGATGATATTTTTCCAGGAATATCCTCGTTTCAGGAATTTCTGATAATCCGACTCTTTACCCAATGCTTTCGCAAACTGAGAAACAGTCCAATCGTCGTAGGAATATTCCAAAGAATTTGAAAAACGACCTTCATCGTAAGGCACATAGCCATGTTTCAGGTAAGTTACCAAATCCCGGTTCCCAGCAAATCCACCACCAACTTCCTGCGCAGGTGTAGTTTGCATCTTTCTAACAGCTTCGTATGCTTTTTCAACATCGTAATCTCTAATTCCCATCTGATAAGCACCAACAATCAATGGTATTTCATGCTCAGCAACCATTACCGGAACATATTCCATAGCCGCTGGTCCCTTTGCCAACCATCCGTTAGAATCGAACATGGCCAATTGCGATTTTACCCAACGGTTAGTCCACTCGGGCGTTACCAAATTCCAAAATTGATTCAAATTCCAGAAAGTGTTCCAAAATGCGTCGCAACCTAATGCCGGAGATGAAGGATCTTTTAATTTCTGGATTTTTTCATCCGCATCCCGCCACTCTCCATTCACATCACTAAAGGTATTACGACTGCACAACGATCGGTACATATTGTTGTAAAAACGCACCTTTTCGAGCCTGTTATTAGTAGATATTTTTACGCGACCCAATAATTTATTCCATTCGGATACATGATATGCTCTTACCGCATTAAAATTCCAATCGAAAGGGTCACTGATTTCCTTTTTCAGATTCTCCGCGGCATTTGCGACACTTACATAAGAAATTCCTGAACGAACCTGGACTGTTTTTCCTCCATTTGTGTCAAATTCAAGAAAGCATCCGACATCTTCTGCGCCCCGATATTTTATATGAGTCAATTTACGGATTTCATCATCTACCCAAATGCCACCTCCACTGATTGGTTCGTCAAATTCGAGAACAAAATAAATGGTGTATTCCTGATCGATTCCTCCTGCCCAGGTATTCTCGGTCAATTGACGGCTGTAACCTTCAATCCGGTGATCATTTACTTTAATTAACTCTATCTCCTTGTTTTGATAAGTGTACTCGCAGGGAATCTGCAAATCGATTAAGATTCTCGACCCGGTAGAATCAGGAAATGTATACCTCTGAAAACCGCATCGTGTTGTTGAAGTCAACTCAGCCTTGATGTTATAATCGGTCAAATCAACACTGTAATATCCCAATGGTGCTTTTTCACTTGCTTTATCAATTCGGGAACGATAACCACTATCCGGATCTTTCTCATCTCCCACTATCGTTTTTAAGGGTCCATTTGCAGGCATAATTCCCAGGCCGGCAACTGTCCACTCATGAATATGGCTAAAACATCCTATCGATTCAAAATTAGGCTCGTAACCCGCCTGCCAACTTGCATTTTGATTATCAGGACTTAGTTTCACCATGCTAAATGGCATCCAAGGTCCGGGAGCAATCATCCATCGGGAATGACCTGTTCCAATTTTAGTATCTACGTATTCTGCAGGCGTAATCACTTTTTTGGCTTCTCTGCCAACTTTTCCAGATTGAATTAACCGATCTTCAACCCAAACTTCATATTTGCTTGATGTGCCCAGATTCACTGCCGGCATGGGAGCTTCAAACAGATATCTTCCTTTTTCAACAGTTGCGGTAAATATTTCATCTCCATCTAGTAACACTTTTAATTGCGGTTTCCCTGATAAATGTTCAACATCCACCAAAAGAGCCTGTCCTTCCTTCAATTCATAATCCGATGCTTCTACACTTCTAACATAAAGCTTCTCATTTTCAACTAGATTAACACTTTCAGGCCCTTCCAGTTTTACCTGATCAAATTTCAACCAGGAACCTTCTATAGTACTAAGACTCATCTCATTTCCTCCCTCAACAATAAGATCTTTGGGCAATGGAATCTCAATTAAACATTCAGAAGTTGTATTCGGTATAGAATCAATAGAGATAATTCTATTGGTTTCAGGAAGCCTGTATTTCCACGATTTACCATTGATATTTATTTTAAAGAGTGGCAAATCTTTGGAATTATAATCCGATATATCGACAGTTAATTTCCAATCTCCCTCTCCAGGCAATTCAGCCACACCAAAAAGAATATTTAAGGTGCTCGAACGCCATCCGGCAGTTCCCCAGGTTCCTCCCCAGGTATCGCTTATGCCTGGAATAATGTATGGCCAATCTTTCTTTTGGTCAGATGTGCCAATCAGAAAATAATTGTCCTCCCAGCCAAAATCATTAGCAATGTATTCCGCATAGTCACCAAGTGCCAGGGCAAACTCTGATCCTGAATTGTCGTTCTTCCCAATTTCCCAGATCACCTTACTTTTCTGTGTGCAGGAAGTGATTGCAAAGAGGGTTAAAAAGAATAGAAAAGTAGTTTTTTTCATTTTATGCAATAATAAGGTGCCAGTCAGATCTATATAATTTACTTCATGAATGCTTTAACGACCATTACTTCACCTTCCGATTCATTAATAATCTTGTACGATCCTGCAGCCGCTGGTATCACGAAGGTTTCTGCATAATTAAAACGCTGTTTCATTCCATTCTTGGATTCAACAATAATGCTTTCTCCCTCTACCAATGACAGTACATTGCATCTGTTTTCAGTATTGATATTAACCTCGGTATTGAAGTGATACCGCTGAACATCGTAAGTATGCTTTTCGTGTGTGGGCAAGTGATACAATTTCCAATCTTTACCTTCATTTAAAAGATATGGATGAGATATCAGTTTGTCTTTCACGTACTGTCCTTTCCGATCAAAATTCAGATTCTCCATTCCACGCTCTACATTTATCGGACGCGGTTTCCCGTCAAAATCAACACGCAGCCAATCGTACATTTTAAAAGTGAAAATATATGGAGTTGTACTGATTTCCAGTACTAAATTTTCAGTTCCGGATCCATGAATTGTTCCCGGGGGAATTAGAAACAGATCGTGCTTATTCGAATCATGAATCTGTACGTATTTGGTAATATCAATCTCCTTTTTGTTCTGGTAACTGTATTGCAAATCAGCTTCGAATGCCTTCGGATCAATATCTTCCTGAAATCCCAAATAACACTTGGCATCCTTACCTGCATCCAGAATATAATAGCTTTCTTCCTGCGTAAAACTCTCGCCAAAATGTTCTTTGATGTATTCTGGTTGCGGATGACATTGAATGGAAAGATTTCCTCCTTCAAAAGTATCCAGAAAGTCGAAACGAAGAGGAAATTCAAATCCATACTGTTCTGAATGTCTCCCCATTACGGCTTCTGTTTCCTGAAACATGATGCAATCGAAAGAAACTTCCAATAAATTTCCGCTACTCTGGAACAACAATCCGTTTTCAGGAACAATCAACTCAAAAGACCATGCATAATTTACAACATCCTTATTCAATCCATCAATTTTATCCATTATCCATTGGCCACCCCATGCACCCGGCTCGAACCATGGACGAACACGGAAAATATTATTTGACATTTCCCGCAGTCCTTCACGCAAATCATCTCCCCTCATCCAGGTCAATTCATTTATTCGTTGTTCATCAATCACAAAATCAATTTTGGTAAGAAGTGCCTGTTTGTGCTTGTTTAAAACAATCCAATCGACAAAATAGAAGCGTTTGTACATCGGTTTGTTCTCAAACGGTACGCTTGCCCCCAAATTGCAAATACTTTGCGCACGGGCTCTAAATTGAAGCTCATTCTTAGGAAGATCTATATATATCAGTTTACCTTCCCAATTAGCCAGTGAAGCACCCGGACCATAAATGATATTAATATCCGCTTCTGTATTTTGCTGTAAACTCTTCAGTTTTTCCAGATGAAAGAAATCCGCAAGATCAATACTCGCTTTTGTTCCAAAAATCGGATCATCTCCACCTAAAAAAGGTTCTATCATTTGATCAATTTCCAATTCGGTTTTCATAGCCAAATCAATACTTACCCAATTCACCTTCTTTCCTAAAACTGTAAATTGTGCATTTAGCTTTTCTTTGATCTGATCGTAAAAAACACCAACATATCCATCAATAACAATGGTTTTCTCATTGACTATGTCCTGCGCCAATTTCTCCACTCCAACATGAATCTTTCCATCTTCCATCTGCAAAGAAGGATACAAATCGTATTTACCTATTTCTGATTCACTTCTCTGAAGAGGAAGTAAATATTGATCTGATTTTCTGCTGTTATTCATCACCTTTCTATTTTTCAACTTCATCTTCCAACATTTCAATCGCTTTGTACAACACTCCTGCCGAACCACGGAAAGTTCCCGATCCTTTGGGCTCATTTTTTTCAGTATACCACTCGTAAAAACCATCATTCACAACCACCCGATTGGTCATTGGCAGTAATTGTTCGTACGCTTCCTGAACAAATCCATATTTCACCAACTGCTGAATCATTCTGGCACCAAACCAAGTCCAGTCTCCACCGTTTTGATATCCATAAGGATACATTCCTTTGTTTTCAAAATATCCTTCCGGATATGGTGGATACATGGTCAATCCAATCGATCCGGCTCCTGAAGCTTTTACATTGGCAATCATTTTATCCAATGAAATTTTAATTTGCTCTTTGCTTAATAAGCCTGCTTCTATTGCCACCGCAGTTCCGCCATGATAGAAAATCTCATTTTCATTGAAAGTATCTGGGAATGGAGAACCATCCAAATAAACATGGGGAATGAACTTCTGATTCTTTTCATCCCAAAGGTATTTCATCGTATTTTTTGCAAGATCATTACGAATCGAACTCCATTTTCCTTCTTTCGAAGAATCCAATTCCATTAGGTTATCAATGGCAATTAAAAACATTGCATTGTCATAAATATCGACGCAATACTTGGTATCCTCAGTAATGTAAACTCCCCAGGGATGACAATGCTGAACATCGCCCCAATCGGAAGTTGTTGCTCCCCAAATCATTCCATGTTCTTTGCTCCATCTGTGGTTCAACAGAAAATCCATGGCCCATTCCATGCGGTCAGCAATAGTTTTGTCACCAATTTTCTCTTTCAGGAAATCCTTATCTCCCGTTTTTTGAACGTATTTGTAAACAGCCTGTACCAATGATGCTTCATGATCGGTCTCAACCGTATTTTTATGTCCGCAATAAGTTGGTTCCAAATCGTTGTAGATGTATGTGTATCCACCTTCAACATCCACGGCTTTTTCTTTCGGGATAAATCCATCAATAATGTTTCCATCAGATCCCTGCAAGCGGAAAAACACTCTCAAATTTTCCTTTAGAGATTCCTTTGGACATACTTCTGCAGAAAGTTCAATGAAGGTATTGTAATCGCGAATCCAAACTTCCCCGTAACCATCGCCTGCATTAAAACCTGTTTTTACAACTTCCAATGCCTTCTTTTTTACAAATTCAAAATCAGTGTTTCCGATTACTGATTTTTTAAGTTCTTCCTTCTTTTGTGAAGTAGTGTTACAGCCTGTAAAAATGCATACAGCCATAAACACAATTAGAATCTTTTTCATTCTCTTTCTTATTTGGTATTCAATTAAGTCCTAAATCAGGGATTATTCTATCACATTTATAATGGCTCGCAACCTTATATCATTGGATGAAGAGCCTATCATGATCCTAAATTCACCAGGTTCAACAAGAGTGTTCATATCTTCATCAAGCATGCTTAATAATTCCGGAGTAATTTCAAACAGTAATTCTTTAGTTTCGCCTTTTTTCAGATGAACGCGCTGAAACCCCTTCAATTCCAATACTGGACGGGCTACCGAAGCCAGCAGATCTTTGATGTACAATTGAACGACTTCATCGCCATCATAATTTCCGGTGTTGCTTACTTTAAATCGTACTACAGCGTTTTCACTTGATACAATTTGCGGCTTGTCAATTTTTAAATCACTGTATTCAAAGCTGGTATAACTCAAACCATATCCAAATGGAAACATTGGTTTTCCAGTAAGGTTAACGTAGTCATCTCCTCTTCCGGTTGGCTTGTGATTGTAATACAATGGCAATTGAGATTCATGAATTGGAAAAGTAATTGGTAATCGCCCCGCAGGATTGTAATCGCCAAACAACACATCTGCGATAGCATTACCTCCTTCATCCCCAGGATACCAAACATCTATTATTGATGGCACTTGATTAATCCAACTGTCCATAATAATAGCACTTCCTCCAACCAATACAACCACAACAGGCTTCCCAATTTCTGCTACTTTTTTAATCAGTTCTTCCTGACGTCCTGGTAAAGAAAGATAGGCTCTATCCCGAAACTCTCCTTCTTCAATTCCAACAACCACAATTGCCACATCACTTTCCTTGGCAATATTTACTGAATTTTGTATTTCTTTTTTCCATTTCTCATCTACACCAAGATTCCATACCAATTTAAGCCAGACATTACCAACCGTTTCATAAAACTCAAGTTTTATATCGTATTCTTTATTTTTCTCGAAGTAAAACTCTCTGGTAAGCAATTGAAAGCTTTGTTTTCTCCAGTTATCAATTATGAGTTTATTGTTGATATATAATCTGTATCCATCATCACCTTTAATTCCAATTTCAAAATTCCCTGTTTCCGAAGCTGTAAGTTTTCCCGTCCATCTTGCAGAATAGAAATCGTAGTTAATTTTTTCCGGATCAGGTGAAAACAATGTCCATCTAAAATCGATTTCAGAATCAATTCTTGTCAAAGCAGGATCTCCTTCAAGCAGAATATTATTGAAATATTCTCCTTTTAGACCTGCCTGCCTTTTACCCTCCTGATAGAAATAAAAATTATCTGCAGGTATGCTGATAAATTCCGTTGATTCTCTGCCACAACCCGGTGCATAATTGATTTTACATGAGTTACCTACTTTATTTTCAATTCCCTTCAATATAGTAACAGGATGGTTACCAGGCCCTGAATAGCCTCCAAGTCTTACTTCTCCAGCATCAATTCCTATAACAGCGATTGATTTTATATTTTTATCTAAAGGAAGCATCTGTGCCTCATTTCTAAGCAAAACGATTGATTCCTGAGAAGCTTTTTTTGCCAAATTTCTATTTTCTTTAGTGCCATTCCATTTTTCAGCATCCTGAACATTTATATATGGATTATCAAACAATCCTAATTTAAATTTAGCCCTAAGTACTCTCCGAACTGCCTCATCAATAGCTGCTTCATCAATCATTCCTTCTTTAAAAGCCTTATAAAAGAGAGGGAAATGGTCGTACGAGGTCTGAAAAATAACATCCAGCCCATTTTCTATGGCCTGCTCGGTAGATTCAGCATAATCCTTTGCTGTAAAATGCAGCACATTTGCTCCGCCCGTAGCCCCTGCATCAGAAATAACAAAACCGTCGAAACCCCATTCCTTTTTTAATTTTTGATTTAGCAACCAGTCATTTGCAGTACATTGTCTACCATCAAAAGAATTGTATGAGGTCATCACAGACCATGCTTTTGCTTTTTGAAAACAGGCTTTAAATGCAGGAAAATAAATTTCCTCCATTATTCTTTCGTTAAAATGGATGGGGTAACTGTCTCGTCCACCATCGCCAACATTGGCGATAAAATGCTTTGGTGTAGTTAAAACACCTGATTTTTCAAACTGAGAAATAAATGATAAAGCCATTTGAGTTGTTAAAAAAGGATCTTCGCCATAGGTTTCTTCTGTTCTTCCCCAACGAACATCTCTGGCAATATTTAGCACAGGAGATAGGATTTGTCTAATGCCTCTTGTTTTTGTTTCCATGGTAATGGCATGAGCAACATCACCCATAAGAGTTGTATCCCAGGTTGCAGCTAATCCTATGGATTGTGGGAAAGCAGTAGCTCCATCTCTCACTAAACCATGCAGTGCCTCATCAAAAGGAATTATTGGTATTCCTAATCTGGTTTCTTCAATAAAATATTTTTGAATTTCATTGATTAACACTGCCGTTTCTTTAGCTGTCCCACCACCAGAATAGTCCAGTAACTGTTCTGCTTCATTTCCTGACTTTCCTTTGGCAGCCACCTGAAATCCAAATATTCCATGTTTGTATTTCTCTTTTCCATCAGATAAATCACCAGGAATCATAAATAATTGCCAGAATTTTTCTTCAAGGGTCATTCTTGGCAACAAATCATTTACCCTTTCTTCTATGGGTAGGTCAGGGTTCTTGTAACTTAAATTGTCCTTCTTTTTACAAGAAATAACTACCATCAGCAGAACTGCAAGAATCAGGCTAAATGCTTTGTAACTTACTACATCTTTTCTCATCACTTTATTTGTTTGGAAACTCATTTGTATCTTTTTTTTCAAACTCAAGACTAGCTCCACTCATCAAGTCTTGAAAGGAAACCTCAGCTTTATCAAGTATTTTCCCATTCAGTTTAACTGATTTCACAAGAAACTTTTCAGGCGAATTATTGTGGACTTTAATCTGAATATCCTTACCTGAATAGTAATCAGGATTTAGTTTGATTTTAATCTCATCAAAAGCAGGACTTCCAACTTGCATGCTTGGGTTTTCGCCTGTTAATCCAGCCACATCAAACAAACCGATGGAAGCCATTACATACCAGGCTCCCAATTGTCCCTGATCCTCATCTTGTCCGTAGCCATATCCGTGAATGGGATCGGCACCATAAAACTCATTGCAAATGGTTCTGGTCCAATATTGTGTTTTTTCAGGCTCTCCTGAAAAATTATATAACCACGGAATATGCAAACTAGGCTGATTACCATGGTTGTAAATGGTTTTCACTCCAGCAAAAGCATCAATTTCTTTACCTCCTCCAAAACCATTCTTTCGAGACGCTATAAATATCGAATCCAATCTTTCATTGAATTGCTCTTTACCAATCTTCGCTACCAATTTTTGGGGTTCATGAGGTACATAAAAGCTGTATTGCCATGAATTTCCTTCCTGAAAACCTCTCCATGGCTCTAAGGGATCAAACTTTGATACAAACTCACCATCCGCCGTTTTAGGACGAATAAATCCGATCGAAGGATCGAAAATATTCTCCCAATTTCCTGAGAGTTTAATCAACTGATTGTACTCCTTTGTCTTATTCATTTGTTTTGCAAATTGCGCAACAGCATGTGCCGAAAAGGAATATTCTAACACATGAGATGCAGAAAAAGCACTAGCCTCCGGAATTTCTCCCCACTCCTCTTGATGTGGAACAAACCCTTTCTCCAGAAAACTTTTTACATCCATTTTTCCTGAACCAAGAGGTCTATCCTTCCAGCCCAATTCATTTTTTAAGCTAGCCTTAAAAGCTAATTCCGTATCGTAATTTCTTATTCCACAATTGTAGGCGGAGGCAATTATGAGTCCTACATAATTGGTTCCAACACCTGAAACATATCGGCTATTGGCCAAGCCATCGCAGAACCAACCAGTATCCTTGTAAACTTGCAAATGAGTCTGAACAAAGTCGTTATAGTATTCAGGCCAGGCTAAAGTCCAAAGCTGAGTTAGGTTCCAAAACGCTCCCCAAACAGCATCCGTATTGTAAAAACTAAATTGCGGCGTTCCATCCTCATTCAAAGGAAGCTGCCCAATCGATCCATCATTTTTAGGATATGCTCCATTCACATCATTTGCCAATCCTCTGCCAAGCAAAGCATGATAAAGCCCGGTGTAGAATTTTGTTTTGTCTTCTTCTGAACCACCTTTCACCTGAATTTTATTCAACTCTGTATTCCAAATCTGCTGTGCATCCTTTTTTGCTTCTGCAAAAGATTTGCCCTCTGCTTTCATGTTTTCATAAGCATTTTCTACAGAAGTGTAAGAAAGAGCTACCTGAACTTCAATGGTTTCCGATTTTTCTGGGATAAACGAAAAATACATTCCAGCTCCTTTGCCGGATATTTCAGCTTGATTTGCGAAAATAGTATCGCCGCAAAATGTTCCAAACTCTTTCATTGCCTTATTCATTTTAGCAACAAAATACATTGAAACGGTAGCGCCTTTCTGATACTTTTTTACATATTCGGGAGCCGTCTCCACCCAGCCTTCAACCGTATAATCATCAATCCTTTTAACTTCGGCATTTACAACCTTTCCACTCTCCCCTTGCTGATTTCCAATATCAAAAATCAAATTTGCACTTTCATTGGCTGGATAAGTATATTTATGGATTGCAATTCTCTTAGTTGAGGTCAATTCCGCGCTTATGCCATAATCCTCTAGATCAACTTTATAATATCCTGGCTGAGCAATTTCTGATTCTTTCTGAAATCTGGACCGGTATCCCAAATCTGGATTTTCAAGTTCTCCTGGTGTTGTAATCAATCGCCCATTTGTTGGCATTAACACAATCCCACCTAGTTGGAACTCATGAACATTAGCAAAGCCTTCTATTGATTCATGTCTGTCATCGTAACCAACGGCTTCCCAACCCGATTTGTTTCCGCAATGTGCATTGGTCTTTGGAGCAGGCTTCGCCATCCCGAAAGGAAGAGCTGCCGGTGTATAAAAAAACCACCTGCTATGAGCCGTTCCAATATTTGGATTCACATATTTTACCAAATCAATTTCACTGGAACATGAAGCTGCCAGTAAAATCAACAATAGAAAAATAATTTGCCTCATTGTGGATATGTTTGAACATATAAATTTACTCATTGTTCTTATCTTTTTGGTTAATATGACTATTTACGGGGAGTTAATCTTGCCAAAAAGAAGATGAAAATCAATAAGCCAAAGATCAGCCAAAGGCCACCATTTAGATGATAATTCATCGAAAGACCAACTAAAAATGGAAAAATGGCCCCACCTGAAATCGCCATCATCATCAAACCTGATATTTCATTGGAGCGTTGAGGATAATCACCTACAGTGATAGAATAAATTAAAGGGAAAATATTTGATACTCCTAAACTTATTATACCCACAAAAATCCAGGCTAAAATTTCATTGGATGTAAAGGCTAAAGCTACAACTGCCAGGATTGCGACAATACTGGATATGCTTAATATCTTTCTTGGATCCCATTTCATTAATATAATTGCTCCGGAAAATGTGCCGACCATTTTTGCAAAAAAGTAAACTGATTTGCCATATTTAGCCATCTCTTCGCCAACTCCAATTTTAAGATGCAAAAATGTGCCGATATTGGAATTTAGAGCAACATCAATACCAACTACAGCAAAAATCCCCAAAACCAATAAGGTGATATATCGGTTCGAAAGCAATTTGAAACAGGATGAAATTGAAACCTTTTCTT
>JAQBBZ010000381.1:0-12126 GCA_032125735.1 Labilibaculum sp.
ACTGAAAAGAGATTTTCACCACCTTTATTGAGCGATAGGACTATTCTTGTTGTTGAGGATATTGAATTTAATTATCTGTTGATTGATGAAATTTTGGCACCCACTTCAGCAAGAGTAATATGGGCAAAAAATGGAGCTGAGGCAGTTAAAATTATAGAGGATAAAACACATGTTGATTTAATATTGATGGATGTAAAAATGCCGGTTCTGAATGGTTACAATGCTTCAAAGCAGATAATGAAGATTAATCCAAATATTCCAATAATTGCTCAAACGGCATATGCAATGAAAGGAGATAAAAAGAAAATTTTTGAGCTTGGTTTTAAAGGATATATTTCAAAACCAATCGATAAAACGGTTTTGTATCAAATTTTGTATGAATTTCTTCAGCCTGATATTGTTTCAAAAGCTTAAAGAAAACTTAGTTTCTGTTTTGGAAATAGTCGTGACTAATTTTTTGTAATTATTGCTCTGTTTAGCACGATCTGGTAATAAAAGATTCACATCCAAATTTTGAGAATCGATTAATTTTAGACAGATTTGTTATGTTCTAATTTTAATGATATCGTGAAATACTTAATTCATTCCAGTTTATTTCTGCTTCTACTTTTAAGTGCTTGTCATTCAAATAAATTAATTAACGAACAAGTAAAAGTTTCTAAATCATCGATTATTTATCAACCTGTTTTGGTTTCGGATTCGCTATCCGCTAAGGTAAATGAGCAGTCGGGGATGATGTGGTACAAGAATTTGTTTTGGGTGATTAATGATAGTGATTGCGAACCTAAATTGTATGCATACAACAATACAGGCGAAATTATAAAAGAGGTGAGAATTAGTAATGCCAAAAATATTGATTGGGAAGACCTAGCCGATGATCATGATTACATTTATATTGGTGATTTTGGCAATAATTTTGGCTGTCGTAAAGATTTGCGTGTACTTAAACTGAAAAAAAAGGACATAGGAGGTTCTGAATTGTCTAACATAGACGCTGATGTGATTGATGTGGAATGGGCTGATCAGGAGGATTTTTCGAAGCGCTTGCAGAATCATGATTTCGACTGCGAAGCTTTTTTATCATATGGAGATTCTCTTTTCTTTTTCTCAAAAAACTGGGCAAATTACAAAACCAGAATGTACTCGGCTTCTAAAAATATTGGAGCTCAGAAATTGAAGGCTAAGACAGAATTTAACGTTGATATGCTGGTTACTGGAGCTGATATTAGCTCTGATGGTGAATTGTTGGCATTAGTTGGGTATAAAAATTACCTCAGTTATATAATCTTGTTTTCTGAATTTGAAGGGACCGATTTTTTTGGAGGTAAAAGTATTCGTATTGATCTGAGTCCTATGGGAGGAGCGCAGACAGAAGGCATTATTTTTGGTGAAAACGACTCATTATTTATTTCAACAGAGCAAACCAAATTACCACAATCCATTTATAAAGTGGAGTATGAGCAATGGATCAAAAACTAAAATGGCCAAAACTTATGCTCCGGTCTATATTAGTTTTTTGTTTAGACGAATTATGTTTCTTTGAATTCTGAAGTAGCGATTGCAGAAAGGATATTCAACTTGGTCCTTAGTATTTATTATAAAGGAAATGATCGTTTCTGCATCGGTCATGTTTTGAATTTGACCATTTTTCGGGAAATATTTGTCCTAGTATATTTCTTATTTGAATATCTTGATTAATCTGTTGAATCTGAATGCCAGAATAATAAAATCAGGAACCACTTCCTGTTAGATCTTTTTTAAGTCATGGACATACATTTAAGAATCATTTTAAATAATATTCTTATTTGATTTTGAAATGCTTAAAAAGCTTGTAATTTTGCAGTCCAGTTTACTGAGCAACCAAATTTTAGGATTTTATCATTGGTTAAGAAGAACGATTTGAAAGACAAGTACAAAGAAATATTCGATAAAGGAACAGATTTACCTCTGGTTGAGGATTTCTATACCATACAGGGTGAAGGGTTTCATACGGGTAAGCCGGCCTATTTTATTCGCATAGGTGGTTGTGATATTGGTTGCCAATGGTGTGATAGTAAGATTTCATGGAATCCTGCTGAACACCGGTTGATTTCCGTAGAGGAAGTCGTGCGTAAGGCTGTGGAATCACCCGCAAAAGCGGTGGTTGTTACAGGAGGAGAACCTTCGTTATATAATTTGGAACCTTTGTGTACCGAATTGAAAAAGCACAATATTGAAAATTTTTTGGAAACCTCAGGGGCGTATGAGATAAGTGGAGAGTGGGATTGGATTTGTTTATCGCCAAAGCGCAACAAACTTCCTGTGCCATCATCCTATAAAAAAGCAAATGAGCTTAAAGTGATTGTTTTCGATTTGGAAAAAGATTTTGAATGGGCAGAGGAGTTATCGAAAAACGTAGGCGATGATTGTTTGTTATACCTACAATCGGAGTGGAGCCAATACGTTCATAACGTAAAGCCGATCGTAGAATACGTAAAGAACAATCCAAAATGGAACATCTCTTTGCAAGCCCATAAATTTATGAGGATTCCATAAGTAATAAATTTGTATAAGATATAAACCTCAAGAAATTGAGGTTTTTTTATAAAAGTGAAAAGGCAATCAGAAATTTTGATTGCCTTTTTTCAGCTTCCATAGAAGCTTCTTTTGGGGAAGTTAGTTGTGCTTAGAATGAAATTCCGAATACCAGGAATAGGTTTTCGGCCATTGGGTTAGCGATAACAGAAGCCGATACAGGTAAAGAGAATTTTTCGGTAATTGCAATTTCTTTTGATGCAGTGAATCCCATGTTTACAAAACCTGCAGTATTTCCGTAAAAACCTGACTCGCCTTTGTCTTCGTCGGCATCAATAGGGGTAAAACCTGCAAATAAGTCAATAGCCACTTCTTTATAAGTGAAGCCGTAGCCTAATTCAATGTAAAGAGAGTTTTGTTGATCCCCATTTGCGTCTTGGTCGGCACCCAAGAAATTCATGGCTGCTAAAATGCTAATTGGAAATCCGTCACTCCCATTAAAAGCTAGAGTAGCCTCCATGATATGTCCGGTAGATGCTTTCTTGTAATCAAAATAGCTGTTGTTTACGGCTATTCCATCAGTTGGGAAAAAATAGTCAGTAATGGTAGCAGTGAATAAGTCATCTGCAAAAGTGTATGATGCATACAAATCAGCTTCTGCACCATCTGCACCATTTTGTGCGTACGATCCCCAGGCTCCAAGGGCGAATCCTCCATTGCTGTATTCTACACCCGGTTGGATTACAGGTCCAGTAGAAAACTGAGTTCCTCTCCAAACATATCTGTTCATTAAATCCGCACCAAACGTAATTTCTCCTTTTCCTGATTCTTCTTGTGCGAACAGTCTTCCCGTTACTACAAGAGTACATGTAAGTAATGCGAAAAATTTCCTTGCTTTCAACATAGTAATAGATTTTAGATTAATAAATATGGTAAATGGTTAATATGAATAAAATGTGGTTTTACTTTTTTTGTGAATTTTGCTAACCCACTCCCTCTTTCGAAGGGGTGATGTTTGTTTGAATCAACTAATTTCAATCCTGACCCCCTATTACGAATGGGTTGAAAGCCCAAAAATATTAAAAATATCCAAATATACTATTCGTTTTAGGGGAGTGTTTATTAAAAAAAGCCTTTTTTTTTAATGCAAAGGTTTTAAATGTAGGGGTAGTGTGTGAGAAAAATAGTTTTTTTTACTGGGCGTGAATTTGCTTCTTTTTTTTGGTGGTTGTTTTGGCGTTGAAAATTGGGTTGAAAGAAAATATTTATAGCTTGGGGGATTTGAGATTTAATTTTACGTTTGGTTTTATAGTAAGTCTTCTTGTTGATCGGGTTGCTGGGTTGATTTTATTTTGTTTTATTTTTTATTGAATATAAATAATGATGTTTTTGTTAGAATCCTTATTGTGTTTGTTTAAAAATCAGGATATTCGTATTGTAAAATCAAATTCAATAAATAGAAACAATGGAAAAATCGATCAAAGGGACTCAAACAGAGAAGAATTTATTGAAAGCCTTTGCCGGAGAATCTCAGGCAAGAGGCCGATATACCTATTTTGCTAAGCAAGCAAAGAATGAAGGATACGAGCAGATTTCAGCTTTGTTTTTGGAAACGGCAGAACAGGAGATGCAGCATGCAAAACGGTTCTTTAGTTTTTTAGAAGGTGGTGATGTTGAGATAACTGCGTCTTATCCAGCGGGAAAGGTTGGAACAACGGCGGAGAATTTGAAAGCTGCTGCTTGTGGCGAAAACGAAGAGTATACGGAATTGTATCCTGAATTTGCTCGTATTGCAGAAGAGGAAGGTTTCAAAAAAGTAGCTTCTGCATTTAAATTGATCGCTAAGGTTGAGCAGGTGCATGAAGAAAGATATCTTAAGCTATTGAAAAATTTGGAGGATAATTCTGTTTTTGAAAAAGAAGAGAATGAAAAGTGGTATTGCAGGAAGTGCGGATACGTTCATGAAGGGAAAAAAGCGCCAAAAAATTGTCCGGCGTGTGAGCATCCCCAAGCTTATTTCGAGATTAAAGGAGAAAATTACTAGATATATGAAGAGACTCATTCGAGTCTCTTTTTTTTTATTTTTTTAGTAAGTCTGGGCGCAATCTTTTTGTTCTTTCGTAGGCTTGTTCCTCTTGCCATTTTTCAACTTTTTTGTGATCTCCTGATAGTAGTATTTCTGGAACTTTCCATCCTCTGAATTCCGCAGGACGGGTGTAGAGAGGTGGTGAAAGAAGATCATCTTGGAATGAATCAGTTAGTGCAGAGGTTTCATCGCCCATTGCACCGGGAATTAGTCGAATTACACTATCTGCAATTACTGCGGCAACTAATTCTCCTCCAGTTAAAACAAAATCGCCCATTGATATTTCCTTGGTGATAAAATGATCGCGAATTCGTTGATCGATTCCTTTATAGTGACCACAAAGGATCATTATATTTTCCTTCGTTGATAAAGTATTCGCTGTTTTTTGAGTGTATTGATCACCGTCAGGGCTTGTGAATATGATTTCATCATATTTTCTCTGATTTGTTAAGGATTCAATCGCTTTTACAATTGGTTCCAGTCGCATAACCATTCCGGCTCCTCCGCTAAATGCATAGTCATCAACCTTTTTGTGCTTGTCTTCAGAATAGTCACGAATGTTGTGAATATGGATTTCTGCAATGCCATTATCCTTTGCTCTTTGAATAATGGAGTGATTAAGTGGGCTCTCCAGTAATTCTGGAACAACAGTAAGTATATCGATTCTCATTTTTTAAATTTTGTGTAAAAGTATGCAACACAAGCTTGGCTTGCAAGGAAATTAAAAATACCAGGCATCTAATTTGCAAAAGAAGACAGTTTGACATCTGTTTTTGCATGAATTCGGTCAATGTGTCGCTGTTTTGTTTTTTGTTTCTGTCAATTGTCGGAGAAAAATCTCATGGTACAGACTTTGGGAATAACGAGGATGAAAACAAAATTGAATTTTGGGATCCGGAGCCCAAAAAAAACAGAATTTAAAAATAGGAGATAAACGTTATGACAATTTTAAAATATTCAAAAGGGACAAATGATTTTTTCACAAATCAATTAATGGATCAATTGTTTAGAGAAACAAAAGGGAATTTGCAAAATGCTACGAAAGGAGCTTATGCTTTTAATTCATACACCAATGTGGTCGATGAGAAGGAAAGTTTCGTAATTGAGATGGCTATTCCCGGCTTTACAAAGAAGGAGGTCGCAATTAAAGTCGAGAATGGCTTATTAAAAATTACAGGAGCGAAGGAGGAGAGTGAAGATCGTAATTATTTAAGAAGGGAATTTACTGCAAATAATTTGGAGCGAAGTTTTAAATTATCCGATGGAATCGATCAAGAGAATATTTCTGCGGAAGTGCGCGATGGTATTCTGTTTGTAAATCTACCAAAAGTAAAGGTTGAAGAGCCAAAAATTAAAGAGATTGTTATTCAGTAATTGAACTTTTTGGAATGCTGTATGTGCTTTTGTTAGATCGGGATTTGATGAATAGAAAGCGATAATCTGTTTTGAAGATTATTTGTTTTACAAAAAAACGAAAAAGTTAGATTGGCTGATTTGTAAGTTTTAGTTGAGAGGTTCATGTATCACATGTACCTCTCTGTTTTTTCAGCGAAATAAAAATGTTGAAAATCTTTGAGGATTAACACATAAATAGTTAAATTCGTATGGAATGGACCTAAAATTCCTTTGAAAATTGTATTGTTAACGTGGCGCTTAAATTTATAAGTTGCCAATCTAATGCAAACTACATGAAAGCAAAAGATCTATCAAACCTCTCACATGAGAATGAAGTGAATGAAAATCTGGAAACACCTGAAGTAACAAGTGATTCTCATGAAAGTGAAACTGTTGAAGAAAAAGCAACGGATGAGCTGCCTGTAATTATGGAGATTCCTGAAACAGAATCTGCCGAAGTTAAAGAAGATGAAGTGAAAGCTGAAGAGGCTCCACCAGTAGAGGAATTTACTGAAGAAATCCTTACTGATACTCCAGTTTCTGAAGTTGAAACGCCTTTGGTAGAAGAGGCTAAAACGGAAGTTGTTGCTGAAATTTCTGAAGTGAAGGATGAAGAGACTGAACTTCAAACTGAGCCGGACTACACCGTAATGGAAAAAAGCGAGTTGGTTGATAGATTAACTCTTTTGCTGGAGAATAAACCTGCGAAAGGATTTAAGGAAAGGTTTGATGCAATAAAACACAATTTCTATAAAAAGCATAATGAGGAAATTGCCGAAGCTAAAAAGAAGTTTTTAGCGGATGAAGGTAAAGAGGAGGACTTCGATTTTGGTAAAGATGAACTGGAACTTAAAATGAAGGAATTGCTTCATAAATATAGAGAAAGTAGAGTTGTACATACTCGAAATTTGGAGCAGGATAAGGACGAAAATTTAAAAAAGAAATACCAAATTATCGAAGATATTAAGGATTTGGTAAATCGAAAAGAGGCTTTTGATAAAACCTTTCGTGAATTTAGAGAATTACAGAAAAAATGGCATGATACAGGTATGGTGCCTCAGGCAGCTCTTAAAGGCCTGTGGGATAATTATCATCATCATGTTGAGAATTTTTACGATTACATAAAAATTAATAAGGAGCTTCGAGATCTTGATTTAAAAAGGAATTTAGAGACTAAAGTTCATTTGTGTGAAGATACTGAAAAGTTAATGGATGATCCGTCTGTAGTGAAGGCATTCAATACTTTGCAAAAATATCACGAACAGTGGAGAGAGATTGGACCAGTTCCTCATGAACAAAAAGAGGAGATTTGGGAGCGGTTTAAGGTGGCTACTACAGCGATAAATCATAAACATCAAGAGTTTTATGAAGGATTGAAAGCGGAACAGAAAACAAATCTGGAAAAGAAAGAAGTTCTTTGCGAGAAAGTTGAAGCAATAGCTAATCGTGTAGTCGATTCTCATAAAGATTGGAATGAGAGCTCTAAAGAGATCTTAGATTTGCAAAAAGAGTGGAGAACAATTGGCTTTGCACCTAAAAATGATAATAATAAAATTTATCAGCGATTTAGACTTGCTTGTGATTTGTATTTCGATAGGAAACGTAAATTTTATTTAAAGCTAAAGGATAAGCTTGGTGGCAATTTGGAAAGGAAAATTGATTTGTGCGAGCAGGCTGAGTCTCTTCAGCATAGTACCGCTTGGAAAGAAACAACGGATAAGTTAATTGCAATTCAGAAAGAATGGAAAACCGTTGGGCCAGTACCTCGTAAAGTTTCGGAAGAATTATGGGTTCGTTTTAGAGCTGCATGTGATTTGTTTTTCAGTAATAAGGCGAAACATTTCGATCATGTAGATACCGATCATGTAGATAATTTAAAGCTTAAAGAAGAAATAATTAATAAAATTCTGAATTTAGAATTAACTGATAATGATGATGAAAATCTGTCTGTTCTGAGATCTATTCAGAAAGAATGGACTCAAATTGGTCATGTGCCTTTTAAGAAGAAAGACAAAATTCAGGAAGATTTTAGAAGGGCATTAAATGCTGTTTACGATAAGATGGATTTGGAAACAGAGGACAAAGAAGTTCAGAAATTTCAATCGAAAATTGATAATTTCCTACACATGAATCATTCCGAAGATAAAATTATTGTTGAGAGGAATAAGATTGCTGGGAAAATCAAGCAATTGGAAACAGACATAGCTTTGTGGGAAAATAATATTGGATTTTTCTCAGCCTCTAAAACATCTGGTTCAATAGTTAAGGACATTGAGGAAAAGATTGAAAAAGGAAAAGAAAACTTAAAACTTCTTCAGGAAAAATTGAAAGTTATTGATGGATTGGTTTCATAGAATAAATCGATCCTGAAAAATATGATCCTCCATTTTTTTAAGTGGAGGATTTTTTAGTAAGATCATTTGGGATTGTTAAAGCTAGAAAGTTTTAATTTCCAGCAGTGTTCCATCGGAATTTAGGGGGCGATGCAGATGTATCTATTTTCGTTTTTTTAATCTGGAAAATATATAAAAAGGAAGAAACTCTAAATTTGATCTTGTGAAACATGGAAATAGTTTCCAAAAAAGGCATAAATTAACTACTTTTGCAGCTTTAATAATCCATAAAACGTTTACAACGTGTCAACAACCAAATACATCTTCGTTACAGGTGGGGTAACCTCCTCATTAGGAAAAGGAATTATAGCATCATCATTGGCTAAATTATTACAAGCCAGAGGCTATTCCGTTACGAACCAAAAACTAGATCCATACTTAAATGTGGACCCAGGTACTTTAAATCCTTACGAGCATGGTGAGTGTTACGTAACCGATGATGGAGCAGAGACTGATTTGGATTTAGGCCATTATGAGCGTTTTACAAACATTCCTACTTCTCAGGCTAATAACATTACTACTGGTAGAATTTACCGTAACGTTATTAATAAAGAAAGAAAAGGAGATTTTTTAGGAAAAACGGTTCAGATCATTCCTCATATTACTGATGAAATTAAGAGAAACATTAAAATGCTTGGTTCCAAGCACAAATTTGATGTGGTTATTACTGAGATTGGTGGTACGGTAGGTGATATTGAATCATTACCATATATCGAGGCTGTTCGTCAGTTGAAGTGGGAGTTAGGACGAGATGCTCTTGTGATTCACTTGACATTGGTACCTTATCTTGCAGCTTCGGGCGAATTAAAAACCAAGCCGACTCAACACTCGGTAAAAGCATTGCTTGAAACTGGTGTTCAGCCAGAAATTTTGGTATTGCGTACCGAGCACGAATTACCTACGGATGTTCGTAGAAAAGTTGCTTTGTTTTGTAATGTTGAACCAAGAGCGGTTATTCAGTCGATTGATGTAAAAACAATTTACGAGGTTCCTTTGAAGATGAGAGAGGAAATGCTTGATGTGATTGTTTGCGAGAAAATGGGCTTAGACTTGAAAAGGGAACCAAAATTAATCGAATGGACTAAGTTTTTGGATCGTTTACAAAATCCAAAATCAGAAATTAAAATTGGTTTAGTCGGAAAGTATGTTGAGTTGCATGATGCTTACAAATCAATTGCTGAATCATTTATTCATGCAGGTTCGGTGAATGAATGTAGAGTGGATATTCAGTGGATTCATTCTGAGAAATTGACTGATAAAAATTATCAGGAAGAATTGAAAGACCTAAAAGGTATTTTGGTTGCTCCCGGATTTGGTCATCGTGGAATGGAGGGAAAGATTCTTGCTGCGAAGTATGCACGTGAAAACAATGTGCCATTTTTAGGTATCTGTTTAGGAATGCAGGTTTCGGTTATTGAGTTTGCCCGTAACGTATTAAAACTGGAAGATGCAGATTCTTTAGAGATGAATCCGAAATCTCCTTATCCGGTAATAGACTTGATGGAAGAGCAGAAAAACGTAACCGATAAAGGCGGTACAATGCGTTTGGGCGCTTACGACTGTATATTGAAAGATGGATCGAAAGCTTTAAAGGCCTACGGACAAAAAGAAATATCAGAGCGTCATCGTCACCGTTACGAGTTTAATAATGAATATCTGGAGCAATTCGAAGCTGCAGGAATGAAAGCAACAGGAATGAATCCGGATACCGGATTGGTTGAGATTGTGGAGTTGGAAGGACACAAATGGTTTGTTGGTGTTCAGTTCCATCCTGAGTACAAAAGTACCGTTATCAAACCACATCCTTTATTTGTAGAGTTTGTGAAAGTGGCAATGGGATAGTTTTTAAAACTTGAATAGCAAAGAAATTAAATAACAGTAGATCGTTAAAGGGGAGTTTATTTTGGACCGGTAACGAACTATTTAAAAAACTAAAATGGATAGAAATTCGATTTTTGGCTTGTTAATCATCGGAGCGATTTTGATAGGGTATACTTACCTAACAAAACCATCTGAGGAGCAACTAAAAGCAATAAACACCAGAGATTCAATTGCGCTAGTGGAACGCTTGCACAATGAAGAAGTCGAAGCTGCGAGACTTGAAGGCTTAAAGACTCAATATGCTGACGTAAAAGAAGATACTGTTGCAATGCAAGCAGCCTTTGGTGCTTTTGCCGGAGCGGTAAATCAAAAAGAAGAATTCATTACTCTTGAGAATGAATTGGTTAAGTTAACCCTGAATACTAAAGGAGGACGAATTAGTAACGTTCAGTTGAAGGAATTCCAAACACATGATTCTTTACCCTTGTTATTGTGGGCAGAAAAAAACTCTAAGTTTGGATTAACATTCTATGCCGAAAACAAGCCAATGAATACTCAGGACTTGTCTTTTGTTGAAGCAAATGGTGCTACTGCCGTTGATGCGACTAAAGCTGAAAATGGGGTTAGTATGAGATTGTTGGTTGGGGATGATAAGTACATCGAATACAAATATACTTTGGCTCCTGATTCTTACATGGTTGATTTTACGGTGAACCTGGTAGGAATGCAAGATGTGATTTCCCGCAACTCGAACTTTGTTACTTTCAATTGGCAAACCGATATTCCTAGTCAGGAAAAAGGGCGTAAGTTCGAAAATCAATACACTGCTTTGTACTATAAATTCTTCGAAGATGAGGTAGATTATTTATCGGCAGGCAGCGATGCAGAGGAGGATTTATCTACTAAAGTAAAATGGATTGGCTTTAAGCAACAGTTTTTCTCTTCTGTTTTAATTGCCGATGAGGCCTTTAAAGGGGTGAAGTTGAAGTCTGTTGATATGGAGGAAACCTCTCCAATCTTAAAGAATTTTTCTGCCGAAATTTCATTGCCCTATAAAGGCACCCAATTGGAATCTCATGGTATGAAATTTTATTTTGGTCCTAATAAATTCAGCACTTTACGCGAGTATGGTAAGAATTTAGATGGTCAGGATATCGAAATGCATAAGTTGATTGATTTAGGCTGGACGATTTTTGGCTGGGTGAACAGATATTTCGTGATTCCAATCTTTAACTTTTTGGAAGGATTTATTGGTAATTATGGAATCATTATCCTGATTTTAACGATCATTATTAAGTTGATTTTGGCACCACTGACTTACAAGTCGTACATGTCAACAGCTAAAATGAAGGTGTTGAAACCTCAGATTGATGCTATAAATGAGAAAATCCCAAAAGATAAAGCAATGGAACGCCAGCAGGCAACCATGGCTTTGTATAAAAAAGTTGGTGTAAATCCAATGGGTGGATGTTTACCCATGTTGGTGCAGTTCCCATTCCTAATTGCCTTGTTCCGATTCTTCCCGGCTTCATTCGAATTGCGTCAGGAAAGTTTCTTATGGGCAACCGATTTATCATCATACGATTCAATTTTAACATTACCTTGGAATATACCTTGGTATGGCGATCACATTAGTTTGTTCTGTTTGTTGATGGCAGGTACCAACTTGGTATATACACGTATGAATGGTCAAATGACTCAGTCATCGAGTCAGATGCCAGGTATGCAAACCATGATGTATTTAATGCCGGTAATGTTCTTGGTATGGTTCAATAACTACGCATCGGGTCTTTCTTACTACTATTTTATTGCAACTCTATTTACCATTATTCAAACTCTTGCCATCCGTAAATTTATGGTTGATGACGATAAAGTATTGGCAATGTTAGAAGCAAATAAGAAAAAGCCAGTAACTAA
>JAQBBZ010000382.1:0-3656 GCA_032125735.1 Labilibaculum sp.
CCAACCTTTAGCTAAGAAGCTATTAAGCGCTTCTTTTGCGGCAGTTACATTAGCTTCTTTATTTAAACCAAAACTATTGTTGTATTTGTACAGATTCTTTGGGAAATATAATTTAGCTTGGTTAGTTACAACAGTTTCTAATTCGTAACCATTGTCAGCTAAAAGAGTTTCTTCATTACCACCGGCTAAATCTTCAGAGTGAATAATGCCTTCTCCAATTTTAAATGGAGCAGGAGCTAGGTTTCTATTAACGGGAACAGTGTTTGGTTTTGATTTATAGACAACAGGATTAGCTTCAACGGTGGAAGCTGCCATTTCGGGAGCGAAAACGAACTCACCATTAAATTTATAAGTTCCGCCAGTTTTATAAGGAACCATTTGGCCATCGCCAACAACTTTTCCCCCAACGAAAGTTTTAGAAGTAAGTGCCAATTCTTGATCACCATATTTCAAAACAGGATCTACTTGAACGGCTGCTCTTTTATAGAAATATTTCTCAGGAAAAGTAATGCTTACTTCATAAGGAACATTGCCTCCTTTTTCTTGAAGTACTGCTGGAGTTACTTTGTAAGTAACCTGATCGTGTTTTTTAATCATTTTGCTTATGCCGCAGGATACGCTGATGCTAAGCACAAAAATAAGCGTAACAAACATTAAAGCAATTTTGTTGAATTTTTTCATAATTATAATTTTTTATTGATTTCGTTGCAGTTTCTTAATTAACGTGCAAAAGTATTGATTATATTTGGATTAAGAAAATATTTATGCACAAAACGTAACGATTATTGTTTTGTAAATATACTTAAAAAAAATAGTTGATGCAAAATAAAAGCAAAACATTAATTTTTAAGCTTTTGATACATCTCCCATAAGACAATCCCAACGGAGATAGAAATGTTGAAAGAGTGTTTTGTGCCATATTGAGGAATCTCGATACAGCCATCTGAGAGGTTTATTACTTCTTGCTGAACTCCTTTTACTTCGTTGCCAAAAATGAACGCGCATTTTCTTGAAAAATCAGGATTAAAAGTATCTAGCATATAACTTCCTTTAGCTTGCTCTACCGCATATACTTGGTATCCTTGATTCTTAAGTTCATTTAGTGCATCTGTGGTTTCTTCAAAATATTTCCAGTGAACCGATTCTGTAGAACCCAAAGCCGTTTTTTGGATTTCGCGATGGGGTGGCTGAGCCGTAATTCCGCATAGATATACGGCCTCTATTCTAAAACCATCACCTGTTCTAAATACAGAACCAATATTACTTTGGCTACGAATATTGTCTAAAACCACAACAAAAGGGGTCTTTTCTGCTGCTTTGTATTCTTCGACACTGATTCGGTTTAGCTCCGAATTTTTTAATTTTTTCATGGGACAAGATTAGGAATAAGCGATAGATTGCTTATTCTATACCTGCAAAATGTTTCATAAACTGAACACGCTCGTAGGCTCCAGGGCTGGCTGATTTAGCAATGCTTAAATTGCCTCTGAAATCGGCTATATCTGCAAATCCTTTTTTATCCATCCAATTGTTTAGGGTTTCTAATATGACAGAAACGCTTTCGATGCCATTTTTATAAAGTATTGAAGCTATCTGAACAGTTTGAGCTCCAGCCAATAATTGCTTGATAACAGCTTCGCCATTGTGCACGCCAGTAGAAGCTGAGATTTCGCAGCGTAATCGACTCGAAAGCAATGCAACCCAACGTAAAGAAGTGCCAATGTCTTCAGTTTTGCTAAATATAAAGGAAGGTTTTACTTCCATTTTGTCAATATCGATATCGGGTGAAAAGAAGCGATTAAATAAGGTGAGCGACTTAATGCCTGTCCAGCTTAGTTTTTCCATGGTGCTGGCCAAACTGGAGAAATGATAAGAAAGCTTTACTGAAATTGGCAAAGCAGTTTCTTTTTTCACTTTGTTTACAATGTCGAAATAGATTTGTTCATTTTCTGCTCCGCTGCGATTGATGTCTGATGGCATAACGAAAATATTCAATTCTAAACCATCCGCTCCGGCAGCTTCAATAGACTTTGCAAAAGAGGTCCATTCGCTTGCAGAAGTACAATTAATGCTTGCAATAATAGGGATGTTCACCTTTTCTTTTGCTCCTTTAATCAAATCTAAATACTGTTGTAAGCTATTTTGTTTTGTGTAATTACGAATATAGTCTTCGGCTTCAGGATAATAATTTGAAGAAACATCCTGTTTTAGTGTGAAGTTAGCTTCGTGCATAATCTGCTCTTCAAAAAGCGATTTTAAAACAACCGCTCCGGCTCCTAGTTTCTCAAATTTCTCTATGTTTTCAATAGAATTTGTAAACCCTGAACTTCCAATTACAAGCGGACTTTTTATGTTTAAGCCCATGTAAGTAGTAGATAAGTTAGCCATTTTTCTATATTTTTTAGATGAATTATTTAACTAGCAAAAGTACGGATTCCTTTTTAATTTCCTATACCAAAATATGTACATCTGTCTTTTTAATTCGCTGGCGATATTGCTTTAAATAGGGAGTTGATTTTTTTGTCAATTGTAAAGTAAAAAGACATTATCCCATAAAAAGTATTAATTTTACCGACTTATTTGTAACAAATAAGAAATCATGCCACAAACTAAATTTATTTTCGTCACAGGTGGGGTTACCTCTTCGCTTGGAAAAGGAATTATTTCAGCGTCTTTAGCAAAGTTATTACAATCAAGAGGTTTTAAAGTCACCATTCAAAAGTTCGATCCATATATCAATATCGATCCTGGAACTTTGAATCCATACGAGCATGGTGAATGCTATGTTACCGAAGATGGTGCTGAAACAGATTTAGATTTGGGCCATTACGAACGCTTTTCGAACGAACCTACATCACAGGCAAATAATATTACCACAGGTCGTATTTATTTATCAGTGATAGAAAAAGAGAGAAAAGGTGAATATCTTGGTTCAACAGTGCAAGTTATTCCACACATTACGGATGAAATAAAAATGAGTGTAAAACTTTTAGCCAAGCGAAATCAGTACGATTTTGTGATCACTGAAATTGGTGGAACTGTTGGCGATATTGAATCCTTGCCTTATATTGAAGCTGTTCGGCAGATGAAATGGGAAATGGGAAACGACGTTTTGGTTGTACATCTTACACTGGTTCCTTATTTAGCTGCTGCAGGGGAGTTGAAAACAAAACCAACACAACATTCCGTTAAAATGCTGCTTGAGCAGGGAGTTCAGCCCGATATAATTGTGGCCAGAACAGAGCATCCACTTAACAGTACTTTACGCGAAAAAATTGCCCGTTTTTGTAATGTTGCTCCAAGCAGTGTCATTGAATCCATAGACGCCGAAAGCATTTACGATGTTCCTATTTTAATGCGTCAGGAGAAATTAGATACCGAGGTTCTGAAATTGTTGAATGTTCCAGTTGAAAATGATTTGGACATTTCGGATTGGGAGGAGTTTTTGGATAAATTAAAAAATCCGAAGGCCGAAGTTGAAATTGCTTTGGTTGGAAAATATGTAGAGTTAAAAGATGCTTACAAATCTATACTCGAATCTTTTGTTCATGCAGGTGCAAGCAATGAGGTAAAAGTAAATATTCGCATGGTTCATTCAGAACTGGTGGAAGAAGAAGGAGCGGAAAAATTATTAAAGGGAGTAAATGGTATATTGG
>JAQBBZ010000383.1:0-11822 GCA_032125735.1 Labilibaculum sp.
CCAAGCTACAGATGCACAAGTAATTACTGATTCTGAGGAAACTGGAAATATCTCATATGTTATGGGTGGAACTATTAGAGAAAGAATTACCGCGAACGAGTAACGAACATTTTTAGAGGCAGATTTTTCGAGATTTATCATTTAAGCTTAGAGAAATGAAAATAGGAATTACTGGAGGAACAGGTTTAATAGGAGCTCATCTGATTGAGAAATTGGCAGAAGAGTTAAGTGCTGAAATTCTATTGATTCCTAGAAAGCTTTTATACGGGAATGTTCAGGATCTTTCCCTTTTTATAAAATCCTGTGAGATTATTATTCATTTGTCAGGTTCCCCTGTTGTCTGCAGATGGAATTCGAAAAACAAGCAACTACTTCGCGACAGTAGAATTCTTACAACTCAGAACTTGAGTTATGCAATTGGCTTGATGGAAACAAAACCCAAGCTTTTTATTTCCACTTCGGCTGTGGGAATATACGACACAGACCATACACACAATGAGTCAAGTATGAATCTTTCGAATGATTTCTTAGGAGTGCTTTGTAACGATTGGGAAAAAGCGGCTTATAAGACCGAAAAATTTGGTGTCCGAACTATCATTTTCAGGTTGGGTGTTGTTTTGAGTGAAAAAGGTGGAGCATTGGCAAGAGTTCTTCCAGTATTTCGATATGGTTTAGGTGGTAAATTGGGAAATGGAATGCAAACACTCCCATTTATTCACATTAAGGATCTTATTGCTGCTTATTTGTTTGTGATTTTAAATAAAGAAGCAGATGGGGTTTATAATTTAGTAGCACCTGAAATAATTTCTAACGCAGATTATACCAAAACACTCAGTTCCTTCATGAATCGACCAGCCTTTTTTCATGTTCCTGCATTTATTCTTAAAATAATTTTTGGAGAAGGGGCAAAAACTCTTCTTTATGGACAGAAAGTTGTGCCAGAACGCCTATTAAATATGGGGTTTTCGTTTTGCTTTCCAACTTTAGTTGTTACTCTTAATTCACTTTTAATTGATTATCAATTAAAATATTAGTACCCGTTTTCGGATAGTTAGTCTCTGTTATATATCTTCCTAAGGACGTAAAGATAGCTTTAATCATAAAGGGGTTGATTTTCTAGTGCATTAGTTTTAATTTAGATTAAACAAATTCACTATGAAAGAGATAGTGCCTGACGAGGGTGTTATTTTCTTTTTATGTTTGCTGAATACTAACACTAAGCCTATGGAATTGGATTTTACACCCCAATTATTGATTGTTGACGACCGTGCTGAAAACTTGGAATTACTAAAAGCCTTATTGGGAAAATTGAATGTTGGTTTAGAATTAATTCAATCACCGATTAAAGCTTTGCAGGATATCGAGAAGAAGGAGTACGCCCTTATCATTCTAGATGTCCAAATGCCACAAATGGATGGTTTTTTGCTGGCTCAAAAGATTCGAAGTAGTCATGTAAATAGATCAACACCAATTATTTTTCTTACCGCATTTTACTTAGATAAAGAAAGTGAAGCCAAAGGCTATAAATGTGGTGGTGTTGATTTCATCATGAAGCCTTTTGATTCCTCTATCTTAATTAATAAGATCAATATTTTTCTGGAGTTATATACAAATCGAAAATTGGTTGAGTCTCAGAATAAGAAGTTGATCTTTGCTCTTAATGAGAAAGATCTTTTGGAGGGACGCTTACGTAATCTGGCATCAAATTACCGATCTATTTTGGAAGGACAATCGGAGCTCATTTTAAAATTGGACAGTTCATACCGACTTGAATTCGCCAATAAATCATTTACCGATTTTTTCGATTATACACTAGATGGTATTTCGCGAGATTCCTTAGCTTCAATTAGTTTGGTTTTGCAAGAGCAGTTGATACAAGGTATTGAAAAATTGAAAGGCAAACGTAAAATCATAACTTTTGAAGAATCTATCTTAAATTCTGAAGGAAATAACATTTGTTTGGAATGGAGTATTTTTAAGGAAATAGAATTCGATGATATCTATTATTTGGCAATAGGACAAGATGTTTCCGAACGGAAACAATTAAAAGATTCATTAGTAAAGAAAGAACGTGTTTTAAGGAAAATTCAAAAGAAAGCTAAAATAGGTAGTTTTGAATGGGATTCTTATTCTAAAATTATTCGTGGTTCTGATGAATTTTTGAATCTGTATGAAATTTCTGCTGACAATTCTGAAAATGTTTTCGAGGAAATTAAATTAAAAACCCATGTTGACGATAAAGAGGCAATTGAACGCATGCTTTTGAATCTTCCGGAAAAAAATCAAAAAATAGAATTTGAACATCGTTATATATATAATGATGGCTCGGTTAAACATTTCAAAGTTGAGATGCAAAGTGAGTACAGCGAAACAGAGGATATCTTTAATTTAGATGGTTTGGTGTCTGATATTTCTAAGCAGAAAGCTTTGGAATTTTCATTTAAAGAGAGCTTAAGTCAAAATAATGAGGCGTATAATGATAAAGCTATTTTTGAATTGAATGGGGAAAATCAAATAAGCTATTTAAATGATTATGCATCTGATTTTTTAGAGTGCCAAGAATTGAAAGATTTGAAGGGAGTGGAATTTGTCCAATTTTTTAAAGATGAAGATGCCAATAAAGTTAAAAAGATATTGAATCTATCTAGCTCAAAAAAAGGCTTTTTATTTGAAACATTGTCAATTGTTACCAAAAAAAACACTTCGAAACGTATTGTTTTAGCGGCACATTCAACACTTGTGAATAATGAGAAGGGGGTACGTGGCATAATGATGGAAATAGTTTCAAATGGTGAAGTTGGGAATGAGTATGCTGAATACAAGAATATAATTACTGGTCTTAGGAGGCAAGAACAAGAATTTGAAGATAAAAACACGGAGCTGAAAGAAAAAGTCGAAAAGGAGTTGAAGATTAATGACTTCCATCGTCAATTATTGTTGAAAAAATCGGAACTTGAATCATTAGGGAAAATGGCTCGTTCAATGGTGAATGAAATCAATCAGCCTTTAACAGGGATATCTATGATTATGGATAATATTCTTCTTCGTTTATCTATGAATAAAATTGATGAAGGGTATATACGTGAAAAATGTTCGCAGGTGTTTGTTGATATTGATCGTATTAAGAAGTACTTATCACAAATTGGTATTTATAATTCCTCACAAAAGGAAAATTCGAAGGAGTTAATCGATATCAAAAGTCTTGTTAATGATTCCATAAGCTTAATAAAAAAACAATACAAAAGTCGAACTGTTGAAATTTCATTTACTGCATGTTCTGATGATTTGTATGTAATGGGTAATAAATATAAGCTTCAGAAGGTTGTTGTCGATATGTTAAATAATGCTTATGAATCCATTGAGTATAGACTTAAATCTTCAAATACGAAGAGAAAAGGTGAATGGATTAAAATTAGTACCGATTTGGTGAAAGAAAATGTTGTTATTGCCATTAAGGATAATGGGAGCGGAATAGATCCGGATAATCTCAATTATATATTTGAACCATTTTTCACGACTAAACAATCTGGTATTGGCTCGGGACTCGGTTTATATATTAGTAAAGGAATAGTGCAGAAAATGAACGGGCAAATAGAGGTTCGTAGTACAAAGAATGAGTTTACTGAAATGAAATTGATATTGCCTTTTGAATTTAAAAATTCAAAAAAAACACTAAATTTTGAAAATAATTAATCCCGAGTAAAGCCCACTAAATATGGTGTCAATAAGTAATTTAAGGATATTGATTTTAGATGATGAGAAGCTTGTTCGTGATGAGTTGGAAGAATTTCTCATTGATCCTAATTTTAGCGTATTTAAAGCAGGAAGTCCGTCCGAAGCTTTTGATATAATGGATAAAAATGATATTCATATTGCCATAATTGATATTAACTTACCAGAAATGAGTGGTTTGGAGGTGTTGGAAAAGGTGAAGCATGATTTTCCTGAAATTGAGGTGATCATGATTAGTGGATACAGTGAGATGGATTCTGTTATTCACGCGATGCGCTTGGGAGCTTCAGATTTTTTCACAAAACCATTTCGTTTAAGCGATGTAGAAAGTGCAATTGAACGAACCAAAAAATTTGTTCATCTCAATAAAAGTTTGATTGAAGTTAAACGGAATTTTTCTATTATTTCAGAAGAGTTTCAAAAAGCCATGGGGTATGAGATCATCGGGGATAGTCCACAGATGAGAAACTTAATGAACCTTATTGGAAAAGTTGCTAAAACTGAAAATACTTCAGTACTAATTACAGGTGAGAGCGGAACAGGTAAAGAGTTAGTTGCTCGTGCAATTCATTATTTGAGTAATAGAAAAGAGAATTATTTTTATGCTGTTAATTGTAGTGCCATTCCAGAATCACTTTTTGAAAGTGAGTTTTTTGGACATACTAAAGGGGCATTTACTGGAGCTGCTAATTCTAAGGTAGGATGGTTCGAGGCAGCAAATAAAGGGACATTGTTTCTCGATGAAATAGGGGATATGCAATTAAATCTTCAAACCAAATTTTTAAGAGTTTTAGAAGACCGGAAGATAATGAAAGTGGGTTCTAATATTGAAATTCCTTTTGATACAAGAATTATAGCTGCAACCAATCAAAATATTGAAGGACTTCATTCCGAGAAAGGTTTTCGTTTAGATCTATACCATCGAATTAGTTCTTTTATTATTCATTTGGAACCATTGCGAAATAGGAAAGAGGATATTCCTTTGCTTTTGGATTATTTTGTGAAGTATTTTAACCGAGTTATGGGTAAAAATATCACTGAGATTGATGGTGCTGTTATTAGACGATTACTGTCCTATGAATTCCCTGGTAATGTTCGGGAGCTGAAAAATATGGTGGAGCGAGCGGTTATTCTTTGTGACATAAATCAGTTAAGCCTATCTCATTTTCAACTGACACATCCTAAAGGAGAAAATCGGAATAATAATTATTCCAGGGATGAAAGTTTGGATCTAGAGTTGGTTGAGATGGATTGCATCAAAAAGGCACTTGAGCGATCAAATAATAATAAATCAAAGGCTGCAGATCTTTTAAATATTACATGGCAGTCTCTCGATAGGCGCATAAAAAAATATAAAATTGAAGTTTAATATCTGGTTTTAACCAGATATTTTTTTTTCCCGTTATTGGCGATTTATACAAATGCGTAAGAGAGTTTTTATTTAAAGGCAACAAAACTACACTTTCTAAATTTTTCAATATATCCGATTTTTATTATATCCGAAAGTGGATAAATTGGTAGAAAATGACTTGTTCACAAGTATATCAAGCTGTTACATCTTAGGTTTTAGTTTTCTTAAACTAACCTATCCGTTTTCGGATAAAATATTTTAACCAAAATAATATGTGTGTTCGTGTATCGTACTGAAATAGAGATGATAAGATTTTGTGGTATGTAGATTGATATATGAGAAAGTGTTGTTAACGAGTACTAGTGTATGGATGTGTTAATTTTGGAAGGAAATTCATTAAAAATTCTTCCTTCATCAGAAGAACCTATGAATATCTTGTTTATAAAAGAAAATAGATCATTAATTGATGAGCTGAAAGAATACATTCAGAGCTTAGATGCTAGAGCGTATTTTGCTGACGATCCTAATGAGATGGAAATAATTTTAAATCATACAGCAATTGATTTGGTTATCATTCCGTTAAAAGCATTGTCTAATATGGATATGCTAAAATACATTAATGATAATTTTAAAGAAACCAAAGTTGTGATTACGGTTGACCGTGAGGAACACAATTCCAAATTGGAAAACCGGAAAGCGCTCTATACGAATTACGAATTGCTACAAAAGCAACTTCGCTTATTCGAATTAAAAAAAGCTATTGGTTCTGGACTGGATTATAGTCCGAACTAATGTTTTGCTCTATTCACTTTTAACCAACCATGTAGATTGATTAAAAAATTTACAAAAATTGAATTTGAACCTTGGAAACAAATGTGATGACCATTTGTTTCCAGTTCAAATTTAAACAAGTAACCTTAATCTCAATTGTTAAATTATAAAACTGAAGTTATGAAGCAGGAAGTTCAGAACGATTTAGTTAGAATTAAAGACAGACTCAGAATTCTAGATGACAAGAAAAAGAAAGTTGCCAAGATTATTGGTGTAACCGATGTGTATTTGTCTTATATTCTTAATGGAAAACGACCCTTGACTACAACCGTTAAGTCTAAACTCTTTGATTACTTAGGCCTGAGTTAATTTTTTTGACAAATGCCGTTTAACTAATATTAATAATCAGGTAATTATTCATGATTCATGAAATATTTGCCTGATTTTTATTTAATAAGAAACTGTATCTGAATAATTGATTAAATTTATTTTGTAAATTGTATGGTAAGTGAAAGATATACAGCGTTTAATCAATATTAAACAATGATTGTTTTTCCCCTTTTTCTAATACATCCTAAAAATGAAATTTCTATTTCGCATAGTCCTTTTTTATATCTTTTTGGCTTCAAATGTAGTGTTTGGTCAGGGACAGGCTGGAATATGGTATTTTGGTGAAAATGCGGGTTTAAATTTCAATGTTACACCTTCGGTTGCTTTAACCGATGGAAGTTTAAATACAGAGGAAGGTTGTTCCACAGTATGTACTGCACAAGGGGATTTGCTATTCTACACAGATGGAGTTACGGTTTATAATAAAAATCATGCAGTAATGGCCAACGGAACTGGCTTAGATGGAAATGCTTCGGCAACACAATCCTCAATTATTGTACAACAACCAGGAAGTGCTATACTCTACTATATATTTACTGTTGATGCACATCAAAATGCTCTTCGAAATGGATTAAATTACTCCATTGTTGATTTATCGCAAAATGGAGGTCTTGGGGCTGTGACCGTTAAGAATACGCTGCTTTATGGAAATGAAGTATGTGAAAAAGTAACTGCAGTAAAACATGCTAACGGTATCGATTTTTGGATTATTATGCATCGATGGAATAGTCGCGATTTTTATGCCTATCAATTAACCGCTACGGGTATTTCTTCTCCTGTAATTAGTTCCATTGGGGTAATCCACAACAGTGATATAAAGTCTGCTATTGGTTATATGAAGACTTCTCCTGATGGATCAAAGTTGGCGGTAGCTATATATACGCAAAATAGGGTTGAGTTATTTGATTTTAATATTAACACAGGAAGTGTTTCAAATCCAATCCAACTAAATAATTATACTACACCTTACGGAATTGAGTTTTCTCCGTCGGGCGAATTCTTGTATGTAAGCTCATTTACTGATGGCGATTTGTATCAATTCAATGTAACTTCTAATAACCAAACTACGATTAATAGTTCTGCTCAAATTATTGGAAGTGGATCGTGGTTTTATGGTGCATTACAGTTGGCTCCGGATAATAGAATTTACATGGCTAAAAATAATACGAATGGAACAACTGGAAGTCTGAATTTAGATGTTATTAATAATCCCGACGTAGCTGGCGCCGGAGCTAATTTTGTGGCTGATTCAAAAAATCTGTCTGGACGAAGATGTAGATTAGGCCTACCTAATTTTGTGACTAGTATTTTCACTCTCGAGTTTGCATATGAGTTTGATTGTGTTGGAGACAACACTGAGTTTACCATAAGTTCCGATTTGGCAAATGTTTCCAGTGCAACCTGGAATTTTGGTGATGGAATGAGCTTAACTTCCAATACAAGTCCGTTTACTGTAAATCATGTTTATTCGGTAGCTAATACCTATAATGTTAACCTTCAGGTTAGTTTAATTTCAGGCGGATCCGATAATATCACTCAGGCGGTAATAATCCGTCCCTTACCTACGGTTGCAGATCAGGCGGAATCGGTATGGGAAGATGTTCAAGGAACAGGAATAGCAAGTGGTATAGATCTCACCTTGTTAGAAAATGCAGTAAATAGTACGCTTGGGGCAACTTATATCTGGTATTCTGATGCTGCATTAACAATTTATGTTCCTAATGCTGCGAATGTAACAGTGAGCAATGGACAGCAGTTTTGGGTTGAGGTGAATGATGGCTTTTGCAATAATGTTGCTGTAATAACTTATACGGTAAATTCTTTACCGAAGGCAGTAGATCAAAATATCGTTCTTTGTGAAGATAATTACAATTCAGGTATTGTATCTAATATTGATTTAACATTGCTGGAACCGGCAATTACAAACAACAATGGTTTTGTAGTGACATGGTTTCATAATCTTACTTTAAGCCTGCCGGTAACAAATCCGAACAATAGAATCGTTTCTGATGGAGAAATTTTCTATGCACAAGTATCCACAGGAACAGAGACTAGTGTCGCCACGGTTACTTATACAATTGAAACGCTGCCGGAAGGAAATGATGTTTCTGTTCAAATTTGGGAAGATAGCTTTGGATCAGGAACCGCTTCAGGAGTTGATCTTACATCCTATAATGTTCAGGTAGCAGGCACAAATAACATTGTGTGGTATCGCGATGCGGCTCTAATAAATCCTATTGTAAATCCGACTAATCTAGTGGTAAATGATCAAGATGTTTTTTACGCTAATATTGATAATGGATCATGTTTAAATCGCGGCATCATTCAATTTACGGTTCGTTCATCGCCCATTGCGAATGATTTGAACATAAAGGTGTGCGAGGATATTTTTGGAGGTGGAGTAGCCTCAAATATTAATTTATTGTTGCTAAATGGTGCCATAAATGGTGGAACAACGAGTAGTGTTAGTTGGTTTACTGATGCAGCATTGTCTAATCCTGTTGCGAATCCAGCAAATGTAAGTGTTACAAATGGGCAGTTATTTTATGTACTAGTTCAAAGTGCAGGAGAATCTAATTCAGCAGTAGTTACTTATACGGTTCAGTCTTCACCAATCGCAAATAGCCAAAGTGTTGTAGAGTTTGAAGATGTACCAGGATCTATGATTTCTTTGGGTGTAGATTTAAGTTTTTATAATAATGTTATTTTAGGAGGACAATCAAATTCTATTGATTGGTATTTAGATTCTGGTCTCACTTCTTTAGTTCCAGACCCAACGAATCAAGATGTAACAGATGGAGATGTTTTTTATGTCCTTGTGTCAAATGGAACTTGTTCAAATGTTGCTACAATTGATTTTTCAGTTGTAAATACTCCTGTAGCAAGAAATGTATTTCCTGTTGTATGTGAAGATGTTGAAGGAACAGGAACTGCTTTAGTTGATTTAAGTTTACTCGAGAATCAAATTAATGAAGGAAATGGTGACTCTTTTGTCTGGTATTTTGATTGGCCCACAGAACCAAGTGGTTTGCCTGTAAATGCAATTGCAGATCCAACAAATGTTATTGTTAGTGACGGAGATCGATTTTTTGCCGCTGTAAATGATGCGTTTAATACTAATGTCGCTGCAGTAACATATACCGTTAATTCACGACCTAATGCTATCGATCAAACTGTTGATGTATGGGAAGATAGTTTTGGTACAGGATTGGCTTCAGGAGTAAATTTATTAGCTTATACTTCGCTTATTTCAAGTAATTCGATAACTTGGTATGAAGATGCCTTACTAACAATTCCAGTTGTAACTCCCAGTAATGTAAATGTTATTACTGGCGATGATTATTACGCCTTGGTTAATGATGGAAATTGTCAAAATACAGCGGTTTTAACATTTAATGTAAAGAATTTGCCGGAAGCGAATGATCTGCAGGTTGAATTGTGTGAAGACATAAAGGGAAGCGGCACATTCTCATCCTATGATCTTTCTCAATTAGAATCAGCTGTAAATAATGATCCCGGCACTGTAAAAGAATGGTTTTTTGATATAGGTCTGACTTTACCGATTCCGACTCCAATGAATACAAGTGTTTCTAACGGAGATAGTTTTTTTGTTAGGGTAAGTTTTGGAGTCGAGAGTAATGTGGGGCGAATCGATTTTATCATTAATGCATCACCCGATGCTCAAAATCATATTGTTACCTTATGTGAAGACATTTTTAATACGGGACAGGTAATCGGAGAAAATTTAAATAATTATGAGTCTGATATTACATCATCATTAACCAGTACAATTATCTGGTATTCTGAAGCAAGCTATTCAAATCCTGTCTTAAATGCTCAGAATGTTTTAGTTTCAGATGGAGATATTTATTATGCACGAGTTTGGGATGGTATCTGCGAGAATTTTGCAGAACTAACCTATGATATTTCCTTATTACCTCAAACATCAACAGTAAATGAAGTCGTTTGTGAAGATAGTTTTGGTTCTTCATCATTATCTGGAATAAACCTGACTGATTATAATTTGGGGGTAAGTAACGATCCTGTTGCAAATGTACGATGGTTTGAGGATGACCAATTAAATATTCCTGTGGCGAATCCTCTTGATGTAACCATCTTTAATCAAAGTTCATATTACGTCCAAGCTACTAATTCTGGGGGATGTGAAAATTCTGGACGATTGAATTTTATTGTGAATCCTCTTCCTGAAGCAAATGATTTGAGTATTGAATTGTGTGAGAATATTACTGGGAATGGAGAAGTTACTGATTATGATTTAACGAAATTAAATAATCAGATAACCACTAGTACATCCGTTTTGGTTAGTTGGTATGAAGACGTTGATTTACTTATTCCTGTGTTAAATCCTGTTAAGCTTACAATTCGTTCCAGTGAAAGTTATTTTGCGAAAGTTGAAAATGGATGTGTTAATTCTTCGGTAGTTTATTTTACAGTTCATGATAAGCCGGTTTTTGATTTAGGAATGGATACAACAATATTTTATACGGAAACCAAAATTTTATCACCATCAATAAATATCCGCTTCTTGCCAGGCAATTATTTGTGGCAAGATGGAACTACAAGCTCGACCTATACGGTTACTGCTGAAGGAAAGTATTGGTTGGAATATACTGATATAAATGCTTGTGTAGGATCAGATTCAATTATGGTATACATGGATAGGTATCGAATATTTGTTCCTAATGCTTTTACGCCCGATGGAAATGGTGTTAATGATACTTTTGGGCCATCAATAACAGGTGATATCGCAGGTGAGGATATTGAGATGTTTATTTACAACCGATGGGGTGAATTAATATATGTATTTACTGATTTAGGTCAAGGCTGGGATGGTACCTACAAGGGGAAGAAAGCAAATACAGGAGTATATGTGTGGGTTTTAATCGTTAATGGGAAAGCTCGTCAGGATGGAAATGTTTCTTTAATTCGATAAAATGGTAAAATGGAGATTTATTTATATCATCTGTTGTTTGCTATTGACACCACTAGTCAAGGCTCAGGACGTTGAGTTCTCTCAGTTTTACGCGAATAGACTCTACCTTAATCCTGCGTTTGCCGGATCAGAATATGTTCCAACACTAGGAATGTCATATCGTAATCAATGGCCACAGAACAATCGCCCTTTTGTTACTTACAGTGCTTCTTACGATCAATTCGTTGATTTAATGAATGGTGGAGTAGGGCTATTAATACTTCAGGATAATCAGGGACAAGGAGCGATTAAAACAACAACAGTTTCAGGAATGTATTCATATTCTTTAGATGTAAATACAAATTTATCAATGAACGTTGGATTTAAGGCTGGCTATATTCAACGGAAATTGGATTGGGCGGCATTGGTATTTTCGGATATGATCGATCCATTATATGGAGTGATTTATCCTTCCAGAGAGTTACAGCCAGGTAGTTTGAGTAAATCTTACTGGGATTTTTCGATGGGACTCATCGTAAATTATAAAAGTGTTTATTTTGGTGGCGTAATTGATCACCTGTCAGAGCCCAACGAGGCATTTAATTCGGAGCAAAATATAGCGGTTTTGCCACGTAAATATACTGT